>CACNTB010000005.1 GCA_902623305.1 uncultured Pelagibacteraceae bacterium
ATCAATATTTTATTTTAGTAACGCTTTTGCAGTTACTCTTCTTGATGCATTAAATCAAACTTATCAAAATAATATTCAATTAAATGCTGAAAGAGAAAATATTAAAGCTTCAGAGGAAGATATAAATATTGCTAAAAGCAATTATAAGCCTTCATTAACATTAAGTGGAGCAAAAAGTATTGAAGATACCAATAAATTGACTAATCAAAGTGGAGGAGACGCAACCATCAGTGATGTAGATCCATTTTCAACTTCGATTAAATTAGAGCAAACCTTGATAGATTTTGGAAGAGGATTAACTCTTGAAAAAAATTTTACCGCTTTAGATTTAGCAAAAGCACAATTAATTAAAAAAGAACAAGATATTCTTCATAATGCTATTTATGCTTTTACAAATCTTATTTTTACTAGAGAAGCATTAGATTTAAATGAAAAGAATTTAAATTTATTAATTAGACAAGTTGAAAATGATAAAATTAGAAGAGACAGAGGTCAAATTACCAACACTGACTTGTCACAATCCGAATCATCTCTTGCTGGTGCACAAGCAGAGTTTGTAAAGGCTAAAAGTGACTTGTTAATTAGTAAGCTTAATTATGAAAATATAATTGGAAAAATAAATGATCCAAATCAATTACAAAAGAACACAAACGCAATAGTTTCTTTACCATCAACTTTAGATGATGCATTAAATCTTTCTAAACAAAACAATCCAGATATTTTAATTGCAAAATTAGACTTAGAAAAATCCGAAAAAGATTTAGCAATTTCAGAATCTGATTTAAAACCTACTGCATCATTATCACTACAAAGAACTTATACTGATGATTTAAGCGCTACTGTAGATGAAAAAGAACAAGATGTATTAAAAGCTACTCTTAGTTGGCCTTTTTATTTAGGTGGAAAAAACCGATCAACAATTAACAAAAATTCAAATCTAACAACTCGAAAAAGATTACTTTTAGATGACGCAGTCAGAACAAATGAAACTAATGTTGCAAGCGCGTGGTCAAGTTTGCAATCGTCAGAAAGTTTTCTGAACTCAGTGAAAGTTCAAGTGAGTGCTGCTGAAATAGCTAACGAGGGAATTGCAGCTGAGTACGAAAGAGGATCAAGAACAACTCTTGATGTTATTCAATCAAATTCATTATTACTCGCTGCTCAAATTTCTTTAGCAAGTTCTGAGAAAAATTATCTCATGGCTCAATACAGCTTGTTGAAGGCAATAGGACTTCTTAATAGTCAGTATCTAAAACTTAAGTAAATATTCGATTTTTTTAGGTAAAAAAATAAATATATTGCTAATGAGAACAAAATGTGTACATTTATATCATGATTCGAGTGTTTAAAAATTTAAAAAAAGAGGCAAAAAATGACAAAAAATAACCTAAAAGTAGTTAAATCTACTAAAGATCAAGAAATGGATGTTAAAGAAAAGAACAAAGCACTAGATGCTGCAATAGCTCAGATTACAGATAATTTTGGAAAAGGCTCTGTAATGAAGCTCGGTGAAAAAAGAGCGATGGATATTGAGTCTGTTTCAACAGGTTCTTTAAGTCTTGATTTAGCTTTGGGTATAGGTGGATTACCAAAAGGAAGAATTATCGAAGTTTACGGACCAGAGTCATCTGGAAAAACAACATTAGCATTACAGGTTGTTGCTGAAGCTCAAAAATCTGGTGGAATTTGTGCATTTGTTGATGCAGAGCACGCATTAGATCCGGTTTATGCAAAAAAATTAGGTGTAAATACGGAAGAGCTTTTAATTTCACAGCCAGACACTGGTGAACAAGCATTAGAAATTGCTGATACACTAGTAAAATCAGGCTCTATTTCAGTAATCGTTATTGACTCTGTTGCAGCTTTAACTCCTAAAGCTGAAATTGAAGGCGAGATGGGAGATCATCATGTTGGTCTTCAATCAAGATTAATGAGTCAGGCTTTAAGAAAGTTAACTGGCTCAATATCAAACACTAATACAATGATGATTTTTATTAACCAAATCAGAATGAAAATTGGAGTTATGTTTGGAAGTCCAGAAACAACATCGGGTGGCAATGCACTTAAGTTTTACTCATCCGTAAGAATGGATATTAGAAGAATTGGTGCGATTAAAGAAAAAGACGAAATTATTGGTAACTCTACAAGAGTGAAAGTAGTTAAGAACAAAGTGGCACCACCATTTAAAGTTGTTGAATTTGACTTGATGTATGGAAGAGGAATTAGCAAGATGGGTGAACTAGTCGATCTTGGTTCTAAAGCAGATATAATTGAAAAATCAGGTGCTTGGTATGCTTATAAAGGAGAGAAGATTGGTCAAGGTAGAGAAAATGCCAAGACTTATTTAGCTCAAAATCCTAAAGTTGCTGCAGAAATTGAAATGGCGATTAGAGAAAAAGCAGGTGTGATTTCAAAGAAAATAGAAGGAAATCCAATTGATCCTGAGAAATTAGAGAAAGAAAAGAAAGTAGCTGAAAAAGAAGAGGCTGATAAAACAGAAGCTACTCCTACATCTAAAAAGAATTAATAGGTCATCTTTATTAATAAAAGGCGCTTAATTTAAGCGCCTTTTTTCCCTTCAGTATCTAGACATAGAATAAAAAAGCTGTATTTTAAAAATATGGCAGACAAAACACTCAATGAAATAAGAAATACTTTCCTTAAGTATTTTGAAAAGAATGATCATAAGATTGTTGAGTCTAGTAATTTGGTTCCCAATAATGATCCTACTTTAATGTTTGCCAACTCTGGAATGGTTCAGTTTAAGAATGTTTTCACAGGGTTAGAAAAAAGAGATTATGTAAGAGCTACAACTTCACAAAAATGTGTAAGAGCAGGTGGTAAGCACAATGATTTAGAGAATGTTGGTTACACCCCAAGACACCATACATTTTTTGAGATGTTAGGAAATTTTTCTTTTGGGGATTATTTTAAAGAGCAAGCAATTCATTATGCCTGGGATTTAATAACCAATGATTTTGGAATAGATAAAAATAAACTTTATGTAACCGTATTTCATGAGGACGATGAGGCCTTTAATTTTTGGAAGAAAATAGCGGGTTTTAGCGATGATAGAATAATTAGAATAGCTACATCAGATAATTTTTGGTCCATGGGTGAGACAGGTCCTTGTGGACCTTGTTCTGAAATATTCTTTGATCATGGTGATCATTTACCAGGTGGATTACCAGGATCTAAAGATGAGGATGGAGATAGATTTATAGAAATTTGGAATTTAGTCTTCATGCAATTTGAACAAGTTACAAAAGATAAAAGAATAAATCTTCCAAAACCTTCAGTCGATACTGGAATGGGTCTTGAGAGAATTGCAGCTTTGTTACAGGGCACACATGATAATTATGAAACGGATCATTTTAAAAAATTAATTAGTTCAATATCAGAATTTACAAAAGTAAAACTTAATGAAAACAACATTTCGAGTTTTAGAGTTATTGCAGATCACTTAAGAGCAAGCTCTTTTCTTTTAGCAGAAGGCGTTCTCCCATCAAATGAAGGAAGAGGGTATGTTCTTAGAAGAATTATGAGAAGAGGAATGAGACATTCTCATTTACTTGGCTCTAAAGAACCAGTTTTTAATAAAATTTTTGATGCACTTAAAGAAGAGATGAAAGGTAACTATCATGAGCTAGAGAGATCAGAAACTTTAATCAAAGAAACTTTAAAAATGGAAGAAGAAAAATTTTTAGTTTTACTTGATAGAGGAATTAAAATTTTAAACGAAGAATTAGATAAGATCGATAAAGTTTTACCAGGAGAAGTAGCATTTAAATTATACGACACATATGGTTTCCCATTAGATTTGACAGAAGATATTTTAAAAAATAAATCTTTAACTGTTGATCAAAATAAATTTGATGAACTAATGAAAAAAAGTAAAGAACTTGCTAAAAAAAATTGGAAAGGTTCAGGTGATAGTTCACAAGAACAAATTTGGTTTGGTATAAAAGATAAAGTTGGTCCAACAGAATTTTTAGGTTATGAGTTTAATAGATCAGAAGGAGTTGTTTTATCAATTGTAAAAGACAATAAAGAAACAGAAAAATTGTTAGCAAAAGAGGAAGGAGCGATTGTAACCAATCAAACACCTTTTTATGGAGAGTCTGGTGGTCAGCTAGGTGATACAGGAAAAATATCAGTAGGGGATTTTATATTTGAAGTAACTGATACTCAAAAACAACTTGGTGATTTATTTGTTCATTATGGAACTTTGAAAAACGGAGAAATCAAGATTAATGATGTTGTTGAAATGAAGATTGATGAAGAAAGAAGAGACAACCTAAAGGCATATCATTCAGCTACACATTTATTACACGAGTCTTTAAGAAGAACGTTGGGAAAGCATGTTATGCAAAAGGGCTCACTTGTTGCACCAGATCGTTTAAGGTTTGATTTTAGCCATATGAAACCAATAACAAATGAGGAATTGATAAAGATTGACAAAATAGTTAATGAATACGTTACTAATAGTTCTGAAGTGACTACAAGAATTATGACCCCAAAAGCAGCTATAGAAAAGGGAGCGCTAGCTTTCTTTGGTGAGAAGTATGGTGATGAAGTGCGAGTAGTTTCAATGGGTAAAGAGGAAAATACATATTTTTCAACAGAACTTTGTGGTGGAACCCACGTAAAAAATACTGGTGATATTGGTAAATTTAAAACAATTAGCCAATCATCGATTGCTGCAGGCGTTAGACGAGTAGAGGCTTTGAGAGATAAACAGCTTAGAGATTATATGCAAAATAAGGAAAAACTTTCCTCATTATCGGTTCAAAAAGATGAGGAAATGATTAAAGAACTTTCTTCTAAAATTATTAAATTAGGTGGAAAGCCAAATCTTGAAAATAAGGACTTAAAAGGATCTATAAAAGATCTTTCCAGACAACTAGAGCAATTAAATGTGAAAAGTGTTTTAGAAGATGAAACAAAAAATATTATTAACGACAAAGTTATTAATAATACAAAAGTTAGACTTCAAAAAGTTCAAGATTTACCTCCTAAAGATTTAAGAAAATTAGTAGATAATGGAAAAAAAGAACTTACAGAAGGAATAGTAATTGTTTTTGCAAGCAAGGATGACAAAGTTGGATTAGCAGTTGGAGTAACTGATAACTTAACAGGTAAATTTGATGCAGTTCAGTTCGTTAAAGTTGGATCTGAAATAATTGGAGGTAAAGGTGGTGGTGGAAGAAAAGACTTTGCCCAAGCAGGTGGACAAGATCAATCAAAAATTGAAGAAGCTTTCGAAAAGCTTAAGAGTTTAGTTTAATTTCTTTTTTAAATTACCATCAATTTCATCTAGAAATTGATTTGTGGTTAAGAATTTACTGTTCGGACCAACAAGAATTGCTAAATCTTTTGTCATTGATCCACTTTCAACGCATTCAATACAAACTTTCTCAAGTGTTTGTGCAAATTTGATAAGTTCTTCATTAACATCTAATTTACCTCTGTGAGCTAATCCTCTAGTCCAAGCAAAAATTGACGCGATAGGGTTTGTTGAAGTTTCTTTTCCTTGTTGATGCATTCTAAAATGTCTAGTTACCGTTCCGTGTGCCGCTTCTGCTTCCATTACTTTTCCATCTGGAGTTAATAATGTACTTGTCATCAATCCTAAAGATCCATAACCTTGTGCCATAGTATCTGACTGCACATCTCCATCATAATTTTTACAAGCCCAAATATATTTTCCACTCCATTTCATTGCACATGCAACCATGTCGTCAATTAATCTGTGTTCGTAAGTCAAATTATTTTTTTTAAATTCACTCTTAAATTCTTTCTCAAAAATTTCTTGGAAAATATCTTTAAATCTTCCATCGTATTGTTTTAGAATTGTATTTTTTGTAGACATATAAACAGGCCATTTTTTAATTAACCCGTAACTGAAACAAGATCTTGCAAAGTCTTCAATAGACTTATCTAAATTATACATTGATAAAGCCACTCCAGGACCTGTAAAATTAAACACTTCATATTTAATTTCATCTTTTCCATCTTCCGACGTCCACTTCACTTCCATTTTTCCTCTTCCAGGAACTTTAAAATCTGTTGCCCTATATTGGTCACCAAATGCATGTCTTCCTATAATCACTGGATCTGTCCATGAGGGGACAAGTTTAGGAATATTTTTACAAATAATTGGCTCTCTGAACACTGTTCCTCCAATTATATTTCTTATAGTACCGTTAGGAGATCTCCACATTTTCTTTAAATCAAATTCTTCTACCCTTGCCTCATCAGGGGTAATCGTTGCACACTTTATTCCAACACCGATTTTTTTGATTGCATTCGCCGAGTCGATGGTAATCTGATCATCGGTATTATCTCGGCTTTTCATGCCTAAATCGTAATATTCGATACTAAGATCTAAATATGGGAGGATTAATTTATTTTTGATAAACTCCCATATAATACGAGTCATTTCATCACCATCCAGCTCGACAACTGGGTTTTTTACCTTGATTTTGCTCATTAAATAAAAATTATCTTATTAATTGAATTTGATCATTTTATATACATATTAATCGAAAAATTAGCAAATAGAAGAATATGTTTAGTAAAATATTTCCAAAGATTCACACTGAAGGATACAAGTTTATAGTAATAGCTGTATTCATAACAATTATTTTTCTAATTATTAATAATTTTTTAGGATTAATAGGAATATTATTAACCGTCTGGGTTTATTATTTTTTCAGAGATCCAGAGAGAACAATTATTGGGGATGATAGTTACCTTGTTAGCCCTGCAGATGGAGAAGTTATTAAAGTTGAAGAGGTAGATGGTCCAAAAGAACTTGGACTAGAAAATAAAAAATTTAAAAAAATAAGTATTTTTATGAACGTCTTTGATTGTCATGTAAACAGAACGCCGTGTTCAGGAATCGTTGAAGAAATTTTATATAAACCAGGTAAATTTTTAAATGCATCTTTAGATAAAGCAAGTGAAGACAATGAGAGAAATTATTATAAAATTAAAGATAAACATGGGAATGATATTGTAATTGTTCAAATTGCAGGATTAGTTGCAAGAAGAATAGTTTGTGAAACAAATAAAAATCAGGAATTAAATCAAGGTGATAGAATTGGTATGATTAGATTTGGTAGTAGAGCGGATGTCTATTACGAAAATTATGAACCACTTGTTAAAGTAGGTCAAACAGCAATTTCTGGAGAAACGTTGCTAGCGAAAAATTAATAGATGGAACAGCCAAAGAATAATTTTAAATTAGTTGCAGATAAAAAGAATGCAAGAATGCTCCTTCCAAACATGCTTACATTAATAGGAGTTTGTATAGGCCTAACTTCAATTAGATTTGCATTAAGTGGAGAGTTTCATTTAGCCATCATTGCAATAATATTTGCTGCTTTAATAGATGGCTTAGACGGAAGAATTGCAAGATTAATTAAAGGAACCTCAAAGGTTGGTAAGGAATTGGATTCACTTACTGATATGATAAGTTTTGGTGTTGCGCCAGCATTTATAATGTATTTTTGGAAACTAAATACTTTTGGAAGGTTTGGCTGGCTATTATGTTTGGTGTATGTGATTTGCGTAGCTTTAAGACTTGCTAGATTTAATATTAGCGCTAATCAAGAACCTTCCTGGAGAGATAATTTCTTTGAAGGAGTCCCGTCACCTGCTGGTGGCATATTAGTTTTAACACCCTTAATTATCAGTTTAAGTGGATTCAATTTTTTAAAAATTAATTACGATATAATTGTTCCAATTTTTTTTATAGTCACATCATTTTTATTAATAAGTAAATTTCCAACTTACTCTTTTAAAAAAATAGTGATCCAAAGAAAAGCAACAATTTTTTTACTATTTTCAATTGTCTTATTTTTTGGACTTTTATTAATTTATACATTTAATGTTATCGCTATAAGCAGTATAATTTACTTAAGTTTGATACCAATTAGTTTTTTTCACTATCAAAAAATGAAAAAAATTCACGAAAATGACAAAATTCAAGATGAAGATGATCTTGAAGACGTACTTTAATGAAAAAAAATGTCATTGTATCTTTAGCTGACGCAAATTATTTTCCATTATTAAATGAACTAGTAGATTCAATAAAAAGATTTAATGAAAGCAAGAATGTTGCAATTTGTATTTTAGATGCAGGATTAACAGATGACCAAAAAGAAACTTTACTAAAAAAGGTTGATGAAATTAAATCTGCTGAGTGGGATATAGAAGTTCCTGGATATAAAGTTAAAGGTAAAGAGTGGTTAAAAAGTCAAGTATCTAGAGCATTTTTACCTAAATATTTTCCTGATTATGAAAAGTTTTTGTGGATTGATTGTGATGCTTGGGTAAATGATTGGGAGTGTGTAAAGCTTTATTTTAAAGCTTGTGATAATGGGAAATTAGGTATTACTCAAACAATAGGACCTGGATATAAAATTACTTCAAGAGTAAATTGGTTATTTGGTAAACTTGCTATAGTTAAATCCCAAAATTTCAAACATGCAGTGAAATCTAATATTAGTTATGAGAAAGCAAGAAAGTTAGCTTTTGCTCCTCATATTAACATAGGTGTATTTTCATTAGAAAATAATTCTCCAGGGTGGGCTTCATGGCAGAAGAATTTATCTCAAGCGTTAAAAGCTGGAAATATTTTTGGGAGCGAAGGACTCGCAATTAATATGTCTGTATATATTGATGATTTAGAAACAGAGTTTTTACCATTAAATTGCAATTGGATTACAAGCAACCTTTTACCAAAATATGACGAGGACAATGATACTTTTGTTGAACCATTTCTTCCAAATTATAAAATCGGAATTGTACACTTAGCTGCAGGAATTTGGAAAGATGGTAAAGACATGAGAATTGATAAAAGTATAAAAATTGAAATCAAAACTTTACAAGATAAAAAAATACTTAAAAGTTTAAGATATAGTAATTAATTGAAGAAAAATAAAATCTCTAAAAACTGGGTAAATAAGCAACGTAGAGATATCTATGTTAGACAATCTAAAGTAGATGGTTATAGAGCTAGATCAGCTTATAAATTAATTGAAATTGATGAAAAGTTCAAAATATTTAAAGGAGGCTTATCAGTTATTGATATTGGTGCTGCTCCTGGTTCCTGGTCACAGTATGTCATGAAAATAGCTAAAAATGGAAAACTAATATCTATAGATCTAAAAAAAATGGAACCTATAGGTAATAGTATTCAAATTCAAGGAGATTTTACTGAAGAAAAAATTCAAGAAGAAATAAAGAAATACATCAATGGCAAAGTGGATGTTGTAATGTCTGATATGGCTGTAGATACAACTGGAATTAAAAATATTGACTCAATTCAAACTGGAGAGCTATGTAAAGAAGCAATGTACTTTGCTAAGGATTTTATGAAAGAAAATTCATATTTTATCTCAAAAATTTTTATGGGCGGCACATTTAACGAAATCGTCGCAGAGGGAAAAAAATATTTTAAAGAAGTTAAGATTTTTAAACCAAAATCTAGTAGGAAAGATTCAAAAGAAAGTTTTATAATTTGTAGAAAAATTAGATAGAGACTTTTAATTTAAAAGGAATCATATATAAAAGATTATGGTTCCCATAAAAGAAGCGCTTACCTTTGATGATGTTACGTTAGCTCCAAAGTATTCAGAAATATTACCCTCTGATGCAGACACAAGTGTGTCATTAACAAAGTATTTAAAACTAAAAATTCCTCTATTATCATCTGCAATGGATACTGTCACAGAAAGCAGAATGGCAATAGCCATAGCTAAAGCTGGTGGTATCGGGGTAATTCACAGAAACCTTGATATAAAAAAACAATTATCAGAAATAAAAAAAGTTAAAAAACAAAAATTAATTGTTGGAGCAGCTGTTGGAGCAGCGCCAAACGAATTTATCAGAGCCAAAGAAATTATTAAGGTAGGAGTAGATCTAATCGTGGTAGACACAGCGCACGGTCATACAAAAAAAGTTGCTGAAATAATCAAATATATAAAAAAAATAAAAAGTAATAAAATTGCTTTATGCGCAGGAAATATTGCAACACCAGAAGCTGCAAAATTCTTGATAAAATTAGGAGTAGATATAATTAAAATTGGTATAGGGCCAGGTTCTATTTGCACAACAAGATTAGTTGCTGGGATCGGAGTTCCTCAATTAAGCGCAATCTTAGAAGTAAGAAGCAGTTTAAAAAATACAAATGTTAAAATAATTTCAGATGGGGGAATAAAATATTCTGGAGATTTGGCTAAAGCATTTGCGGCAGGGGCAGACGCTGTAATGATCGGTTCGTTATTTGCAGGCACCAATGAGACTCCAGGAAAATTAATAAAAAAAAATGGACAATTTTTTAAAAGTTTTAGAGGAATGGGTTCTGTAGGTGCAATGAATAAAGGATCTGCAGATAGATACTTTCAAAAAAAACAAAAAGACTTCTCAAAATATGTACCCGAAGGTGTAGAAGGTTTTGTAAAATATAAAGGAGATGTTGGGAGCATAATTTATAAATTAATTGGTGGATTGAAATCTTCCATGGGTTATCTCGGATCAAAAACAATAATTAAATTAAGAAATAAACCACAATTTGTAAAAATTACAAAAGCTGGATTTTATGAAAGTATGGTTCATAATGTAGATGTGGTAAAAAAAGATAGTAAATATTAATGAGCAAACTTTTTAAATTAATAGGATTAATACTTTTAACAGTTTCTTTTAATAGCACGTCTTTAAGTAAAGAAACCTTTTTTCATGAAGCTTTAGAATTGTTTAAAAAAGAAAAATATGAAGATGCGCGTTTTTTGTTTGAGCGAAATATAGTTTTTAATCCAAAAGATGCAAACTCATATTTATATTTAGCAAAAATTTATAACCAAGAAGAAAATCAAAGAAAAGAAGAATACAATTTAGAAACAACACTTTTAATTGAGCCAGATAATGAGGAAGCTTTATTAATGTTAATGAAAATTGCTTTAGAAAAATCAAATTATGAAAAAGTTAAAGATCTTTCAGATAGATTTGTAAAAGTTTGTATAAATTTATGTGATGAAAACAAAGATATTCAAGAGTCATTAAAAAATATTGAACCTGAAAATAATGAGTCTTGATCAAAATCTTAATAAAATCTTAATAATAGATTTTGGTTCTCAATTTACTCAATTAATTGCAAGACGAGTTAGAGAGTTAGGAGTATTTTCAGAAATAGTTAGTCACAAAAAATTAAAACTAAAAGACATAAATCACAGTATTAAAGGAATAGTACTATCTGGTGGTCCATTAAATGTTTATCAAATAAACAAGTATTCATTTGATAAAAAAATTCTACAGCTTGATTTGCCTGTTCTTGGAATATGTTTTGGGCATCAAATTTTGTCAAAACTTAATGGTGGAAGAGTAAAACAATCAAAACATAGAGAATTTGGTCTAGCTAATGTTTATAAAAAAAAAAATAGTCTTTTAACATCTAATTTTTTTGGAAATAAAAAATCTAAACAAGTTTGGATGAGCCATGCTGATCAAGTTTCAAAACTTCCTAAGAATTTTAAAGTTGTTGCATCAAGCACTAATTCAAAATTTGCTATTGTTGAAAATAAAATAAAAAAATATTATGGTGTGCAATTTCATCCAGAGGTGACTCATACAGAAAATGGAAAAAAATTAATAAGTAATTTTATTTTTTTAATTTGTAAAATTAAACGAAATTGGTCTCCTAAGGATCAAAAAAACCAGCTTATTAAAGATGTTCGTAAACTAGTAGGAAATAATAAAGTTATTTGTGCATTATCAGGAGGGGTGGATAGTAGTGTAGTTGCCCAATTGCTGAATAAAGCTATTGGTAAAAAACTTTATTGTATTTTTGTAAACAATGGTCTTTTAAGAAAAAACGAAGAAGTACAAGTGGTTCAGACATTTAAGAAGCGTCTAAAAATGAATTTAATTTATGTAAATGCTGAAAAGGAATTTTTAAAAAAATTAAAAAATGTTCCTGATCCAGAAAAAAAAAGAAAAATAATTGGTAATTTATTTATTAAAATTTTCGAGCGATATGCTAAGAAAATTAAAAATGTGAAATTTTTAGCTCAAGGTACTCTTTATCCAGATTTAATTGAGAGTAAATCTGTTACTGGTAGCCAAACTTCTAAAATTAAATCACATCATAATGTCGGTGGATTGCCCAAAAAAATGAATTTAAAATTAGTAGAACCGCTAAAGTTCTTATTTAAAGATGAAGTAAGAAAATTAGGATTAGCATTAAATTTAAGTAAGGAAATTATTTCAAGACATCCATTTCCAGGACCCGGGTTAGCCATTCGAATGCCAGGGCTAATTACAAATGACAAAATTAAAATTTTAAAGGAGGCTGATTATTATTTTATCCAAGCTTTAAAAGATCATGGTCTTTACCATAAGATTTGGCAAGCTTATGCAGCTTTACTTCCAGTTAAAACAGTAGGTGTCATGGGAGATAATCGTACTTATGAATATTTATGTTTATTAAGAGCAATTACGTCAGAAGATGGAATGACCGCAGATTATTATGAATTTAAAAAGTCATTTATGCAATCTATATCAAACAAAATAGTAAACAGCATAAAAGGTATCAATAGAGTTGTTTATGATGTTACATCAAAACCACCAAGCACTATTGAATTAGAGTAATTTTTAACTATAAGTATTATTATGAAATATTTACATACTATGATTAGGATTAGTGATGTTGATGCATCTCTAAGGTTTTTTTGTGAAGGTCTTGGACTTAAAGAAACAAGAAGAAAGGATAGTGAAAAAGGAAGATACACTCTAATCTTTCTTGCCCCACCAAACGATAAAAACACTGAGATCGAATTAACATACAACTGGGATGGTGATGAACTAGGTGAGGGATCAAGAAATTTTGGTCATCTAGCTTATAGAGTAGATAATGTTTATGAGACATGCCAAAAACTTATGGACATGGGTTATACTATAAATAGACCACCAAGAGACGGTCATATGGCTTTTGTTAGATCACCAGATAAAATTTCAATAGAGTTACTTCAAGACGGGTATTTAGATCCTCAAGAACCTTGGGCTTCAATGGAAAATACTGGCATTTGGTAATTTCTACCAATGTGAATGAGTAAAATTAAAAAATTAATTGCAAAAAAAAATAAAACTAAAATAGTTAGTTTAACTGCATATTCAAAAAATGTTGCATCAATTTTAGATAATCATTGCGATATTATACTTGTTGGAGATTCCCTTGGATCTGTTTTGTATAATTATAAATCTACGAGGGAAGTAACTTTGAATACTATGATTGAACATTCAAAAAGTGTCAGAAAGGGTATAAAAAAAAGTTTAATGATTGTTGATATGCCACATAATACCTATCGAACTTCTAAAGAGGCCTTGAAAAATGCGAGACTAATAATGAAAAAAACTAAATGTGATGGAGTAAAATTGGAAGGTGGAAAAAAAATTTACGAAACAATAAAAACTTTAGTTAAATATAAAATTCCAGTTATGGGTCATTTGGGTTTACTTCCTCAGTCAGATAAAACTTTCAAATTTAAAGGCAAAAAAAAGTTAGAGAGAGATAACATTATAAGAGACTCGCAATTATTAGAAAAAGCTGGAGTGTTTTCAATTGTTTTAGAGTGTGTTGAAACTTCTTTAGCAAAAATTGTTACTCAAAATATTACAGTTCCAACAATAGGCATTGGATCTTCTAAATATTGTGATGGTCAAATATTAGTTTTTGATGATTTAATTGGATTAAATCCAATGAATTACAAATTTGTAAAAAAATATGTCAATATTAGAAATGATATTTCGAAAGCTGTTTCAAATTATTCAAAAGAAGTTAAAAAAATTAAATTTCCTAATAAAAAAAATTCTTTTTAATTAAAAGTATTTTTTAAATTCTTCATTAATATTTAATATTTCAAGATCAACCAATCCTCCAATTACTAATTGTAGACCAACTATTAAGATAAATACTAAGCCGATATAAGCTATCCAAATATGTTTTTGTATATAATTAGCCATATATGTTGCTAAGGCACCAGTTAATACAACTGACAACATAAGTCCAAATATCATAAATCCAAAATATCCTTTTGCTGCAGCAACAACGCCAATTACATTATCAAAACTAATCATGATATCTGCAAATAAAACTTTTCCGATACTGCTAATGTATGAAGGTTCTTTTTTTTTTTTTGAAACAGGTTTTACTTTTTTAATATCTAATAAATCTTTTCTTAAATCATTGACTATCCAGATTAATAACAAGCCGCCTAAAATTTTTATAAAATAAAATTCAAATAAAAAAGTTGCAAAGATTGCAAAAAATATTTTAAAAACAAAAGCTCCAATCACACCCCAAAGAATTATTTGTTTTCTATTTTTTGGAACAAAATTTGAAGCTATAGAACCAACTATTACAGCATTATCTGCTGTTAATATCATAGTGATAAAAATAATATTGGTTAAAATTATGAGTTCTTCGATCAAGATATCCTTATAATAGTATAATCTTTCAAATTTTCAATGAGGCCAATATAATATTTTTATTGATTTAGGCTTTGAGAGATATTTTAATATCAATTTAAAAAAGGAGGATAGATGAAATTAATTAAATTATTCATTTCTGTAATTACTTCAGTTTTCTTATTTGTAAACGTGTCTTTAGCTGAAAAATGGGATATGGCACTTGCTTATGGTGCTGGAAATTTTCATTCAGCTAATGCAACTGAATTTGCAAAGAATGTAACTGAAAAAAGTGGTGGAAAACTTACAATTGTTACTCACCCAGGTGGTTCATTATTTAAAGGTGGCGAAATCTTTAGAGCCGTAAGAACAGGTCAGGCTCCGATTGGTGAAAGATTTATGTCAGCTCTTGGAAAAGAAGATCCTTTATATGAAATTGACTCATTACCTTTCTTAGCAAGTTCTTATGATGATGCTATGAAATTATATGAAGCTTCAAAACCATATATTGTTAAGAGTCTTGACGAAAAAGGTTTAGTATTTCTTTATGCAGTGCCATGGCCAGCACAAGGACTTTACAGTAAAAAGGAAATTAAAAAAGTTGGTGATCTAAATGGTTTAAAATTTAGAGCATACAACTCTGCAACAATAAGAATTGCGGAGTTAACAGGAATGGCACCAACTAAAATTGAAGCAGCTGAAATAAGTCAAGCATTTTCTACAGGTGCCGTTGAAAGTATGATTACTTCTCCTACGACTGGTAAAAATAGTAAGATTTGGGAAAATGGTGTTAAATATTTTTATGATATAGCAGCATGGTTTCCTAAAAATATGATCATAGCTAATAAAGCCGCGTGGAATAAACTTGATAAAGCAACTCAAGATCTAGTCATGAACCAAGCAGCAATAGCTGAAGAAAAAGGTTGGGAATTATCTAAGAAAGGTAATACTGGAGATAAGAAGGCTTTAGCAGATGCTGGAATGGAAGTAGGCGAAGTTAATTCAGCTTTGAAAAAACATTTTGAAAAAGTTGGAGCAACAATGTCTGAGGAATGGAAAGCAAAAGCTGGAGACAGAGGTGCTGCAGTTTTATCTGCTTACAAATAAATAGTCTTAAAAAAAAGGCCAACTTGTAGTAAGTTGGCCTTTTTACTAAATGTTTCAATCAATAAATAATAATTTAAATAAACTTTATAAATTTTCAGGATATTTAGCTGCTTTTTTTTTAATACTTGTTGCAGTTTTTATTTTAATTGGAATTTCTTCAAGAATTTTTGGTTTTTACATAAGAGGTTTGGCTGAGTATTCAGGTTACTCTATGGCTGCAGCTTCTTTTTATGCTTTAGCGTTTACTTTTGTTGAGGGTGGACATATTCGAATTACCCTTTTCCTAGAAAAAGCCTCTTCACCTTATAAAAAGTTTTTAGAAATATGGTGTCTGATTGTAGCAACAATTTTTTCAGGTTATTTGTCTTTTTACTTATGGAAAATGTTATTAATTTCCTATGATTTTCAAGAGAGAAGTGAGGGTGCTGATGAAATCTTGATATGGATTCCTCAAACCAGCGTATCAATTGGATCTTTAATTTTTTTTATAGCTGTTTCACACAAATTTATTTTAACAATCTTAAACAAGAATGACTGAAGTATTTCTCATAATTTTTTTTATAAGTATGCTTTTGTTCTTCCTTGGATCTGGCATCTGGGTAGCTATAAGCATGATAGGAGTTTCAACAATTGGGATGATGTTATTTACTTCAAGGCCAGTTGGGGATGCAATGGCAACTACAATATGGGGAACCTCATCATCATGGACATTAACAGCTTTACCATTATTTGTTTGGATGGGTGAAATATTATTTAGGACCAAGTTATCTGAAAATTTATTTGCTGGACTATCACCATGGATGCAAAAATTACCTGGTGGATTAATTCATGTAAACGTTGTTGGATGTGCACTTTTTGCAGCAATATCAGGCTCTTCAGCAGCAACTGTAGCAACAGTAGGTAAGATGTCTATCCCAGAATTAAGAAAAAGGAAATATCCAGAAAAAATTTTGTTAGGTAGTCTAGCAGGTTCAGGAACTTTAGGACTTCTTATACCTCCTTCAATAATATTAATAATTTATGGAGTTACTGTTCAAGAGTCTATTGCAAAACTTTTTATCGCAGGAATTATTCCAGGGATAATGATTGCACTTCTATTCATGTTTTACGTGATTATCTGGTCTTTAATAAATAAAAAAAGTATGCCCAAGTATGTAGAAAATTTCTCCTTCCTTGAAAAAATTAAAAAATCTAAACAATTATTGCCAGTAATCATTTTAATATCAGCTGTAATTGGATCAATATACACTGGAGTTGCAACAGCAACTGAGGCTGCCTCTTTAGGTGTAGTAGGGGCTTTAATTTTATCTTATTTTCAAAAGAGTTTAAATATTGAAACATTTAAACAATCTTTGTTGGGAGCAACTAAAACATCTTGTATGATTGCTTTTATTTTAGCTGGCTCTACATTTTTATCATTAGCCATGGGATTTACTGGTCTTCCAAGAAATTTAGCTATTTGGATACAAAACATGGAATTATCTCCTTATGTATTAATTTTTGTTTTAATGATTTTTTATATTATTCTTGGAATGTTCCTTGATGGAATTTCAGCAGTAGTACTTACAATGGCAATTATTGAACCAATGATTAGACAAGCTGGTTTTGATATGATTTGGTTTGGTATATTTTTAGTTATAGTAGTTGAGATGGCTCAAATCACACCACCTGTCGGATTTAATTTGTTTGTATTACAAGGAATGGCTAACAAAGATATGGGATTTATTGCAAGGAGTGCATTCCCATTATTTATGTTAATGATCCTTGCAGTAATTCTTGTTGTTATTTTTCCAGAGATAGCTTTATGGATGCCACAACAAATGGTTCAAAACATTAACTAATATTTTGACTTTTTTGTGCCTGCAATTATTTGTTTAAGGCTGTCGTATTCTTTACAATTACAACTTTCTAGAATTTTTAATCTTTCATTTGCAAGATCAATTCTATTTGTTACAACATAAAGTTCTCCCAAATATTCATTAATACCTATGTGATTTGGTTCAATTGCAAGACCTTGAAGATAATATTTTTCTCCACCTTCAAAATCCCCAAGTTTTCTCGTCGTAAAACCTAAGTAGTTTAAGGTATCAGCTTTGTTTGGTTTACTTTTATTTGATTTTACTAAAAGTTTTAAGGCTTTCTCATATCTTTTATTTGCTTTATCTGTTTTACCGTTACTCTCATATTTTTTTGCAGATTTTACTAACTTAATAGCTTTACTATAATCTGTACTGTTAGAGTCAGAGCTAGAGCTCGTACCTGCAGAATATGAATTTGTAGATAAAAGCATTAATAAAAAAAATGTTATTAAAGTGTTTTTTATCATTAGATAAATTTCTCCATTTTTATTAAAGGTTTTAGAGTTAGTCCGTTTTCTACTAAATTTTCTCTTATAGATTTTGCAGTAGCTAGCGAACTCTCGTTATCTCCATGTATGCATACAGAATCGATTTCACAAGGTATTTGCTTTCCACTGTGACAATTAAGTGACTGATTTTTCACCATATTTAACACGTGTTTTTGAGCTTCTAGAGGATTGGTAATTAATGCGTTAGATTTTTTTCTAGAAACTAGATTTCCGTCATCCTCATAATTTCTATCGGCAAATATTTCACACGCTATACGCATATTTAGTTGTTTCGCTGCTACCTCCATTTTAGATCCAGTAGGTACCAAATAAATCAAATCTTTACTAATATCACTTATCGCTTTCGCCAGTGTCGTTGCTAAATCTATATCTTCACATGCCATGTTATTTAAGGCTCCATGTGGTTTTATGTGCGTTACATTTTCTCCATAATCTTGAGCAATTTTTTGAAGAATTTCATATTGATCAATAATTAATTGTCTTACTTCAACTGGAGTGAGGTTAATTCTTTGTCTCCCAAAATTTTCAGGATCGTTAAATGATGGATGTGCTCCAATACTCACGCCATTTTTTTTTGAAATTTGAACAACTTGTTTCATAGACTCATCATCTCCCGCATGATAACCACATGCAACATTTGCTGAATTAACTATTTCTAACAAGTCTGGATCATACTTATTTGAATGATGTTTTGATTTTTCACCTAAATCACAATTTATATTAATTTCCATAGTATAATGCTAAGTATAACATAACATGATAAAAAATATATCAAATCTTGGTGATACAGCTTTGTATTGTGATTTTGGCAACGAAGTAAATAAATCAATTAATTCACAAGTAATAAAATATTTCAAAACAATTAAAGAAAAAAAAGTAAAAGGTATTAATAATTTAACACCATCTTATAACAAACTTATTATTTCATATGATCTCAAACAAACAAACTTTAATGAGGTTAAAAAAAATATTGAAAATCTTAATGTTGAAACTTCTTTAAAACTCAACACTAAGAGAATAGAAATTCCAGTATGCTGTCATGAAAGCTTATCACTGGATGTAAAACGGTTAGTAAAAATATTAAATTTAAATAGGGATAAAATTTTAGAAAATTTTTTAAATAAAGAATATTTTTGTTATATGACTGGATTTATTGCCGGTATGCCTTTTCTAGGCGACCTTAATGAAAATATGAGAGCTCAACGTTTAGAAACTCCAAGAGTAAAAGTTCCTAAAGGCTCTGTAGGATTAACTGAGCAATTTGCAAATATTTATACTTTTGAAAGTCCTGGTGGATGGAATATTTTAGGAAATACGCCAGTAAAAGTGTTTGATAGTTCATTAGAAGATGAACCAACCTTAATAAATCCTGGAGATACAGTGACCTTTAAAGAAATAAGTTTAGATCAATATAAGAATTATAATGAGTGATAACTATTTTGAGATAATTAGACCTGGTATTAACACAACCTTTCAAGATAAAGGCAGGGATCACCTTTATCATATTGGCATTCCATTTAGTGGTGCTATGGATAATAGAAATTATCTTATAGCTAACAAACTTGTTAATAATAATTTAGACTCAGCAATTATTGAATTTGCGTATCAAGGACCTCATCTAAAATACACAGGAGGAAAAATTAATTTTGCAATTACTGGAGATGTAATTTTTATAATTAAAAAAGGTAACACTGAAATAGAGGGAAAATGTTATGAGAGTTATCAAATAGAAAACGGTAATGAAATTAACATTATTTCCACTAGTAAATCTGTTTATGGATATTTAGCGTTAGGCGGTGAGCTAGATATAAATCTTCAATGGAATAGTTGTTCTATAAATACAAAAGCAAATATTGGATCTAATAATGGAAAAAAATTAGATACAGGACAAAGAGTTAATTTAAAAAAAATTAATTTAAATAAGGATATTAAAAAAACTAATTACATTAATACCAAAATAGAAAATATAAGGGTGATTAAAGGTACTAATTTTGACTACTTTTCTGAAGAAGGTAAAAAAATATTTTATGAAAAGGAATTCAAAGTATCGAAACTTTCAGACAGAATGGGTATGAGACTAGAGGGGCCCAAAATAGAGAATATTGTGAACACTAACATAAAATCAGAGGGTTTGATTAAAGGTGTGATTCAAGTACCTGCTGACGGCAATCCAATAATAATGCTTTCAGATCATGGAACTGTTGGTGGATATCCAAAAATTGGTGTTGTGGCTAGTGTTGATTATGATCGATTAGTACAAATGGCACCGGGATCAAAAATAAAATTTAAAGAGACTAATTTATCTGATGCAGAGACTTTATTTAAGTTATATGAAATGGAAACTCAAAATTTACTATCACAAATTTAATGAATTTTTTATCAAAAATACCTGGACCTTTTTTAGTTTTTTTTGGAGCTTGTGCACTAAGTTTTGGAGGTTTAATCGTTAAGTCTTTCGAGGGATCTACACTTTGGCAAATATTATTTTGGAGATCACTCTTTTTTATTGGAGTAATTACAATTTTTTTAATATTTACTTACAAAGGAAAAATTTTTAGTGCTCTTTATAAATCTGGAATTCCAGGTTTATTTGGAGGTATAATTTTATCAATTGGATTTGCTAGTTATGTATTTGCTATGTACGAAACAACAGTAGCTAACGCAAATTTTATAATTCAAACTCAAGCTTTGTTTTTAGCAATTTTTGGTTATGTCTTTTTAAAAGAAAAAATTTCAAAAATTACATTAACTTGCATTATTACAGCAGTAATTGGTATCATTTTAATGTTAGGAACATCATTAACACCAGGTCAAATGACTGGAAATTTAGTTGCATTCATTATGCCAATATCATTTGCGATCTTAATATTAATTGTTAGAAAATACCCAAAGGTTGATATGATACCTTTACAACTCGTTGCTGGAATTTTTGCAACGTTAATAGGTTTGTTTATGTCACCGAGTATTATTGTATCAACAAATGATATTTTTTTAGGGTTTATTGCAGGATTTTTTCAAGTTGGACTTGGCTTTATACTTATAACCATTGGAGCAAGATCAACGCCTTCAGCTTTTGTTGGAATAATTATGTTAACTGAAGCTGTCCTAGGACCTATGTGGGCATGGATGTTTGCAAACGAAAACCCGCCACTTACAGTGCTTTTTGGTGGAGCGGTTGTTATAACAGCGGTAGTTATACAGTTTTTGTCTCCATTACTTGTCAAAAAGGTCGCTAAATAAATTTCACATAAACATTTTAAATGTGTTATAAATTTATATACGGGAGAGACTACTTTTGTAGCGCCGAAGGAGCAACCACCCCGGAAACTCTCAGGCAAAAGGACCGTACATATTAACTCTGGAAAGAGAATTATTCTCGCCGAAGGAGCAAATCTCTCAGGCACCAAGACAGAGGGGGCAATGAAGAGTTAATATGGAAATAAAAAAAACATCACTAAATAAACTTCATCAAAGTAACAACGCTAAGTTTGTTGAATTTGCTGGCTATGAAATGCCTATTCAGTATAGCAAAGGTATTATTGAAGAGCATAAATTTACAAGATCGCATTCTGGAATATTTGATGTATCTCATATGGGTCAATTATTTATATATGGTGATGAAAGTTTAACAGAAGAATTAGAAAAAATTTTTCCATTAGATTTAAAAAATTTAAAACAAAACTGCTCCAAGTATAGTTTTTTAATGAATGAGGATGCTGGAATTTATGATGATTTAATTATTACTAAAATAGAGGAGGGGTATTTAATTATTCTAAATGCTGCATGCAAAGATAAAGATTTTGAGATTTTATCCAATTTACTAGGTTCGAAATTTAAAATGAATTTAGACAACAATAGATCTTTGATAGCAATTCAAGGACCAAAGTCTGTTGAAATTTTAAATTCAATTATAAATGGAGTTGATCAACTAAATTTTATGACGGGAAATTGGTTCGATTCTGAAAATCAAAAATTATTTGTCACAAGATCAGGTTATACAGGGGAAGATGGATTTGAAATTTCAATTTCTAACGATAAAGCTGAAAAATTTGTTGAAAATTTAATAGAAAAGGGAGCACAACTTATAGGACTTGGGGCAAGAGATACCTTGAGATTAGAAGCTGGTTTATGTTTATATGGTCACGAATTAGATATTAATAAAACACCAGTTGAGGCAAATCTTAGATGGGCAATCTCAAAATCTAGATTATCAAATGGAGATTTTATTGGATCAAAAAAAATTATGAACCAAATGAAAGATGGAGCAAACCAAATAAGAGTAGGGATTAAACCAGAGGGAAGATTGATTGCCAGAGAAAAAACTAAAATATTTGATGATACAGATACACAAATTGGTGAGATAACTAGCGGTACGTTTGGACCAAGTGTAAATGGTCCTATAGCAATGGGTTATGTTGATAAAGAGTTTTCAAAAATTGATACTAAAATTTTGCTTGAGGTTAGAGGAAAAAAACATCCAGCAAATGTTTGTTCATTACCATTTTATAAAAAAAATTACGTGAAAGGGGTAAATTAATGAGTGAAGTAAAATTTTCGAAAGAACACGAGTGGATTACTTTAGAGGGAGATGTAGCAACAATAGGAATTACAAAACATGCAACGGAAATGCTTGGTGACATAGTTTTTGCAGAACTTCCTGAAAAAGGATCTAATGTTGAAAAAGATGGTACTGCAGGTGTAGTAGAATCTACAAAGGCTGCAAGCGATGTTTATACTCCAGTTAGTGGTGAGATAGTAGACACTAATCAAGCTATTGTAGATGATCCTTCTAAAATTAATGAAGATCCAGAAGGTTCAGCATGGTTTTTTAAACTTAAAATGAAAGATCAATCAGAAATGGATGGTCTTATGAACAAAGATGAATACGATAAATTTGCAAAGGAGAGCGCTAGCTAATGTTACATAATTCACAAAAAGATTTTTTAAAAAGACACATTGGACCTTCAGATGAAGATCAAAATAAAATGCTCAAAGAACTTAATTATAAATCATTAGATGAGTTAATTAAAAGTACAGTTCCAGAAAAGATCCAATTAAAAGATGAATTAAATATTGGCGAGTCTAATTCAGAATATGAAGCTTTAAGAAAATTAAAAGCAATTTCGAAAAAAAATCACATTTACTCAAACTTTATAGGGATGGGTTATTATGGCACTTACACTCCTTATGTAATTCTAAGAAATATTTTAGAAAATCCAGGTTGGTACACTTCTTATACACCCTATCAACCGGAGGTAGCTCAAGGAAGATTAGAAATGCTACTTAATTTCCAACAAATGATAGTTGATTTTACAGGTATGGATATCGCAAATGCATCTTTATTAGATGAAGGAACGGCAGCTGCAGAAGCAATGGGATTAAGTCATAGGTTAAATAAAAAAGATAGTAATTTAGTTTTTGTCTCAGAAAATTGTCACCCACAAACAATAGATGTAATCCAAACAAGAGCAGAACCAATGGGATTAAAAGTACTTGTCGGAAATGAAGATGAAGTATTAGATCAATTAACGGAAGATTTAGTTTGTGGTATATTGCAATACCCTGGAACATTAGGAGATATAAAAGATCCTAGTGAAGCAATTAGTAAAATTCATAAAAAAAATGGTAAAGCAATTTTAGCTTGTGATTTATTAGCACTTGCTAAGTTAAAAACACCAAGAGAACTAGGAGCAGATATTGCTGTAGGAAGTTCTCAAAGATTTGGAATTCCAATGGGTTACGGTGGACCACATGCAGCCTTCTTTGCGACTAAAGATGAATACAAAAGATCTATGCCAGGAAGAATTGTTGGAGTCTCTGTTGATAGACATGGAAACAAAGCTTACAGATTATCATTACAAACTAGGGAACAACATATAAGAAGAGATAAAGCTACAAGTAATATTTGTACTGCTCAAGCTTTGTTAGCAATTGTTTCAGCTGCATATGCTATTTATCATGGTCCAGAGGGTATAAGAACTATTGCTGAGAGAGTTTCTCAATTAGCTAAAAACTTTTCGGATAAATTAAAGCAATCAGGATATGAGATTTATTCAGATCATTTTTTTGATACAGTTACAATTGTTACTAAGGACAAAACTGATCAAATCTATAAAAATGCTTTAGATCAAAAAGTAAATATCAGAAAAGTAAATTCTGAAATGCTGGCAGTTTCTTTCGATGAAAAGAAAAATGTTTATAGAGTAAATCAATTGTTAAAAATATTTAATGCAGCTGAATCAATCAAAAAAGAGGATCCAACAGTTAGTTTACCTAATCTTCCAAAAAATTTATTAAGAACTTCAAAATATTTAGAGCACCCTGTTTTTAATTCATATCACTCAGAAACTGAGATGCTTAGATATTTAAAAAAGTTAGAAGATAAAGATATAGCTTTAAATAGAACTATGATTGCACTTGGTTCATGTACTATGAAATTAAACGCTACTGCAGAAATGATACCTATTTCGTGGAGAGAATTAGCAGAGCCTCATCCATTTGTACCTATTGAGCAGATGGAAGGATATAGAGATTTGTTCACTGATCTTAAAAATTGGCTAAGATCAATCACTGGTTTTTCTGGTGTTTCACTTCAACCGAATGCAGGTGCTCAAGGTGAATATGCAGGATTAATGGTTATTAGAAAGTATCATTTAGATAGAGGAGAAGAAAACAGGAATATATGTTTAATACCAAGTTCAGCACATGGAACTAATCCTGCTAGTGCTCAAATGGTAGGCATGAAAGTTGTCGTTGTTGACTGTGACAAAGAAGGAAATGTTGATTTTGAGGATTTAAAGAAAAAAGCAGAAATGCATTCTGAAAATCTTGGAGCATTAATGGTAACTTATCCTTCAACACACGGAGTATTTGAGGAAAAAATTACAGACATATGTGAGTTAATTCATAAACATGGTGGTCAAGTTTATATGGATGGTGCAAATTTAAATGCTCTTGTTGGTATTGCAAGACCTGGAAATTTTGGTCCAGATGTTTGTCACATAAACTTACATAAAACATTCTGCATCCCACATGGCGGTGGAGGACCAGGTATGGGACCAATTGCATGTAAAAAACACTTACAAGTATATTTACCTAATCATCCAGTGGTTAAAGATTGTGGACCTGCAACAGGAATAGGAGCAGTTTCAGCAGCACCTTGGGGAAGCTCAAGTATTTTATCAATTTCTTGGATGTATATTAAAATGATGGGTTCCGAGGGTTTAAAATTAGCTACTCAAGTCGCAATATTAAATGCAAATTATATTGCTCATAGACTGAAAGATCATTATCCAATTCTTTATAAAGGCTCAAATGGAAATGTAGCCCATGAATGTATTATTGATATACGTTCTATTAAAAGTGAAACAGGCATTACAGAAGAAGATATAGCTAAAAGATTGATTGATTATGGTTTTCATGCGCCAACAATGTCATGGCCAGTAGCAGGTACTATGATGATTGAACCAACTGAAAGTGAAAGCTTATCTGAACTTGATAGATTTTGTGATACTTTGATTAGTATTAAATCAGAAATAGATATGATCAAGTCAGGAAAATTTGATAAAGTTGATAATCCAATTAAAAATGCACCTCATACAGATATCGAATTAGCTTCTGATGAATGGAATCATAAATATTCAAGAGAGCAAGCTGCGTATCCTGCAAAATTCTTAAAAGCAAATAAATTTTGGCCTCCGGTCGCAAGAGTTGATAACGTATATGGAGATAAAAATATTTTTTGTACTTGTCCAAGTATGGATGAATTTAAAGAAGATGCAGCATAATAATTAATGAAAATTGCTGTTGTTGGCTCAGGTATTTCTGGATTAAGTGCTGCTTATTATTTATCAAAAAAATATCATGTAGATCTTTTCGAGCGAGAAGATCATTTTGGTGGACACTCACATACAATAGATATTTTTTTTGATGAAAAAAAAGTATCTGTAGATATTGGTTTCATTGTTTTTAATTTTCAAACTTATCCAAATTTAATTAATTTTTTTAAGGAAAATGATATTCAAATTGAAAAAAGCAATATGTCTTTTTCAGTTTCAGTAGATAATACAAACTATGAATATTGTGGAAAAGGTTTGAGTGGTATTTTCTCTAATAAATCAAATCTGTTTAACATAGAGTTCTTAAAAATGTTTTTTGATATAATTAAATTTTATAAAAAAAGTGATCAAGTAAATATATCAAATGATAAAATTACTTTAGGTGAATATTTAAAAATTAATAAATTATCAAAAACATTTGTTGATTATCATATAATACCAATGGTATCTGCAATTTGGTCTATGCCTCCTTATGAAGCGAGCAAGATGCCAATTAGTTTCTTTCTGAGATTTTTCCAAAATCATGGTTTGTTTAAATTAAAAAATAGACCGCAGTGGTACACAGTAACCAATAGAAGCAGAACTTATGTTAGTAAAATACTTTCTCAAATAAGTGGTGAACACTACAAAAATTACAAAGTTACAAGAGTTAAAAGAAAATCATCAGGATTAGACCTATACTATGGTGGAGAAAGTGAATTTTTTGATTATGATAAAGTAGTTTTGGCAACACATGCTGATGAAGCCTTAAAGTTAATTGAAAATCCAACTGAGGATGAAAGAAATATTCTTTCGAATTTTAGCTACAAAGAAAATATAGCTTACATACATACAGATCAGCGAGTCATGCCAAAAAATAAAAAAGCTTGGTCTTCTTGGAATTCATCAATAGATGAAAAGAATTTAGAGAAAAATTCAATAACCTACTGGTTAAATTTATTACAAAATTTGAAGTGTGATGAAAATATTTTCTTAACACTAAATCCTTACTTCAATATTGATGAAAAAAAAATATTGAGAAAAGTAAAATTTACACATCCATATTACGATCAAAAAGCATTAAATGCTCAATCTGAGCTTATTAAAATACAAAATCAAAAAGATTTACTTTTTTGTGGCAGTTATTTTGGTTATGGATTTCATGAAGATGGAATAAAATCATCTATTGAAATGCTGAAAAACCTTAATGATTAGTTCTTGTATATATAATGGAAATGTAATCCATAAGAGATTTAAACCAAAAGAACATTTTTTTAAATATAAAGTATTTTCATTATTTATAGATCTATCAGAACTAAATGAGCTTAATAATAAATTAAAATTTTTTTCATTGAATAATTTTAATCTTATTAGTTTTTATGAGAAAGATCATGGTGATCGTGATGGGTCATCTCTTTTTGAGTGGGTAAAAAAAAATCTTATTAATAACAAAATTAATACAGACAACATAAAAGTTAAACTTTTATGCTATCCAAGAATATTTGGTTATGTTTTTAATCCACTAAGTATTTTTTTTGTATATGATAGAAAAAATAATTTAATTTCTATTTTATATGAGGTTAAGAATACATTTGGTGAGCAACACACATATGTCTTTAAAGTAGAGGGACAAAATAAATTAATTCAAAATAATTGCTCAAAGAAATTTCATGTTTCACCATTTATTGAAATGGATTGTAATTATTTTTTTAGAATATTAAATCCAGAGCAGAAGTTGTCAGTTGTAATTGATCAATATGATCAAGAAGGAAAAATTCTTTTTGCATCTCAAGATGGTGAAAGATCTGATTTGACAAGTAAAAATTTAATGAATTCTTATCTTAAACACCCTTTAATGACATTTAAAATTATCTCAGCGATACATTTTGAAGCGTTTAAATTGTGGATTAAAGGAATTAAATTTATTAAAAAAAAATTTAAAATTAAAAATAATATAACAGTAGAAAATTAATGTTTTTAAATAACACCGCAGATAAATTAGTTTTTAAATTTCTAAATAAAATAAATCATGGTTATCTAGAGCTTACTACACATGAAGGAAAAGTTTTAAAGTTTGGAAATCAAAATGAAAAATTGCATGCAAATATTTCAATCAAAAAACCAGATTTTAATTATAATTTAATTAGAGGTGGCAGTATTGGATTTGCTGAGAGCTATATGAGAGGTGAATTTGAAACTGATAACTTATCAAATTTAATTGAATTAACTGCAAGAAATATAGAAGTCATATATAAATTTTCTGGCCTTCTCGATTTTCCAATAATTAATTTTGTTAAAAATAAAATAATTAAAAATACAAAAAGTAGAAGCAAAGAAAATATTGCTAAACATTATGATCTAGGTAATGATTTTTTTTCTCTTTGGTTAGATGATACACTCACTTATTCTAGTGCTATTTTTGACGATAAGTTGAAAAATCTTTCTGATGCTCAAAATAACAAATATCAAAAATTAATTGATCTAATTAAACCAAATAATGGTGATAAAGTTTTAGAAATAGGATGTGGTTGGGGAGGTTTTGCTGAGTATCTAGGTAAAAAATACGATGTTAAACTAGACTGTATTACTATATCAAAAAAACAATTTGAATACGCAAAAGAAAGAATTTTTAATTGTGGTTTAAACGAAAAAGTAAATATTGAAATAAAGGATTACAGAGATCTTAAAGGTAAATACAATTCAATTGCCTCTATAGAGATGATTGAGGCTGTTGGTCAAAATTATTTAGAGGGTTATTTTAAAACCATTAAAAATAACTTATCTGATGGCGGTAAAGCAGCTATTCAAGCAATTACTATTGATGATAGGTTGTTTGATAGATACAAAAACAAACAAGATTTTATTCAAAAATATATTTTTCCTGGTGGTTTTTTGCCAAATAAAAATAGTATTAATCGTTATGTTTCTGATAACGGTTTAACTATAAATTCATATATTTCTTATGCTGATCATTATGCAAATACATTGGCTATATGGAGAAATGAGTTTTTAAAAAAATGGGATTTAATAAAAAATCAAGGTTTTAACCTAACATTTAAAAGAATGTGGGAGTTTTACCTTTCTTATTGCGAAGCTGGATTTAAGTCAAAAAATATTGATCTGATACAATTTTCAATGCAAAACAAATAAAAATAATGGAGATATTTATGCGACATATAAAAATAATTAAGTCAATTTCATTGATAATTTCATTATTCTTAATTACAAGTTGCTCAAATAATAGCGCCATGAAACCAGAAGATTTTAAAAATAAAAAACCAAGATTAATTATTGAGGAATACTTATCTGGAAATGTTAAGGCTTGGGGCGTTCTACAAAATAGATCAGGAAAAGTTACAAGACAATTTTCCGCAGATTTAAATGGAACCTGGGATGGAAAGCAATTAATTCTTAAAGAAAAATTTAATTGGGACGATGGTGAAGTTCAAAATCGAGAATGGAAAATAAATAAAATTGATGAGCATAATTACGAGGGAACAGCAGGAGATGTTGTTGGTAAAGCAACAGGATACTCTTACGGTCCAGCGTTTAAATTTGAATATGTTTTGTTAGTTCCAGTTAAAGGTAAAGAATTAAAAATAACTTTCGATGATTGGATTTTTAAACAAGATGATAGAGTTGCAATTAATAGAGCAACAATGACTAAATTTGGTTTTAAAGTAGCTGAGCTAACAGTTGTCTTTGTAAAAGATTAATTTTTTTTATACTGAATTTTTAGAGCGAATAATAATCATTATCAAAAAAAATTTGCGATTGATTATCATTCGCTAATAATTTTATTGTGTTTATATTTAAAATTAATATTTTCTAAGTATGGAAACTCAAAACTATAATTGTAAAAAGTGTGGATTAACTGTTTCGTCTATTTGCTCAAAATGTGATAAAGTAGTAGACGTAAAGGTTCTTGATAATGGTTGTATTGTTCAACAAACTAAATGTGCAGATTGTGCAAATGTACCAGTTATTAAAGATGTCTGCTCTCAACAAAAAGCTTAAAAAATATTAATTTATTTTTTGATATTTGGTCATTTTGCCAATAATACCAAAGTATATTTTACTTGGTAGAAAGCTAAGTATTTTTAAAATAAGTGTTAATGATTTTGGAAAATGAATCTCAAAAACATTTTTATTAACCAATCCATCATAAATTTTATCTGCTGCATATTCAGGAGTTTTTAAAAAAGGCATTTTAAAATCATTTTTATCGGTCATTGGTGTCTTAATAAATCCAGGTGAAACTAAGCAAACACGTACATTGTACCTTTTAAAATCAAAATACAAACTTTCAGCTAAGTTATTTAACGCTGATTTAGATGGTCCATATCCAGTTGAGTTAGGTAATCCTCTATATCCTGCAATTGATGAAACTATAGTAATTATGCCATTTTTTTTATCTCGGAAGTATTGTTCGACTGCTTTAATACTATTTACGGTTCCAAAAAAATTTACTTTAAACACATCTTCCATTTGTTCGACATCTATATTTTTTTCTTTTATTGGATCCCATGTCCCAGTAGAAAAAAAACAAATATCAATGTTTTCAAATTTTTTCTTTATTTCATTAAATACTTCTATGCACTTTTCCTTATCTGTTACATCTAAAGGAAAACCTAAAATATTTTCATAGGAATTAGCAAGTTCATCTAATAATTCAGTTCTTCTTGCAGATACAGCAACATTCCATCCTTTACTTGCAAACTTAATTGCTAAAGCTTTACCAATTCCGGTACTACCGCCTGTAATCCAAATAGTTTTTTTACTCATTTTTTGTTATGTATATATCTAACATGTTTAAAAATAAATTTTTAACATTTATATTGTTTCTTGTTATCACATTCTCTGCTTCATTGATTGGCGGTTTAGCTACCATTACATTTAAAGAACCATGGTACTCATTACTAAATAAACCAACATTTAATCCGCCTGATTGGATATTTGGACCTGTATGGACTTCTCTATACATAATGATGACTGTATCAATTTGGCTATATTGGCACACCAAAAACAGAGATATGAATACAGTTTATATTTATTTTATTCACTTAGTATTTAATACAACTTGGAGTATAGTTTTTTTTGTTTTCCACAATATGGTTTTGGCACTTTTAGTATTAATCGTACTAATAGCATTGATAATTAATCTTATTTTAAGGTTTAAAAGCGTCAAGATTTTGAGTTCGTACCTAATGATTCCATATTTACTTTGGTGTAGCTTTGCACTAATTCTGAATACAAGCTTAATTTTATTAAATTAGATATGGATGATGTTGTAGTAATTGGCGGAGGTATAATTGGGGTAGCAACAGCTTATTTTTTATCTAAAGAAGGTAGAAAAGTAAAAGTTATTGAAAGAGATCCTACTTACAAAACAGCTTCATTCCCATTATCTCTAGGTGGTTTTAGAAGACAATTTTTCCAAAAAGAAAATATTTTGTTAGGAAAATTTGCAAGAGAATTTATTTTTCAAATACCAGAATTATTAAAGACAGAAAAAAATCCTAATCCTACAGCAAGTATGGTAACCAATGGTTATTTATTAATGTTTGGCCCCGAACATGCAGAAGAACAATATAGAGCATTAGAAAACCATAAAGAGTGCAACGCGGGAACAAAAAATATTAAAGGCTCAGAATTATCAAAAGTTTTTCCATATGTTAACAATGAAGGAATTGAGACAGCGACTTATACAGATAATCAAAGTGAAGGATGGATTGATCCATTTATGTTTCATAGTGCCTTAAAGAGCAAGGCAATAGAGCTTGGAGCTAAATTTATCAAAGGGGAAGTAAAAAGTATTTCTGAAATAAAAGCTAAAACTATTGTTTCTGCTGCTGGTTGTTGGACAAAAGAATTGTTAGAGGATATTCCAGTAGTTCCCCAAAAACACACTGTTTTTAGAGTTAAATGTCCAACATATATAAAAGAAATGCCATTAAGTGGAGACTTAACCACAGGTGTATATTGGAGACCAGAGGGTGGAGAATATTTGGCAGGTTCACCTATTTCTGTATTTGATGCAGAAGATTTAGAACCAGCTTGGAATGATTTTGAGGAATTAGTTTGGCCTGCTCTTGCTAAGAGAATACCTGCCTTTGAGGAATTAAAGTTAACTGGTGGATGGGCAGGTTATTATGATTGTAATAGATTAGATAATAATGCAGTAGTTGGTAAACATCCAAAATTTGAAAATGTTTACATGGCATCTGGCTTTACTGGCAGAGGGTTAATGCAAGCACCAGGTATTGGAAGAGCTTTAACAGAACTAATTACAACAGGATCATATCAAACAATAGATATAAGTGATTTTGCCGTTGAGAGAGTTTTAGGTAAAGCAGCTAGACCAGAGCCTTACGTATTATAATTTTAAGTTCCACAAAAAGTTTGATATTTTTTACTACTAGACGGAGCAGGAATTTTATATTCCTCAATATTATTCTGATTATCATAAGGATTTTTTAAAATAGATAATAACTTTTTCATTTTATCTAAATTTCCTTTATCTGCTTCAGATAATGCTTCCTCTACTTTATGATTTCTAGGAATAACTTTCGGATTATTTTCTGCCATTAGTTTAGATTGTTTTTCTTTTGTTGAATTATTTAATTTTGATCTTTTATTCCATTCATTTTTCCAATTAATAAAATCTTTTTTTTTATAAACTTCATCAGAATTGATACCCATTAAATTACAAAAAGTATTTGTATAATCTGCTTTATTTTTTTTCATCCAATCTAATAAATCACTAATTAATTTCTTATCATCTTTATCTTTACCGAATAGACCAAGCTTATCTCTCATCATATTTAGCCATTTATCTTCATAAATATTTTGGAAATTATCTATTAAATCATTAGCTAATTTAATTGCATAATCCTCACTTTTATCAATTAAAGGAATTATACATTCAGCAAATCTCGCTAAATTCCATTTGGTTATTGGTGGTTGATTAGAAAAAGCATATCTTCCAAATTTATCAATTGAGCTAAATACAGTTTTTGGGTCATAATGATCCATGAAGGCACAAGGTCCGTAGTCAATAGTTTCGCCAGATACTGACATATTATCAGTATTCATTACACCATGAATAAATCCAACCCTCATCCATTCTACTACTAGACTGCATTGTCTCTCCATTACTAAATTTAATAAATCATAAGCTTTAAACTTAGATGAGTTTAATTGAGGGTAATGTCTGTTAATTGCATAGTCTACTAATGTATTTAAATTTTCAATATTTTGAGTTGCTGCAATATATTGAAATGTGCCCACTCTAATATGGCTAGATGCAACTCTAGTTAAAATAGCACCTTCTAAAAGATTTTCTCTTACAACTTTTTCTCCAGTTTTAACTACAGCAAGACTTCTTGTTGTTGGAATTTTTAATGCATGCATAGACTCGCTAATTAAATACTCTCTTAGCATTGGTCCTAAAGCTGCACGCCCATCACCTCCTCTAGAAAAAGATGTTCTTCCAGAGCCTTTAAATTGAATATCAAAACGATTTTTTTTATTGTCCAAATGTTCACCTAACAAAACTGCTCTGCCATCTCCCAACATAGTAAAGTGACCAAATTGATGACCTGCATATGCTTGTGCTAAAGTTATAGTATCTTTTGGTAAAACATTTCCAGAAAAAATATTTGATAACTCCTCATTATTTAAGCGAGAAAAATCTAAATTCAAATTTTTAGCAAGTTGATGATTAAATATTATTATTTCTGGGTTATGAACAGGTGTAGGTTTTATTAATTCTCTAAATGAATTAGAAAGTTTTGAATAAGTGTTATCAAATTTCCAGTTAACTTTATTCATAAAAAAAGCGATTTATATGAATATAAACCGCTTTTTTTTTTAAATTAAATTTATTTTTTCTTATATTTTGCAGCTTCCTCTGAGCCGCTTGTAGCAGATCCTTTACTGTAAGAGTGAGCACCCATACCAGCTAATTGTCCATTTTGAACAATTAGGTATTGATTTCTTATCTCTCTACCTTCAAAGAAGCATTCTAAAATTTCTCTTACACCATCAGCATATCTTGCTTGAGCTGATAAAGAGGTTCCAGATGTATGAGGCGTCATACCATGATGAGGCATGCTTCTCCATATATGATCGTTTGGTGCGGGTTGTGGGAACCACACATCACCAGCATAACCACTTAATTGACCACTTTCCAGAGCTTTGGCAATTGCTTCTCTATTACAAATTTTACCTCTAGCAGTGTTAACTATGTAAGCTCCTTTTTTCATTTTACTAATCATTGCTTCGTCAAATAGATTTTCTGTTTCAGGGTGAAGTGGACAGTTGATAGTTACCACATCACAAACTTTTACCATTGACTCAACAGACTCATGAAAAGTAAGATTTAATTCTTTCTCAACACTTTCAGGAAGTCTATGTCTATCAAAATAATGCAAATGAACATCGAATGGTTTCATTTTTCTTAATGCATCCAAACCAATTCTACCAGCTGCAACTGTTCCAATATGCATACCTTCAACATCATATGATCTTTGAACTGCATCTGCAATATTCCATCCACCTTCGTTAACAATTCTATGTTGATTGTGATAATCTCTTACCATAGACACAATCATCATAACAATATGTTCAGCAACAGATCTCGAGTTACAGAATGTAACCTCTACAACATCAATTTTGTGATCCATTGCAGCTTGCAAATCAACGTGGTCCGAACCTATACCTGCAGTAATTGCCATTTTAAGATTTTTTGCTTTTTCTATTTTTTCTTTTGTTAAATAGTATGGAAAAAACGGTTGAGAGATCACTATGTCTGCATCAACAATATGTTTGTCTGCTTCACATCCATCACCATCTTTACTATTTGTTACAATTAATTCATGTCCGTTACTCTCTAAAAATTTTCTCAGACCCAATTCACCAGAAACACAACCAAGTAATTCTCCAGGCGTGAAATCCCGTCCCTTTGGAGATGGCAGTGTCATTCCATCTGGATACTTCTCTAGTTTTGGAAGATCCGATAGTGGATATGTTTCAGGCATACCACCTTTAGGATCATCATATAATACACATAGTATTTTCATTAATACTCCTTTAATTGAACTATTTTAATAAAATCAGAGATATCTAACACACTAATTGAGTTGCTAGCAAATAAATAATTTAACTTGGATATTTTTTCTTCAGGATTAGACGATTTAAAATTATTGCAAAAATTATAATTATTATTGATCCTGAGATGACTGGACTTAGTAAGTATTCAATAGAAACGCCGCCAATAATAACAATTATTGGATTTCCTCCTGCTGGAGGATGGGTAACATTAAATAGTATCATTAAACCAACCCCAAAACCAACAGCCAGTGGAATTATGATAAATAAAGGTAGTGGAATAAAGTGTAAGAAAAACATACCAACAATAGCAGTTAAAAGATGCCCAAAAAAAACATTTTTAGGTTGAGCAAACGGACTTTCTGGATAACCAAAAAGTAATACCATTGACGAACCAAATGAAGCTATTAGAAATATACCTAAATCTGTTTTGTAAGTTAGTAAAGTTAAAATACCGATGGTAATTATTGAGAATACTCCACCAAAGATTGATTGTTTTAAATTTCCCATATTAAATTTTTGATACTATTTTTCTTAACGCATTAAAAGGTAAAAGAATACATTCTTTTCTCGCTGCGTTTTTTGGACTTAATAATTTAGCTAGAAATCTCCATTCTTTATCTAAATTATTCTTATTCTCGCTAAAATAAGCGCCTGCATATTCACACAAATCTCTAATTTTTATAGTTTTAAAGTTTATCAATTTATTAGATAAAATACTCGCCGTTGCCTGACAATAAATGCACGATTTACCCTGATATCCAAAATCAGTAATTTTTTGATTATTTATTACCAACTTAATGTGTATCTCATCACCACATAATGGATTTTTAGATTTAGAATAATGAGTATACTTTTTAATATCTTTAAAATTCTTAGTATTTGATGCAATTTTTAATATTTCTAAATTCATAAAAATTTTCTATGTTAAATATATTATATTTATAAATGAAATCATATAACGAAGCACTTAAAATTTTAAAAAAATCACAAATAAAAATTTCTAACGAAAAAATTAAAAGCATGAGTAGTTTAAATAGGATCTGTTCTTCAAATATTTATGCAAAAAATAATTATCCTTCTGAAAATAATTCTTCACTAGATGGTTATGCTGTTAAATTAAATCACAATAAAGATATTTCACACAAAAACTATAAAAAATTTAAAATTGTAGGATCTATTTCAGCTGGATCAAAACCATATAGAAAAATTTTAAAAAAAAACGAGGCTGTAGAAATTATGACTGGAGGCATTATGCCAAATGGTAGTAATTCAATAATACCTACTGAAGACTGCACCTTACTTAAAGACAAAAAAAATAGATATATTTTAATTAAAAAAGCCTATAAAAAATTTGAGAATGTGAGATTGAAAGGATCTGATTACAAATTTCAAGATCTTGTTATCAAGAAAAATACTTTAATAAACTCTAATCATATTAAGGCTTTAAAAGCACTTGGTATTGAAAAGATTAACGTAAAAAAAAAAATAAATGTTGTTTTTTTTTCCTCTGGCAATGAAATTTCTGAAAAAAACTATATTGATAAGTGGAAAATAAGAAATTCAAATTATTATTATTTGAAAAGCTTAAATAATAGTTTTTTATTTGATTTTAAAAATTTAGGAATTTTAAGAGATAATGATGAAGATAAATTTTATAAAAAATTATTAAAAATATTTATGTCTAAAACTGATATTATAATTACCTCAGGAGCAGTTTCAAAAGGTAAGTTTGATTTTATTCCAAAAGTAATAAATAAATTAAAATTATCCTATTCATTTAAAAATGTTTCAATAAGACCAGGAAAACCAATATTGTTTGCAAAATTTAAAGGTAAATCAAAAGTAATATTTGGTTTACCTGGAAATCCAATCTCCACCGCAGCATGTTTTAGATTTTTTGTTTTTCCCTATATACAGAACATTCTAGGTTTAAATCCTGAAAGGTCGATTAAAGCTAAATTAAAAAATAATTTTATAAAAAAAAAGAATTTCACAAGATTTGTAAAGAGCCAATTAAGCACAACTAAAAATGGAAAATTAGAAGTTGAAATTTTAGATGGACAGGAATCTTTTAGGATTAAATCTTTTGTAAATTCAAATATTTGGGTTTTGTTGCCAGCAGGTAAATCTAAATTTAAAAAAGGGGAGATTGTAGATTGTTTTTTCACCAACCACCACAACCAAACTTTAATTTAGAAACGTATTTTTGTTGTAGAAAAATCTTTTTAGAATTAGATTTCTGAATATGCTAGAGCTAAGAAATCCGAGAATAGCCATTCCAGTCGTACTTTTTGCTGGCCTGTTATGGTCTTTTGGCCCATTAGTAGTTCGATATATGGATAATCCTCAATTTGTGCCTTGGCAGTATGTTTTTGGAAGGGGTTTAACGATTTTCATATTATTAAATCTTTATTTATTTTTCGAGGAAGGAAAAAATTTTTACAAAAACTATTATAAAGTAGGTTTATCTGGAGTAATCGGAGGATCTGGATTGGGAATTGCTATGATTACGTTTATTTATTCAATTACAAATACTAGTGCTGCAATTACTTTGCTTTGTTTAGCTGCAATGCCTTTTTTTACAGCATTATTGGCATTTTTATTTTTAAGAGAAAAAATTTCTCTTAATGTTTGGATATCAATAATAATTGCAACAGTTGGCATCATTATTATGGCACTTGGAAACACTGGTGAAAAATCATTAATTGGTTTCGTGTTCGGTTTAACTTCTTCAATTGGTTTCTCAGTTTTTTCTGTAACTCTTAGATGGAGAAAGGAGACGCCAAAATTCACAACCGTCGCTTTTGCGGGTTTCTTTTGTTTAGTGTTTGCAACAATTATGATTTTATCAAACAACTTAGTTTTTTTTTCATCTAGCTATAATGGAGCTTTATTTTCTTTGCATGGGACACTAGTTTGTTTTGGTTTAATTTTATATTCAATTGGATCTAAAGCGATACCAGCAGCAGAATTGACTTTATTATCTTTAACTGAAGTTGTAGGTGGAATTTTCTGGGTATGGTTACCATTATTTGGCATTAATGAAGTTCCATCCACAAATACTATAATCGGTGGTTTTTTTCTTTTTGTATCTATATTTTATTACAGTTTAATAATGAGATGGAACAAAAGATATATAGCATTAAATTAAAATGGAACGACCAGATTTTTTTGAACTTAAAAATGGTAAAAAAGTAAAATTACCATTTACAGATAAAGAATATAACGATCGAGTAAGCAAACTTAGATCAGTGATGGAGCAAAATGGTCTAGATGTGGTTATATTAACCTCAATGCATAACGTTGCATATTACACAGGTTTTATTTATTGCTCTTTTGGTAGACCATACGGATGTGTGATCACTCAAAATAAAATCTCAACAATTTCAGCTAACATTGATGCAAGTCAACCGTGGCGTAGATCCCATTGTAATAACGTTATTTATACTGATTGGAAAAGAGATAATTTTTTAAGAGCTATTGCCTCAATTATTGGAAGAGATGAACCTCCAAAAAATATTGGAATTGAAAATGATCATGTCACTTTAGATATGCGAGAAAAAATAGGGTCTATTTTTACTTTTTCTGTGTTTAGCGATGTTTCAAAAGATTTAATGAAACTTAGAATGATTAAATCAAACGAAGAAATTGCGATCATAAGAAATGGTGCAAAGATTGCTGACATTGGTGGTGAGGAAATAGTTAAAAATATTAGAGAAAACAATACAGAGATCGAAATAGCTATAGCAGCAAGAGATAGAATGGAAAGAGAGATTGTTAAAAGCTATCCAGCTGCAGAGTACATGGACACTTGGGTATGGTTTCAATCGGGTATCAATACAGATGGAGCTCACAATCCAAAGACTAATAGAAAATTAGTTAAAGGAGATATTTTATCTTTAAATACTTTTCCAATGATCTCAGGATACTACACTGCACTAGAGCGAACTTTATTTTTAGATCATGCTGATGAAGCCTCACTAAAAGCATGGGAGGCAAATGTTGAAGTTCATAAAAGAGGATTAGAATTAATCAAACCAGGCATTAAGTGTTCTGATATTTGTCATGAGCTTAACGAACTTTTTGCTGAGCTTGGTTATCTTCAGTATCGAACGTTTGGTTATGGACATTCATTTGGTATGCTTTCACACTTTTATGGAAGAGAAGCTGGATTAGAATTGAGGGAAGATATTGATACTGTTCTAGAAGAAAATATGGTGGTGTCTATGGAGCCAATGATTATGATCCCAGAAGGTAATCCTGGTGCAGGTGGATATAGAGAACATGATATTTTGGTGATTGGTAAAGATGGAGCAGAAAATATAACAAAATTCCCTTTCGGCCCTGAGCATAATATTATAAAAAACTAATCTTTATGAGTGAAAACAAAACTATTGTTAATAGTTGGAATGAGTGGGATCCGTTAAAGCACGTTATAGTTGGAAGAGCGGATGGGACTTGTATACCAGCACCAGAGCCAGCATTAGATGCAAAAGTTCCTGAAGATAGTGATATGCGAGGTCAGTTTGGTCCAAGAACTAAAGACACTGTCGATAAAGCAAATGAATTGTTAGATGATTTATCAAGTATGCTTCAAAAAAGAGGTATTAAAGTTGATCGACCAACACCAATAGATTTTAATAAAAAAACATCCACACCAGATTGGGAAGCTGAAACAATGTTTGGCTGCATGCCTCCAAGAGATGTTTTGTTAACAGTGGGCAATGAGATCTTAGAAGCTACAATGAGTTATCGTTGTCGTTGGTTTGAATATTTATGTTACCGACCATTACTTAAAGATTATTACAACCAAGATCCTAATATGAGGCACGAGTCTGCTCCAAAGCCAAGACTAACGGATGCAGATTATAGAAAAGATTATTTATCTGATAAAATAGGTGTCCAAAAAAGATTAGAGTGGACTGAAAAAAAATATTTTGTTACCACTGAGGAAGAACCTTTATTTGATGCAGCAGATGTATTGAGATTTGGAAAAGATTTAGTTGTGCAACATGGATTTACAACTAATTTAAAAGGAATTGATTGGCTAAAGAGACATTATAAAGATCACAGAGTTCATGCAGTTAACTTCCCTGGTGATCCTTATCCAATTCATATTGATGCAACTTTTACCCCAATTAAAGAAGGTTTAATTATCAACAATCCTCAAAGAAGACTTCCTAAGGAACAAAGAAAATTATTTGAAGACAATGGTTGGGAAATCGTAGATAGTGCACAACCAGCACATAACGAACCACCTCCATTATGCTATTCATCAACTTGGCTATCAATGAATGTTTTAGTTTTGGATCCCAAAACTGTTTGCGTGGAGAAAAGTGAAATATATCAAGCAGAACAATTAGATAAATTAGGAATGGAAGTTATACCAGTAGAACTTAGAGATGCTTATGCTTTTGGTGGAGGTTTACATTGTTGTACTGCAGATGTTTACAGAGAGGGTAAACTTAAAGATTACTTTCCAAAACAATAACTATGGCAAAAATTAAAATAAAAAGAGAGCGAGTTAAATTCGCTTCTGATAATGTTGCTGGTGCTTGTCCCGAGGTATTAGAAGCAATTTTAAAAGCCAATGAAGGAGATAGCACGCCATATGGAAATGATCCAATATCAACCGAATTACAAGATAAGTTTTCAGAAATTTTTGAGAAAGAAGTAATTGTTTTTCCAACTGCCTCAGGTACTGCAGCTAATGCTTTAGCATTATCTACAATGACACCTTCATATGGAAATATTTATTGTCATAAGATGTCTCATATAAATACTGATGAATGTGGTGCACCTGAATTTTATACAGGAGGAGGAAAGTTAGTTACTCTAAATGGAGTAATGGGAAAAATAACTGCAGAGGAGTTGAATCAATCGATAGGTGGAAAAGGAATTGTTCATCACACACAACCTTCATCAGTTAGTATTACTCAGGTTTGTGAAACAGGTGAAGTTTATCAATTAGATGAAATTAAAGAAATTGGAGAAATAACACATAAACATAATTTAAATTTACATATGGATGGCGCTAGATTTGCTAATGCTTTGGTATCTTTAGATGTAACTCCTGCTGAAATGACATGGAAATCTGGGGTAGATGTATTGTCATTTGGAGCAACTAAAAATGGATGTCTAGCAGCTGAAGCAATCATCTTTTTTAAAAAAGAATTAGTAGGTGATATTGCTTTTTTAATGAAAAGAGCAGGGCATTTATTATCTAAAATGCGTTTTGTTTCAGCCCAATTAGATGCTTACATTTCAAATGATGTTTGGTTGAGAAATGCAAAGCATGCTAACGCAATGGGTAGAAAGTTAAGTGTTGGGTTAAGTAAGCATAATGATATTGAAATTGCTTATCCTACAGAGGCAAATGAAGTGTTTGTAAAATTTCCAAGAGAAAAAATAGAATATTTAAATTCTGAAGGTTACAAAATGAATGAAGAAGAATTAGATGGAAAAGCAGTAAGATTAGTTGCTGCTTGGAATACTAAAGATAGTGATGTTGATGAATTGTTAAATATAATTAAAGTTAACTAGGATTTTCTTTTAAAAACTCAATATATTTTATTACTTCATCAAACTGTTCATCGGGAATATCTTTATAGCTTGCATTAAATTTACTTTTTACGCAAATAGCAACATGAGCATAGGGATTTCTTCCTTTAGGGTGATTTGGGTGGTCAGGTAATTGACCCACCAAATAATCGCCAGCTTCCTGAATAATTTTCCAGAGTTTACTTGCTTTTTCTTTCTTCATAATGATGAATTTTATCTAAAAAATAAACTTTTTCTTATATTTATAATTTCTCTGATCTTTTTTTCTTTAATAGCGTTCCAAGTAACAAATAAAGTACATAATTGATACAAGGAAAATATCTCATTTTTTTGAATTTGGGACAGATTACTATCTGCCTCTACATATTTTTTAAAATAAGAAATATTATTCCTTGCACAGTTTAAATAATATTTACAAGCATCTGTTACTGTAGCAGTTGACCACCAATTTGAATCTCTGAAAAGATTAGATATTTCTTGGTAGAAAGAACTTGTTTCAGAAATAACTAAATCCTTTTGAACATTTTCTGAAAATTGATCTAATTCAAATTGAATTAAAGCTAGTATCTTTTTTCCACTATTTCTCCTTACAAGTAGTTCAATGACATTTTTATATGACATTGATTGGATCTTATTCCAATTATCAAAAAAATCATTTGGTGCTTTATTTAGATCTCTCATATATAACAATTAATAAGATCCTTTTTGTTTTGCACCTTTATAAAAAATTTCTTGCAAATAATCATTTTCTTTTTTTCGAAGTAAAATGCCTTCTTTACTCATTAAAGTATTAGTTCTATTTATAACTTCATGATGACGATATTTATCTTCTCCTCTTGCAATTTGAACACTATTTTTACCTAAGGTTTGTTTTACGTTTGTGCTTATATAACTTTGGATAACAAATCCTATTCTTCTGTCATTACTCTTATTAATGCCTGACCCATGTACTACTCTTGGATGATGTAAAGACATTTGACCAGCTTTTAGTTCTATAGACTTAACTTCGTCTTCAGGCACATTCTCTACCGTTTGTCCTCGAGTAAGTAAGTTGCCTTCATTAAATTTCTCATTGTGATCTTTAATATTTAAATGTGATTTAGGCCACATTTTCATACATCCGTTATTTTCATTCGAGTCTGTTAATGCTACCCATGCTGTAACCCAATTGTGTGGTTCTAATCCTATGTACTTTGCATCTTGGTGATAACTTACAAAACCTTGTTCGTTAGGATTTTTAATGAACAAGGTAGTGCTACAAACTAAGATGTTTTTTCCAATAATGCTTTCTACTGCATCTAAAATTTTTGAATTATGAACAATCGAATCAAGTTTTGGTGATATTAAATGTACATTATATCTTCCAGACTTATCTATTTCATTTGGCAATCTTTTTTCAATTAGTTCAATTTCCTCTCTTGCTTCTAATGCTTCACTATTAGACAAAACTTCAATAGGGGTTATGTAACCTTGATTTTCATACTGTTTAAGTTGATTTGATGATAGATAAGTCATATTATTTTGAAAAGATTATATGACCCCAACTATTTCTTCAATAATTTATGGCCGAAGTATTTAAATTAGGAATTGCAGCCAATAATAATCAACCAATCAAGGAAGTAAATTTAATTGAGGTTTTAGCAAACAAAGGAATAGTAGGCGATCGACATTTTCATGATTTTAATGATCCTTATAATCAATTATCTTTAATAGAGTCTGAGAATATAGATGAATATAATATTAAATTTGGGCTAAATATACCTTACATCGACTTTAGAAGGAATATTGTTACAAAAGGTATCCAATTAAATGACCTTATTGGAAAAAAATTAAAGGTAGGAAATGTTGAGTTAGAAGGAATTGAATTATGTCGTCCGTGTCGACATTTGACAGAAATGCTCAATCAAAAAAATATTCTTAAAGAATTTATGAGAAAAGGTGGACTTAGATGTCAAATATTATCGTCTTCAAAAATTAGCATAGGGGATAAAATTAAATTGTTAAATTAGACAAGTCATATCAAATTCTATATATGCATAAGATCAAATGAAAAGACAAAAAAAACTAATTATTGCTTGCGATGGTGAATCAGCAAGCGGTAAAAGCACAGCTTCAAAACTTATATCTAAAAAATACAAATTACTTCTTATAAATTCAGGACTTTTATATAGATATGCAAGCAAGCTAATAATCAAACACAAACCTAAAAATCAAATTACTTTTGTAAAAAATAAATTTAAAAACATTTCCTATAAGAAAATTTCAAAACAAAATTTGCACTCAGAGGAAATCAGTAATCATGTAGCTGGTTTGGCAAAAATAAAAAAAATAAGAGAAATTGTTAACAAAGTACAAATTTCCATAATCAGAAAAAATAAAAGAATATGTGTTGAAGGTAGAGATATAGCCAGTAAAATATTATCAAAAAACCCTAAGTATGATTTAGCATTTTATTTTAAATGTAGTTTAGATGTTGCAAGTCATAGAAGATGGTTGGATATTAAAAAGAAATTGCCATTAAAAGAGGTTAAAAAGTCCTTAAAAAAACGAACTTTAACTGACAAAAACAGAAAGCATAGTCCACTAGTTAGGGTTAAAGACTCTATTTTAATTAGATCTGATCAGTTGACAAAAAAACAAGTTCTATCAAAAATGTCTAGCTATATAGACAGATTAAATAAAATAAATTAATTATTTTGTTGTTGATAATTTTGTTCCTCAATTGGTTTTGCATCAGGATCAAGTTCCAATCCCGCTGGTGTTATTGTAGCTGGGACTGGAGTAAAAGTTGAGTCTGGATTTTCCACAGTATCTCTGACTCTCATTCTATATAAACCAAAAATTCCAATAATCGCATGAGCAATAATTAAAAAAACAAATAAACCATTTAAACCAAACCATTCCATAAATATAGAACACAAAATAGGACCACTAATTGCACCTACACCAAAGATCAACTGTAAACCACCTCCAGCTGCTACAAATTTTGATTTAGGGACGAAGTCATTTGTATGAGCAAGATTTAGTGAAAACAAAGGAAGACATAAACTTGAATACAAACCTACAGCAATAAAAAATATAATTTTTCTAAAAGCAAATTCATCCATGTAATAAATATTTTGTATTGGATCATTTGAAGTTAGAATTGAAATAAAAGCTAAGAAGGAACTCCCAAAAGTTGTAATTACGATTACTTTTCTTCTATCAAATGTATCTGAAAAATAACCTATTGGCCCTTGGCCAATTACTCCTGCAATTGTTGAAATAAACAAAAGTATCGATGTTTCAACTAAACTAAATTTAGCAAGTGTTGCATAAACAGATATTAAAGAAAAGAATGCCGCGTGAATAATACCAGTAAAGAAAGAACTTAATGAACCTAGTGGTGAAATTTTAAACAATTCCTTAATACTTATTGTTTCTATTTTTTTAAATTTAGGGGCAGGTCTTTTAGTTAATAAAATAGGAACAAGTGCAATAGAAAGCAAAATAGAAACTAATATAAATGGTTCATAGTCATCTGGTTTGCTAATATTAAGTAGCAGCATACCTATGGCTAACCCAAAATAGATTACCATCATGTAAGCAGATAATAGTTGCCCTCTATTTTTATTTGTTGCTCTATCATTTAACCAGCTTTCTGTAACCACATAACAACTAACTAAACTTATACCTGTTATGAACCTACTAATTGTCCACATGAATGGATTTACGTAAACAACAGCTACTAAAGCACTTAATGATGCAAGTGAAGCAAATGCTGCAAATACTCTTATATGACCAACTTTTTGAACAAAATTAGGTGTGGTTCTTGAACCGACAAAGTAACCAACATAGTATCCAGACATAAAGATACCAGTTGTAAAAACACTAAAATCCTCTAGTACCGATCTAATACCCATAATTTGCATTTGCAATCCATGAGCAATCATCATTACTCCTATCCCGATAAATAGAGCCCAAGACTTCTTTACTTCTTTTTGCATTTATAATTTTAAGTTTTGATATTTGTTGGCTAAGTATTTTTGTTTTGTGTTTTTTTTATGGCTAGCAAAGAATGAATTGCAATCGTTAAAATAATAACCACACCTCCATAAATAGTCTCGTTAGAGGGTTGTTCTTTGATAACCATCCAAACCCACAAGGGTCCAAGAATTGTCTCAAGTAGAAAAAACAGATTAACTTCGGCTGCTGTTATAAATCTAGGAGCTATAGTCACTAAAACAAATGGTATTGCTACACACATTACACACATTAAGGGCACATAGAAAAAATCATTACCTTCTAAAGAGAAGTCCTTTACAAAGAAAAAGGCAAATATTGCAACACATAATTTTCCTATTACAGCAGAAGGTACTAGATCGATTGATTTAGCATATCTTGCGATGTTAGCATTACAGGCTAATCCAAAAGATGTTATCAAACCAAACATATCACCATAAAAATTACCAAGACTTAAAGAGTCGTAAAAAATATAAACACAAGAAATAAAGGTAATGATTATTGCAACCCAAGTCTTTTTATCTGGTTTTTCTTTTAAAAAAATAGCTCCCAATATAGCTGAAAGCATTGGTGCAAGAGCCACCATTAATAATGTATTTGCTACATTGGTATTTTGTATTGATATAATAAAAGTAATATTACAAATAGAGAAACTAATTACATAAAAAATACCAGGATAACCAATTTTAAACAAAGCTGTAAAAAATTTATTTTTATAAAATAAAATAAGACCAATAAGAACCACAATAAATGGTATTGCACCCCTATAGAAAAGCATTCCCCAAGTTTCAATATTTGATAATCTAATAAGTAAAGAGTCAGGCGTTATAAACATAATTGCTACAAATGCCATTAAAGAGCCTTTTTGTTGATTGGTTAAATTATTCATGCTCTAAGTTCTTTCCAAAAAGTTTTAGCTAGATTTTTTCCCGACAGATCAAAAAGCGTTTTAAGTCCAGTTGGAGATGTAACATTTATATCTCCATTTAGTTTTTGATCGATAAAATCTATACCCGCAAAAAAAATATTTTCTTTTTTTAAATCTTTTGCAATTAATTTTGAAATTTTATTTTCTTTGTTTGTTAATTTAATATTAATTGGTTTAGCTCCTTTACTCATGTTACTTAAAAATGAACCTTCTTTTGGAACTCTTGAAATTGCACCACATATTTTTCCATTAATAATAAAAACTCTCTTATCTCCTTTACTTATTTTAGGAAGAAATTTTTGACACATAATATGATCATGTTTTTTTATGAATCTATTAAGTAATTTTACATCGAATTTATTCAGTAAATGAATATCATTACCACTGAAACCATGAATAGGTTTAAGTATTATTTTTTTATGTTTCTTTATAAAACTTTTAACTTCACTTAAGTCTCTAGTGAAAATTGTGCTAGGCATAAATCTTTGATATTTTGCTGAGTATAACTTTTCAGAAATATTTCTTATAGATGTTGGATTGTTTATTATTTTAACCTTACTTTTTATTCTATCTAGTATGTAGGTAGTTGATATATATTCAAGATTAAAAGGAGGATCCTGGCGAATTAAAATAAACTTACATTTTGCAAGATCTAACGTTTTTTTTTTCAATATTTTAAAAAACTTTTTATTTTCATAGTTAAATTTAATAAAAAAACCTTTAGCTACAACTTTTGAATTTATAATCGAAAGATTTTTTGGGCTATAATAGAAAATTTTATATTTTTTACTCTGAATTTCATTCGCTAAAAAAACACTAGTATCAGTTTTAGGATTTAATTTTGAAGGATCGTTTCCTTGTATTGCAATAATTTTACTGGTCATACAATTCTTCTAAATTTTCGTTATTTGAAAATTTATCAATCATATAATCAGCATTTGTTGATTTATTAAAAATGACCTTTCTTAAATGATTTAAAAATAGGGTTTCGTTTTTTCCTTTTTTACTTAATATATCTCTGTTATTAAGACCTTTACGTGAAAGATCTAATAAAGTAGAAGCCCAATAATGCAAATCCTTGCCCATTAGTTCTGTATTAAAACCCTTTCTTGGCGCTTCAAGATAGGCATTAATAATTTTATTTTTATCCCATTTTTTAATTAATTCATGCACCTCATCTAAATTGCCGTAAAGCATTCCAATAAAAAAAGCTGGTCCAGAACACAGACAATCCCATCCACAAGTATCCATAGATCTTAATTCTATATATTTTTTTAACCTATTTTCTGTAAATATTGTGCTCAAATGAATTGTTAAGTCGTTTTCTGTTGGCAGTCTATTTTCAATTTCTTTGATTTTACCATTCATAAAATCATTAAATGTATAATTAGATCCAGAGATATATTTATCTCCATGTTGAATGAAAAGAATTGGAAATTTCATTACGAATTCAGCATATTTTTCAAAATCTAAATTCTCGAAAAATAATTTTGGAAGTCCACCTCTTGAAGTATTTTGCCATACTTTTGATCTATAAGATAAATAATTGCTATTTTTTTTTTCGACTATAGATGAATTAGCAAATAGAGCTATAGTAATTGGAACTATAGAATTTGTTATAAAAAACTTCTTTTTAAAATCATCTTCGGATTTATAATCTATATTCAATTGAGTTCCGCATGTTCTGTACATCATATCTAAACTTAGCTCACCCCCTAAAGGCATACTTTTTGTCATTAATTTATATCTTTCTTTAGGATTGTTAGGAATCTCCTCTAATTTAGAAAATGGATCAAAGCCAGAACTTACAATTTTAATATCTAATTTCTTTGTTACTTGCTCAAGTTCAAACAAATAATGTTGAGATTCAGCACATGCCTCGTGCATATGATTTAATTTATCTCCAGAAAGTTCAATTTGATTACCTGGTTCAAGAGTAATATTTTTACCTCCTTTATTTAATCCAATAATATTTTCTTTTTCAAAAAATGGCTTCCAACCAAACTCTTGAAGAGCTTCAAACATTTCTTTTATTTTTGGATAATCAATTCTTTTATTATTATAAAAAAGAAACTTTTCATGTTCTATTCCAATTTTGAAATTATTCGTCTCCTTAATACCGGATTTAAAATAGTCTATTATTTGTTCTTTTGTTTTAATCATTAATACTTAAATAGTAATTTATTAGATTATTTAAACAAAATAATAAGGATCTCTCGCAAATATTCTTTCAACCATAGGAGAAAAATCCTCTAAACTCATAGATTTATAATTTGGATCAAATGAGGATTGATCATACTTCTCACAAAAATCTACTGTTGCTTGATAATATTTATGATCTTTAAATTGGTCTCTTGCATTTCTATCACCACCTAAGTGATGAGCACTATAATATGTTTGAAATAGGCCATGATGTTTAATTATCCAATATGTTTTTTCTGATACGTAAGGTCTAATTATTGATGCAGCATATTGTGAATGGTTCATTGGAGCCAAGTCGTCACCTATATCATGCAAAAGTGTTGCTACTACCATTTCCTCACTTTCTCCAGATTTAAATGCTCTAGTTGCTGCCTGTAATGAATGCTGTAATCTTGTAATTTTATACCCCTCTAATGTTGTGGTTTGCTCAGAAAGATATTTTAAGATTCTTTTAGCGGTATCTCTCTCAAATTTTTTTTCATATTTTTCTAAAAGTTGATAATCTTCTTTATTACCATCTTTCATTTGAGTAAAATTAACTTTTTTCATATTAAACTTTTGACATAGAACTTAATAAAGAAAGTTGTGTAATCTTATTTTCTCCTAATTCGTCCACTAATTCAACAGGATAGTCTCCAGTAAAATAATGATCTGTTAATTGAGGGTAACTTTCATTTCTTTTTTTAAAATCAAGAGCTTTGTATAATCCATTAATTGATAAAAACTTTAAAGATTTAGCTCCTATATATTCACAAATCTCATCATTGGTTTTATTGGCTGCTAATAATTCTTTTTTGGTGGGTGTATCTACCCCATAAAAATCAGGATATCTTATCTCTGGACATGCAATTTTAACATGAACTTCTTTTGCACCAGCATCATATAACATTTTTACAATTTTATATGATGTTGTTCCTCTAACAAGAGAGTCGTCAATTAGAATTATTTTTTTATCTTTAATTGTTGTTTGATTAGCATTTAGTTTTAGTTTTACACCTAAGCTCCTAATTTTTTTGGCTTGGTTCGATAAAAGTTCTTCCAACGTAGTGATTTCTAATTAATCCATGTTCAAAATTCATTTTTAATTCTTGTGCAAAACCCATAGCAGCTGCATTCCCAGAATCTGGAACTGGAACAACTATGTCTGCATCAGTATCGTTTTCTTTCGCAAGTTCTCTTCCAATATTTTTTCTATGTTCATATGCTGTTTTCCCCGCTATTAGACTGTCTGGTCTTGAAAAATAAATGTACTCAAATACACAAGGTCTAACTTTTTTATTAGGGAATGGTTTAATACTTTTTAGTTCATTATTTTCAATTAAAACTAACTCACCATTTTCAACTTCTCTTAAAAATTTTGCACCAATAATATCAAATGCACAAGTCTCTGATGCTAAAACATAACTATTCCCAAGTTTACCAATAACTAATGGTCTAATGCCATAAGGATCTCTAACCCCAATTAATGAGTTTTGCGTTAACATGACTAATGCATAGCCACCTTGAATTTGAAAAATTGCATCAATTACTTTGTCAATTTTTTTTGGTCTTTTCGATTTAGCAATTAATTGAACAATCGTTTCAGTATCTGAAGTAGTGTAAAATATAGCTCCTTCTTCAACTAATTTATTTCTCAAAGCAATTGAATTAGTAAGATTTCCATTATGCGCAACTCCAATACCACCTGCATTGGTATCAGCAAAAAAAGGCTGTATATTTCTTAATATATTATTTCCAGTTGTGCTGTATCTGTTATGGCCAATCGCATAATTTCCTTTGAGATTATTAAGCACTTTTTCTTTGTTGAAATTGTCACCAACTAAACCAAATCTTTTTTCAGAATAATATTTTTCTCCATCAAAAGTAACTATTCCACAACCTTCTTGACCTCTGTGTTGTAAAGCGTGAAGCCCTAGCGCAGTTAGAGCTGAAGCATCTTTTGTATTACTAATACCAAAAACTCCACATTCTTCATTTAGTCTTGGATTATAGCTCTGTAATTTTTTCTTTAGAATCTTTATATGTTTTTTCATTAGGAAATTCTTTTATCAGATAACTACTACCTTTTTCTAAATATGGAAAGACGTATGATTTGTTAAAATTTATTGGCCATTTATCATAATTATAAACGATATGAACACCTGAAAAGATACATACAGAAATAATGTAAGCTCTTATAAAACCAAAAAAGAATCCAAATGTCGTATCTAAGCCACCGATTCCAGTGTATCTGACTGCTTTACTGATTCCTTTATTAATTAATAGTACTAAAAAGATAACAACCACAAATATTATTATTCCCAAACCAATATCTAGCACATATTCATTATCGATTATGTCTTTTACATAGGGTTTAATTTTTGGAAATAGAATTAATGTAATTATGTATGCCAGCAACCATTTTGCCATTGAAAGTATACTTAAAATGAAGCCTTTTTTATAACAATTTACTAAAGAAAGGGTTGTTAAAATTAAATAAATTAAATCAATTATTGATATTGCTTTATAAAAATCTTTTACGATTTCTAACATTAAGAGGACGCGCCAAAAGGTTTAATAATTAAGATTAAAGCAGGAAGTAGTGTTAATACCGATATCATAGCCAATAGCATAGCCAGGCCAGTAAACACACCAAAATAAATTGTTGGGATAAACTTCGATAACACCAAAATTGAAAATCCAAAAACAATCGTAATTGAAGTGTTGAGTATAGCAACCCCAACAGTTGAATGACAAGTTTTTAATGTTTTATTGTAATCCTTAATTTTATTAAACTCTTCTTTAAATCTGTAAATATAGTGAATACTGTTATCTACTGCAATTCCTATTGTAATTGCTGCAATAGTTATTGTCATCATATCTAATGGTATTCCTAATAATCCAATTATTCCTAATATAAAAAAAGCAGCAATAAAATTTGGAACAACACCAATCAATGAAAGCCTAATATTTCTAAATAAGATTATGAACATTGAAAATATTCCAATCATAACTAATCCCAATGTTAAAATTTGAGATTTAAATAAGCTTTGTAATAAATTATTAAATAATATTAATACACCTGCCAGTTTATAGTCATTTTCTTCTAAACCAAATCTATCTTTTAGATCAAAATTAATTTTGTTAATTAAATCATTTCTTCTTAAATCTTCCAGCGAGTCTATAATTCTTAAACTAATTCGAGCCTCATTATCTTTGATAGAGAGATAAGGATCGATGATTTCAGTTTTAATGCTCTCAGGAATTTTAGAGTAAAGCACTCCCATTTCTAAAGTACCTAAAGGCTTATTATTATTTAATTGAGTAGCTACTTCAATAATTGATGAAAAAGATAAAACTTTACCAATTTCTGGTAAGCTATCTAGGTAATTATGAACAGATGTAATTAGATCAATTTTATCTTTGGTAAACCAGTATTTTTCATCATTAGTATCTTCTTCATCACCCCAATCCTCGAATTCATCATCTTCTTCAGATTTTTTAATCTTTTCCTTCTGAGGAAATTTTATAATAATCTCTAAAGGGGTGGTTCCACCAAGCTCCTCATCTATAAGTTTCATACCCTTATAAATCTCGGTATTCTTGTCAAAATAATTTATAAAACTATTTTCAACCTCTAACTTGCTTATTCCAAAAACACTCAAAATTACAATTAGTCCGGTTGCTAGGAAGATTGAGTTTTTATTATTTAGAGAAATTAGGCCAAGTAAATTTGTAATTCTAGATTTTTGTTCTTTCTTGACTAAAATATTGTTTGTAGGCGCAAAGTTTAAAAGAGTAGGTAACAAAGTAAATGTAATGATGAATGATGTAATTAGCCCAAAAGTCATCATCCAACCAAAATCAATAATAGGTTTTATTTCACTAAAAATTAAAGATAAGAATGCAAAAATTGTTGTTAGAACAGTATAAAGAATTGGCCAAAACATTTTTGAAGTTGTTAAGGAAATAATTTCAAAATTATTTTTTGATGGAAAATCTTTTTTAAGCTGAAGAAACCTAGTACTCATATGAATATTCATTGCCATTGTTAAAATCAACATAAGTGCAATAAAATTTGATGAGATGACTGTAACTTTCCATCCTAGCAATCCAAGTAATCCCGTCATTATTATCACAGAAAAAAGACAACTGCTTATAGGAACTACAATCCAAAGAGGGTTTCTAAAAACAAACCATAAAGTGGCAACTATAAATAATAGAACACCCAAACCAAAAACTATTATATCGCTTTTGATAAAAGTCATCATATCATCAGCAATCATTGGTATTCCTCCTAGATAAATCTTTCCAACATCACCATAACTTTGAATAACTTGTCTAATTTCTAAAATATTCTGGTGGTTTTGTTTTTTGATTTGATCTTTAATTAGCTCAACTTCTTTTTTTGATTTATTTTCTATATCTTCTAATTTTTGAGATTGTTTAATGTTAACAATAATTCCACTAGTTTTACCATCTTCGCTAATGACAAAATTTCTAAAAACAGGACTATTTAAAATTTCTTTAAAACCTCGATCTCTATCAACATCTTCATCTTTTAATGTTTTAAAGTTTTCTAGCCTTTCATGAAGAGGAGCTTCTGAATTATTTAATAGAGGAATGTCTAATAATGTAATCACACTATGGACCCAATTAAGGCTCTGAATTTTATATTTTAAACTTAATAAATTATTAATTGATGAGTCAGTTGCCATTCCCTCATTTGGTGTATAAGTAAGAATCAAAAATTCCTTAGATCCATATCTTTCAGAGACTTCTTTCAAATATGCTAAATCTGGATCACCCTCTATCAATAAGGTTTCTGATGAAGCATCTAGCCTAAAATTTTTTGAATAGTATCCAAAACTTAAAATAGCAATAATTAACAATATAAATATTGCTTTGGGATTTTTAAGTATAAGGTTTTGATAAAAATGAGCTATCATTCAAGCTCTTTATATTGGAATTTAACTTAATTGAGTATCCTTAAATTTTGTAAATCTCTCTTCAAATTCAAGAGTTACATTGCCAATAGGACCATGCCTTTGTTTTCCAATTATAATTTGAGCCAAATGTGCAACCTCATTCATTTTTGCTTGCCATTCAGCATGTTCAACTGTCGCTTCACGAGGTTCTTTTCTCTGCAGGTAATATCCTTCTCTATAAACAAACATTACAACATCAGCATCTTGTTCAATAGAACCAGATTCTCTCAAGTCTGATAATTGAGGTTTATGATCATCTCTTTGCTCTACCTGTCTTGATAGTTGTGATAGCGCAACAACTGGAACAGCAAGTTCTTTGGCAATTGCTTTTAGTCCTTGTGTTATTTGAGAAATTTCTTGGACTCTTCCATCTTTGTTAAACGTAGTGCCTCGCATCAATTGGATGTAGTCGACTAAAATCATGTCTAAACCAAATAATCTTTTTATCCTCCGTGCTCTATTACTAAGTGCTGCAACACTAATCGCAGGAGTTTCATCAATGTAAAGTGGAAGGTCAGCTATATTTTTTGATGTTTCTAAAAATTTATCAAATTGATCATCAGTAATTTTTCCTCTTCTAATATAGTCTGAGCTAATTCTAGCTTGCTCAGATATTATTCTGGTTGATAATTGTTCAGATGACATTTCGAGTGAAAAAAAAGCTATAGTAGATTTTTTTCCACTATCTTGTAATTTTTGAGCAGCATTAAATGCAATATTCGTAGCAAGAGAAGTTTTTCCCATTGATGGTCGACCAGCGATAATAATTAAATCAGATTGATGCAATCCACCAAGCTTATCATCCAAATCTCTTAAACCGGTTGGCACTCCAACGATTCCCTCTTCATTCTTGTAAGCTGCAGATGCCATTTCAATAGTTTGTCTCATTGCTTCATCAAATTTTACAAGAGATGAATTAAAAGAACCTTTTTCAGCTAAATCAAATAACAATCTTTCAGAATTCTCTATTATAGTTTGACCGTTTGAATCTAAATCATTTAATTTAGCATTATCTATTGTTTGTTCGGAAATTTTAATTAATTCCCTTCTTACAAACATATCATAAATTATTTTTGAATATTCTATTGCTTGTCGAACTGATGTAGAAAACTTTGTAATCTTAACTAAATATTCTGGAACATTAAGGTCATCTTTTTCATCTTCAAAATAATTTTTTAAGGTAATTGGGTTAGCTAACATTCCTTTGTAGATAAGACTTTCAACTGCTTCAAATATTTTTTGATGCATTGGATCATAAAAGTTAATACTTGAAATTATTGTATTTATTTCATCAAAAATATCATTGCTTACAAGTATAGATCCTATTACAGCTTGTTCAGCTTCAATGTTATTAGGTAATTCTTTAAATTGATCTTTGACAATACTTAAATTGTTTTCCATGAGAATAAATTTACATGAAAATCGATTAAATCAAATTGAAAATTTATACTGGGGAAAATAATGTATAATTATTGAATTGTTTCAGCTGATAAAACATTAATAGTAATTTCAGCATCAACTTCTGAGTGTAAAGAAATTTTTACTTTAAACTTACCCAAAGCTTTTATTTCTTCAACTGGCTGTATCATTGAAGGTTTGATTTCGATTTTATTTTCTTCGTGAATAATTTTTGAAATTTCTGTTGGTTTAACTGAACCATATAATTCATTATTTTCTGTGCTTAGTTTTTTTACTAAATATTCTTTTCCATTAATTTGTTCAGCTATTTGAGAAGCTTCTTTTTTCTTTTCGTTATCTTTTTTAGATAATTCAGCTTTAATTTTTTCAACTTCTTTTATATTTTCTTTTGATGCATATAGAGCTTTTTTATTTGCTATTAAAAAGTTTCTCGCAAAACCTCTTTTTACATCTATTACTTCACCAATAGATCCAATTCTTTTTACGTTTTCTAATAAAATTACTTTCATTTTATATAAGTGCTAAGTTTCTAGCTCTTTTAATTGAAAGAGAAAGTTCTCTTTGTTTTTTTTGAGATACATTTGTAATTCTTGAAGGTAAAATCTTACCATTTTCAGATACATATTTTCGTAAGAGTTTTATGTTTTTATAATCCACTTCAGGAGCACCTTTTGATGATAAAGGACAAGTTTTTTTAAATTTGTATTTATTTGGTTGAAAAATACTTAATTTTGCAAAGTTACTTTGTTTACCTTTTTTATTTCCACTTTGTCTTTTTGGCATTAATTTTTAACACTTTCTTTTTTTTCAGTATCTTCTTTTTTCCCAAAGTAGTTTGTTTCTAAATCAAATTTTTTTACTTTAACTGTCAAATACCTTAGTAATTTTTTATCAATAGCTTCATTTTTTTCCAGTTCATCAATTACATTTCCTCTACCTTTTATTTTAAAGTGTATGTAACTACCTTTTTTATTTTTTTTTATAAGGTAAGATAGGTTTAGTAATCCCCAGTTTTCGGTTTTAACAACCTCCCCATCATTTTTTTCAACAATTTTAGAATATTTTTCTGTTAGTTGCTTTAATTCACTGGGTGAAGTATCTTGCCTAGCTATAATAGTGTGTTCGTATAAATTCATTTAAGTTCTTTAATAAAAAGTGAGGATATACTATTATAAAAGTTCAATTACAATAGTTAAAAAGGCAAAATAGTTAGTTTTTTTTATATGTTTTCGGTAATTTTTCCAGGTCAGGGATCCCAATTAGTAGGCATGGGAAAAGAACTTTATGATCAATTTGATATAGTAAAAGAATTGTTTAAACAGGCAGATGATACACTAAATTTTTCTATTTCTAAGCTTATATTGGAGGGACCAAAAGAAGAATTAGATCTAACTATTAACACACAACCAGCAATATTTTTAATCAGTTATTCAATATTCAATTTAGTTAAGAAAGAATTTAACTTAGATTTAAATAAAGCAAAATATTTTGCTGGACACTCTTTAGGTGAATATTCGGCTTTGTCATGCGCGGGATATATAGATTTTTCAGAAACTTTAAAAATACTAAAAATCAGAGGAGATGCAATGCAAAACTCTGTACCAAAAGGAAAGGGAGGGATGGTTGCAGTATTAGGATCAACAATTGACGTAATTGAAAAAATTTTGATAGAACATAGAGATAATCTAAAAGTGCAAATTGCAAATGATAATTCTGAAGGTCAAATCGTTTTAAGTGGAAAAAAAGAGGATTTAGAAAAGTTAATTCAAATTTTAAAGGATAAATCAATAAAAAATATTAAACTTCCCGTAAGTGCACCTTTTCACTGTGATTTGATGAGTAAAGCTACAGAAATTATGAAAATTGAGTTGAATAAACTAAATTTTAAAAATGGACAAAATAAATTAATTTCAAATGTGACTGCTGATGAAATTAAGGATCTGAATGAGCTTAAGAATCTCTTAATAAAGCAAATAGAAAATAGAGTTAGATGGAGAGAAAGTATAATTCATATGATGGAAAATGATATAGATCATTTTATAGAAATTGGTCCTGGGAAAGTTTTGTCAGGTTTGGTAAAAAGAATTAGTAGAGATGTTAAAATTAACACAATTAATAACCAAAGTGATATTGAAAGTTTAAAAATATGACAGATTTAAAAGATAAAAATATTATTGTTACAGGTGCTTCAGGTGGAATTGGAAATTCTATAATTGAAAAATTAAATCAAGCTGGAGCAAATATTTTAGCTTCAGGTACAAAGACAGAAAAACTTGATAAGCTAAAAGAAAAATATGGAAATATTAAAACATTAAAGTTTGATATTTCTAAAAGTGATAAAGTTGAGGAATTTGTTGAAGATGCAACACAAGAACTTGGTGGAAATTTGGATTGTATTGTGAACAATGCTGGTATCACACAAGATAACTTGGCGATAAGAATGAGTTTAGAGGAATGGCAAAAAGTAATTGATATTAATTTAACTTCAACTTTTTTAATAAGTAAATCAGCAATTAAAAAAATGCTTAAAAATAAATCTGGCAAGATTGTAAACATTACATCTGTTGTTGGTCATACGGGTAATCTTGGACAGGCTAATTACACAGCATCAAAAGCAGGTATAATTGCAATGTCAAAAAGTTTAGCAATTGAATATGCAAAGAAAAACATAAATATAAATTGTATTTCTCCTGGTTTTATTAAAACAGCAATGACTGAGAAATTAGATGATAAGTTTAAAGACAGTATAATATCAAAAATTCCCTCAGCGCGTCTTGGAGAGCCTGATGATATTGCAAATGCAGTACTTTTTTTATGCTCAGATCAATCAAGTTATATAAATGGTGAAACCCTGCATGTTAATGGGGGTATGTATATGGCTTGACAAAATAGGTATTTAAACTAATAAGAATTTATAACAAAAAAGGATCAATATGTCAGAAGAAGTTTCAAGCAAAGTTAAAAAAATTGTAGCAGATCACTTAGGTATAGATGAAGCTAAAGTAAAAGAAGAATCAAGTTTTATTGATGACCTTGGCGCAGATAGTTTAGATACTGTAGAACTTGTTATGGCCTTTGAGGAAGAATTTGGATCAGAAATTTCAGATAGTGAAGCTGAAAAAATTCTTACAGTTGGAGATGCCATTAGGTTTATAGAAGGGAAAGCAAACTAGTTAACTAAATGCCCTTTAAAAAAGATGGGGTAATGATAATTTTATCCTCTCCATCAGGAGCTGGAAAAACAACATTAGTTAAATTGTTATCCGACATAGATAACTTTGAGATTTCCATATCACATACCACTAGGCAACCGCGTGGAAACGAAAAAAGTAACGAGGATTATTTTTTTGTTAGTGAGAATGAATTTGAAAGATTAATTCAAAACCAAGAATTCCTAGAATATGCAAAAGTTTATAACAATTTATATGGTACAACTCGAACTCCAGTAATTGACAAATTAAATAAAGGCAAAAATGTTTTATTTGATATTGATTGGCAAGGCGCTGATCAAATAAAAAATAAGAAATTAGATTATAAATTAATTACTTTTTTTATTTTACCACCAAGTAAAGATGAATTGTTTAAAAGACTCTCAAATCGAGATATGAAAGATAAATTAATTGCCGAGGAAAGAATGAAGCAATTTGAAAGAGATGTTTTGCATTGGATAAATTATGATTACGTAGTTATTAATGAAAATTTAAATAAATGTTTTTTAAAGATAAAGAATTTGATCGAAGCTGAGATTAATAATGGCTCAAAAGATTACGATTTAGAGTTTGTAAGAAATCATGTGAATAAATTAACTAGTTAGCCTTTCATATTCCAAAGCTAATTGATAATATTGATCAAAATCAATATTTTGAGGTCTTAAACTTAAATCAATTTTTAATCTTTCTAGAAGTTTTTGATTACCATTGAATAATTGATTGAATGGTTTTTTAATCATTTTCCTTCTATGATTGAAAAAAGTTCTGGTAAGTACCTCTAGCTTTTCTGGGTTTGTTATTTGGACAAAATCTTTTTTAGGAAAAAAACTTAATACTGAGCTTTCTATCTTTGGTTTTGGAAAAAAAGAATTTGGTTTTACATCACATATTTTGCTAATTTTTAATTTCCAATTACTTAAAATTGCTAATCTGCCGTAGTTGGATGTATTAAATTTAGCAATTATTCTATCTGCAACTTCTTTTTGAAACATTAAAATTAAACACTCAAACCAAAAATTATTATTAATTTTTACTATCCATTTTCTAAGTATCTCTGTAGAAATATTATAGGGTAAATTTCCAAAAACAATTACTTTTTCATTAAATAAATTTGTTTCATCAATTTTTAAAATATCATCATTTATTATGACTAATTTATTGATTTTTTTTTTTTCAAGTTGTTCTACTAATTTTTCATCTTTTTCAACAACATAAACTTTTTTTGGTTTTTTTTCTAAAATACCATTAGTAAGATTACCTGTGCCTGGCCCAACTTCCAAAATAGTTTTATTTTTAATTTCAGTAGCACTAACAATCTTCTTGATTACATTAAGATCAATTAAAAAATTTTGACCTAAACTTTTTTTTGCTTTAATCAATTTCTATCTAGAAAGTTAATTGCATTAATTAAACTTAGTGGATTTGATAAATTTTTACCCACCATTTTTGTATTTGGACCATGATCTGGAGAAATTCTTAAAAAAGGTAATCCTAGAGTAATATTTATTGCATCATACTCATATAATGTTTTTAAAGGTGTTAATACTTGATCATGATACATTCCTAAAATGACATCAAATTTTTTTCTGTTTTTTTTAAGAAATATTGTATCTGCTGAAAATGGACCACTAATTTTATAACCTACTTTTTTTAGACTATTAATAGCAGGACGAATTATTTTATCTTCCTCACTAAATTTTAATGTACTCTCACAGTGAGGATTAAGACCTAAAACTCCTATTCGTGGTTTGAAACCTCTTATATTTTTATAAAAATTATTTATAAGCAAGACTTTTTGAAAAATATCTTTTTTTTTTATTTTATTTGAAACCTGTTTTATAGGAACGTGAGTTGTCAAGGGACATACAGAGAGTTTACTGTTATAAATGAGCATCGCAAATTTTTTTATATTAGCTTTTTTAGCAATATATTCTGTCACACCTGGATATTTTTTTTTTAGAAATTTTTCCTTAGAAATTGGCCCATTAATAAATTTATTACTTTTATATTTTTTTAAAAGAGTTAATCCAATATCAAAACAATTACTTATAAATTTATTAGA
>CACNTB010000006.1 GCA_902623305.1 uncultured Pelagibacteraceae bacterium
ACCACCAAAACTATGAAATGCCATTGGAACCGGGATAGGCACGTTAATACCAACCATACCTACTTGAATTTTACTTGCAAAAGTTCTGCCTGCATCGCCATCTCTCGTATAAATACTAACTCCATTTCCGTACTCATGGTCATTAATTAATTTTGCAGCTTCTTCAAAAGTTTTTACTCGAACAACTGATAAGACTGGACCGAATATTTCTTCTTTATAAATTCTCATATCTTTATTTACATGATCAAATAAGCATCCGCCGATATAGAAACCATTTTCGTAACCTTGAAGTTTTAAACCTCTACCATCAACTACTAGCTTTGCACCTTCCTTGACACCTAAATCAACATAACTTGTAACTTTTTCTAAATGTTCTTTGGTAACCAAAGGGCCCATTTCTGATCCTTTATCCATTCCTGGACCAACTTTTAAAGCTTCAGCTTTTTTTGATAATCTTGATACAAGTTCATCACCAATATCTCCAACCGCAACTGCAACTGATTGAGCCATACATCTTTCTCCAGCTGAACCATAAGCAGCACCCATTAAACCATTTACTGCTCCATCTAAATCACAATCTGGCATTACAACTAAATGATTTTTAGCTCCACCTAAAGCTTGAACTCTTTTTTCATTTTTAGCTGAATTTTCGTATATATATTTTGCGATAGGAGTGGAACCCACAAAACTAACGGCTTTAATATCTTTGTTTTCTAAAATTGCATCAACAGCTTCTTTGTCCCCATTTATTACGTTAAACACTCCGTCTGGAAGACCGGCTTCAGAGAGTAATTCGGCTAATCTCAAGGGGCAGGACGGATCTTTTTCTGAAGGTTTAAGAATAAAAGTATTCCCACAAGCTATTGCTATAGGAAACATCCACATTGGTACCATTGCAGGAAAATTAAATGGAGTAATTCCTGCAACCACACCTAGTGGCTGTCTCATAGAATAACTATCAACATCTGTACCTACATTTTCTGAATACTCTCCTTTTAACAAATGCGGAATTCCACAAGCAAATTCTACTACCTCTAATCCTCTTGTTAAAGATCCTTTTGCATCCTCATAAACTTTTCCATGTTCTGAGACAATCAATTTTGTGAGCTCTTCAGAATTTTTTTCAACTAACTCTTTAAACTTGAAAATTATTCTTGCTCTTTGAAGTGAAGGCTTTAGAGACCAAGTTTCAAATGCTTTTTTTGCTATTTCAACAGCGCTATCCAAGTCACTCTTGCTTGCAAGTCGTACTTCGGTATCTTGCTCTCCAGTAGCTGGATTAAACACTTTTCCATTTCTAAGTGATGAACCTGGAATTATTTTTCCATTTACAAAGTGTTCAATTAGTTTCATGAATAAGGTTTATTAAAGCAAAATTCTTGTTTAGTCTATTTAAACATTAGCTGTTGCTAACATTTTTTTTATTTCTGCGATAGCTTTTGCAGGATTTAAGCCTTTAGGGCATGCACTTGTACAATTTAAAATCGTATGACACCTGTAAAGTTTTAATTCATCTGCAACTTTTTTTAATCTCTGTTTTCTATCTTCGTCTCTACTGTCGATTATCCATCTATAAGCTTGTAAGAGAACTGCTGGACCTAAATATTTATCACCATTCCACCAATAGCTTGGACATGATGTAGAACAACATGCACACATAATACATTCGTATGCGCCATCTAATTTTGCTCTATCATCTTTAGATTGATAAATTTCATTTGTTTGTCTCGTTGAATTATTTTTTAACCAAGGTTCAATTGATTGATATTGTTTATATAGGCCATCTAAATCCCCTATTAAATCTTTTTTAACTTTTAAATGTGGTAAAGGATAAATGTCGATGTCACCGTCAATTTCTGCATGAGATTTTGTACAAGCAAGCCCATTTTTTCCTCCCATATTCATAGCACATGAGCCACAAACTCCATGAGCGCAAGAACGTCTATAAGCTAATGTCGGATCAATTTCATTTTTAATTTTATTTAAAATATCCAATACTTTAGATGGACAATTATCCATATCAACTTCATAAGTATCTATTCTTGGGTTTTCCTCAGTTGATGGATCCCATCTATATACATTAACTTTTCTAATATTTTTAGAACCAGTTTTATCTTGAAAGTATTTGCCCTTTTTAACTTCTGAGTTCTTGGGCAAACTAATTTGAACCATTAATATACTCTCTCTTGAGGTGGGAAATATTGAACTTCATTTGTTAATGTTGACTTATGAACCTCTCTATAACTTATTTTAGTATTTTTTCCATCACACCAAGCTAGTGTATGTTGCATATATTTTACATCATCTCTTTTAGGGTAATCGTCCCTTGCATGTGCACCTCTGCTTTCTTTTCTATGATAAGCTGAGTCTACGGTTGTTACAGCTTGTCTAATTAAATTATCAAATTCCAAGGTTTCGACTAAATCTGTATTAAATACCAAAGATCTATCTTTAACAGATATAGAGTCCATGCCATCATAGGTTTTTCTAATATCCTCGACACCTTCTTTCAAATTTTTTTCTGTTCTAAATACAGCACACTTTGATTGCATAGTTTTTTGCATTGAAAGTCTTAATTCTGCAGTGCTATTATTTCCATTAGCATTTCTTAATTTATCAAACCTATCTAAACATTTTTGAGTTTCAGCCTCAGGGATTTCTTCATGTGGTGTTCCTTTTTTTATTAATTCAGCAGCTCTCTTTGCTGCTGCTCTTCCAAATACTACTAGATCAATTAATGAATTAGATCCAAGTCTATTTGCACCATGAACAGAAACACATGCTGCTTCACCAATAGCCATTAATCCAGGCACAGTTTTTTCTGAGCCATTAACAGTTAATACCTCTGCTTTATAATTTGTAGGAATACCTCCCATATTATAATGAACTGTTGGTACGACTGGAATTGGTTCTTTTGTGATATCTACATTTGCAAATAATCTTGCAGCCTCTGTTATTCCTGGCAACCTGCTTTCAATAATTTCTTTATCTAGATGATTTAAATTTAAATGGACATGATCTTGTTCTTTTCCAACTCCTCTTCCCTCATTAATTTCAATTGACATTGACCTGCTAACTACATCTCGGGATGCCAAATCTTTTGCGTTTGGAGCATACCTTTCCATAAACCTCTCACCTTTAGAGTTTGTAAGATATCCTCCTTCTCCTCGTGCACCTTCTGTTATTAAAGTACCATGGCCATATATACCAGTAGGGTGGAATTGTACAAATTCCATATCTTGTAATGGCAGACCTGCTCTTAAAACCATTGCGTTACCATCACCTGTACATGTATGTGCAGATGTTGCAGAATAATAAACTTTTCCATATCCACCAGTTGCAATAATCACTGTGTGTGCTCTAAATCTGTGTATAGTCCCATCATTTAAATTCCAAGCAATCAATCCTTTGCACTCACCATTTTTCATAAGCAAATCTAACGCGAAATATTCTATAAAAAATTCTGTGTTGTGTTTTAAGGCTTGACCATAAAGTGTATGCAAAATTGCATGACCAGTTCTATCTGCCGCTGCACAAGTTCTTTGAACAATCCCATTACCATAATTTTTTGTCATACCACCAAACGGTCTTTGATATATTTTTCCCTCTTCAGTTCTGCTAAATGGAACTCCATATTGTTCTAATTCTAATACAGCTTTTGGCGCCTCTTTACACAAATACTCAATGCTATCTTGGTCACCTAACCAATCGGCACCTTTTACAGTATCATACATGTGCCATCTCCAATCGTCTTCACCCATATTTCCTAGAGATGCTGAAATACCGCCTTGTGCAGCTGATGTATGACTTCTAGTTGGAAATACTTTTGAAATACAAGCTGTTTTTAATCCAGCTTCACTCAGCCCTACAGCTGCTCTTAATCCAGAGCCTCCAGCTCCGAGTACAACAACATCGTACTCATGATCTATGATATTATATTCTTTCATGTACCTAAGTTAGATATTACAATAATTGTAATTATAGGAATTACTATAGCAAAAAAATTAAGCGCTTTGTTTGCGGCATTTTTGATTTTTTCGTCTTTAATATAGTCCTCAAAAACCTCACTTATACTCAAAGCTGAAAAAAAATAAGAAAATACTAAAAATAACCCTATTAAAATTTTAGTTGGTTGAGCCGTTAAAAATTCAACTATTTCAACATATGTTTTGTCATAAAAGTTTACTAAATTTACTATAAACCAAAACATCAGAGGTAATAAAATTACTGAACTTATTCTTAAAAAAATCCATTTTTTTGTTGCAGGTAACATTATACAAAACCTCTCCCAAATAAAAAAATTAATATAGTTAAAATTATTGATCCAAAAATAACAAGTAGTCCAGTAACTTTTGTTTTTTGTAACTCAAATCCATAACCATAATCCATAATTAAATGTCTTATCTCACTTAACATTTGAAAACTGAATGACCAAGTTATACTAATCAAAATGAATTTTCCTAAAAATGTTTCTAAAAAGTTATTTATTATTTGATAGTTGCTTTCGCCTAAAAGCATATAAGCAAACCAGAAGCAAATTAAAGTAATTGCAAAAAAATTTATTATTCCTGTAATTCTATGTGAAATGGATACCAAAGAAGAAATATGCCATTTATAAATTTGTATATGTGGTGATAAAGGTCTATTTTCCATTTCCTTAATTTGATTTAATTATTGTTTCTGCAATTTCAACAGAATTAAGTGCAGCACCTCTTAATAGGTTATCAGAAACTATCCATAAATTTAAAGAATTAGGATTTGTTTTGTCTTCTCTAATTCTAGATATGTAAGTTTCATTGCTCCCTGTCGCTTCAATTGGAGTGCTATAGCCACCGTTTTCCCTTTTATCAATAACCACACATCCTTCCGCATTATTAAGTGCATTTCTAACTTTTTCTAAATTATATGGTTTTTCAAACTCAATATTTACAGCTTCAGAATGTGATACTAGAACTGGAATTCTTACACATGTTGCCGTAAGTTCAATTTTATTATCTAAAATTTTTTTTGTTTCATTCGCCATTTTTAATTCTTCTTTTGTATAACCATCATCAGCAAATACATCTATGTGAGGAATGATATTAAATGCAATTTGTTTGGTAAAATTTTTTGACTCTATTTTTTTTCCTTCTAAGTATAATTTAGTTTGTTCAATTAATTCATCCATTGGAGCCTTTCCACCCCCTGAAACAGACTGATAAGTTGAAACCACAACTCTTTTTATTTTAAATAAATCATGAAGTGGTTTAAGTGCAATAACAAGTTGTGCAGTTGAACAGTTTGGATTTGCTACTATATTTTTTTTCATTTTTTTTATATCAGATCCATTTACCTGTGGAACAATAAGAGGAACTTCTGGATCCATTCTAAAAAAACTTGAATTATCAATTACTATAGTATTTTTAGCTGCATTTTCTGCATACTTTTCTGCAATTTTTCCTCCAGCTGCAAAAAAAGTTATGTTTGCTTTTGAAAAATCATAGTTTTCTAAATTTTCAATTTCATATTCTTTGTCTCTAAATTTGATTTTTTTTCCTGCACTATTTTCTGATGCAACTAAATACAAGTTATCAAACTTAAAATTTTTTTTATCAAAAACCTCAAGAGTTTTTCTTCCTACATTACCTGTTGCACCTACTATAGCTATGTTCATTTTTTAGAACTTTTATACTAAATAAAAGGTAAATCGCAAACTTTACCGGTGCAATTTTCGCTATTTATCTTAGCTTTTACGTCTTGATCAGTATTCCAGTAGTCTTTTTTCATCATGGCGATACCAATAACTTTTTTAAAATGTGGCGAATAACAGGCTGATCTCAATTCTCCTATTATTTTATTATCTTGATCGGTAAGATTCAACGAGCCTGTAAGACTAATTTTATCTGTATCAAACTTTACCCCCATTAGTTTTTTTCTAATTCCATCTGATTTGACTTGTTTTAGTTTTTCTTTTCCTAAAAAATCAATATCACTATCTATATTAATGTATTTATCAAATCCACACTCATATGGATTATCTCCATTGTCCATATCATTTCCATATGAAAGTAACCCACTTTCAATTCTTTCAATTAAATTAGGACATCCTGGTTTAATATTAAATTCTTTTCCTATTTCAAAAAGATGATCATATAATTTTAATCCTGAGTCATTATGCTCAACATAAATTTCATAACCACCTTGTTTAGACCACCCAGATCTTGCAATTAAATGTTTATCACCACCAAATTCGAAATAATCAAAACCAAAGAATTTTAAATTTACAATCTTATCTCCAAAAACTTTTTCCATTAGATTAAATGACTTTGGGCCTTGTACTGCCATTATATCAACATCAGGTTCAATAATTTTAACATCAAATTTATTTCCTATTGCTAATCCTTTAGCAAACAATATTACATCTGAGTCAGCAAGAGAAACCCACCATTTGTTTTCGTTTAATCTCAAGACTACTGGATCATTAATGAGCCCTCCATTATCGTCAATTATTGGACAATAATAACATCTTCCATCTTTTGATTTTGATAAATCTCTACAGGTCATTAATTGAACTAATTTTGCAGAATCTTTTCCTGAAATTTCTACCTGTCTTTCTGCGGCAACATCCCATACCTGTACATGCTCTTTTAGATGATGGTAAGAGTCTTCCAGTGTACCAAATGCAGCAGGGAGCAGCATATGATTGTATATGGTGTAAGCTGTAACACCTTGTTTTTCTATTCTTGAAGTATAAGGAGTACCTCTAAGTCTTCTTGATTTTGCTATTGAAAAAGTTTTCATTTATTTAAAAATTCTAAAACCTTGTCTCTCATTTCAAATGCTTTTTCAATCATAATCATATGACCACATCCTTCAATTATGTGTACTGTTGGATTTTTGACTAAATTAGAAAATTTCTTACCTGCTTCTAAATTTACCATTTTATCTAAGGATCCAAAAATAAATAAAGATGGGCATTCTATTGATTTTGCTGCGTCAGTTCCATTTTTATAATTATTACAAGCAACAAGGTCGACTGCCAATATTTCTCTAATATCTCTTGGAGACTGAATAATTTTTTCTACAGGATTACCTCCAATGAATTTTTTTGATCCTTCATATCCCCATTTCATCATTAATCTGACTGCATCAGAATCACCATTTTTTGCTAAATCAATTAAATCTGAATGAACTGGCATTTTATTTGAACCACCAATAAATACTATTTTTTTCAATCTATTTTTATATTTCGATGCGTACTCAAGTATCTCCAGGCATCCCTGAGAATGTCCAACTAAAGTCAATTTTTTTAAATTTAATGAGATAAATACTTGTTCTAACCAATCAGCAATTTTTTCAATTGTGTCTAGACAAGGACCATCAGAATTTCCATGGCCTGGTAAATCTACAGACAAAACATTAAAATTTTTATTAGAAAAAAATTGTTCTGTTAAAGACCATACTATGTGGGAAAGACCACTTCCGTGAAGAAATACAATAGTCTCTTTACCCAGATCTATTCCCTGTCCAGCATCTGAGGCATGGATGTTTTTATTTTCAATCTGAAAAATCAAAATTACCTAAACTTGTTTTCTTAATTCAAATTTTTGTATTTTTCCTGTTGAAGTTTTTGGCAGTTCACAAAAAATAACTTTTTTTGGAACTTTAAAACCTGCCAATGTCTCTTTACAAAAATCAATTAATTCTTTTTCGCTAACTGGTTTATCTTTGACTACTTCAATAAATGCACATGGTACTTCTCCCCATTTTTCATCAGGTTTTGCAACAACTGCAGCAATAGAAACAGATGGATGTTTAGAAAGAGTATTCTCAATTTCAATTGAAGAAATATTTTCTCCACCAGAAATAATTATATCTTTTGATCTATCCTGAATTTTTATGTATCCATCAGGATGCATTACAGCTAAATCGCCACTATGAAACCATCCATCTTTCATAGCTTTATCAGTTGCATCTTTATCTTTAAAATATCCTTTCATTACAACATTTCCTCTAATCATAATTTCACCAATTGTCTTTCCATCTTTAGGGACTTCCTTCATTGTTTCAGGATCTAAAATAGTTACTCCTTCAGTGTTTGGATATTTGACACCTTGTCTTGCTTTAATTTCATTTTGCTTCTCTTCATCAAAATCATTCCACTCATCATTCCAAGCACACTGAGTAACATGCCCGTAAGTTTCTGTTAAACCGTATACATGCATTACTTCGAAACCAAGAGCTTTCATTTTCTTAAAAATTATACTTGGAGGAGGAGCTCCAGCAGTTAGCACATAAACTTTTTGTTTTAATTTTTTTTGATCGCTCTCAGGTGCTCCAGTAATCATATTTAACACTATTGGTGCACCACCAAAGTGTGTAATTTGATATTTATCAATTAGTTCAAAAATTTTTTTAATATCTATATTTCTTAAACAAATTGTTCGACCATTTAGCATTGGAACTGTCCACGGATAACACCAACCATTACAATGAAACATTGGAACAACTGTCAAAAAATTTAATCTGTTTGGCATATTCCAGGCTACTGAGCTTCCTGTTGACATTAAATATGCTCCTCTATGATGATATACTACACCCTTTGGATTTCCTGTAGTTCCTGATGTATAGCTCAATGATATTGCTTGCCACTCATCTTCTGGCATTTCCCATTGAAAATTTTCATCACCTGTATTTAAAAAACTCTCGTATTCTAAGTCTCCAATTTTTTCTAATTTAGACTGATCAGCATATTCATCATTAATGTCAATTATAGTAATTTTCTTATTTAGAGATTTTAATGCTTTTTGTACTTCCCCATGTAATTGTCTATCTACTACAAGCACTTTTGCTTCACTATGATCCAAAATGTAAGAAATTGTTTTAGCATCTAATCTTATATTTATAGTATTAATAACTGCACCCGTCATTGGCACTGAGTAATGTGCTTCAAAAATTTCTGGTGTATTAAATGCCAAGAATGAAACTGTATCGCCTTTTTTAACGCCTATTTTTGACAATGCGCTAGCAAATTTTACAACTCTTTTATAAACTTCTTCCCAAGTGTATTTTCTATCCTCATATATTAAAGCTTCATAATTTGGATAAATTTCTTTTGCTCTTTTTAAAAATGTTAATGGAGTTAGCGGTACGTGATTAGCTTTATTTTTATCTAAATTTGTATCGTAATGGCTCATTCCTAGTTAAATTTAAAATTCATAATGTTTGAACTTCCAGAAATTGCGGATTTGTAGTGATACTCAGCTCGAGGTAGAACTTTGTCAAAATAAAATTTAGCGGTATTTATCTTATCACTATAAAACTCCTCATTTGTATCAAAATCATTAAAACTTACATCCAAAATTTTAATCCAAGCGTACGCAATTGAGATGTATCCTAAACTTTTTAAATAGTCGTTTGCTGCAGCACTTACATCATCTTTTTCAATTTTATTTTTATCTCTTATCCAGTCTGTAAACTTAGAAAATATATCTAGATAATAATTTAATTCTTTGGAAAATGTTTTTACTTTTCCATTTTTAGACGCACATTCTGACTTGATCATTTCTAAAAACTTATTAATAATATCACCATTTTTATTAAACAATTTTCTAAATACTAAATCCGCTGCTTGCACTGAATTTGTTCCTTCATAAATAGGAGTAATACGATTGTCTCGATACAACTGTTCTATGCCTTGATCTTTCGTATAACCGTATCCACCGTGTATTTGCATCGCATCGCTTGTGATTTCCATTGCTAAATCAGTAAATAATGATTTAACTACAGGTGTCATTAATGAAACATAATCTGAAGCATTATGTTTAATCTTTTCATCTGGATGATAAAGACTCACCTCTGTTTGTTGAGACAACCAAAAACATAAAGCTCTTTCACCCTCAATTATTGATTTCATATTCAGTAAAGTTCTTCTAATATCTGCATGTTCAATAATAAAATCTGCACCATTTGAAGATTTAGAATTATTCGTTTTTCCTTGCTTTCTCTCTTTTGCGTAAGCAAGTGAGTTTTGATAAGCAATTTCAGAGATTCCTAAACCTTGAATACCAACAACTATTCTTTCTAAATTCATCATAGTAAACATGGCACTAAGGCCTTTGTCTTTAGTACCAATCATATAACCAGTTGCATCATCAAAATTTAATACACATGTAGCTGAACCTTTAATTCCCATTTTGCTTTCAATAGATCCGGTTGAAACACCATTTCTCGGACCGACACTGCCGTCTTCATTAACAATATATTTTGGAACTAGAAATAAACTAATACCCTTAGTGCCAGACGGAGAGTCGGCAGATCTTGCTAAAACTAAATGAATGATATTTTCAGTTAAGTCGTGGTCGCCCGAAGTTATGAATATTTTTTGCCCACTAATTTTATACGTATCGTCAGACTGTTTGATTGCTTTAGTTTTTAATAAACCTAAATCTGTTCCACAAACCGGCTCTGTTAAACACATCGTGCCGCTCCATTTACCTTCAACAATTTTTGGTAAATATTTATCTTTTATTTCATTTGATGCATGGTGATTTATACAATTATAGGCACCAATACTTAATTCGCTGTATAATTTAAATGATAGACTTGCTGAAGATAACATTTCATCAAAGAATGCACTTACAGTTTTTGGCATCCCTTGGCCACCATATTTAGGATCACAAGACAAAGATGTCCAGCCATCTTCAATATATTTCTGGTATGCTTCTTTATATCCTGGAGGTGTTCTAACAATACCATTTTCTAAAACAGCTGGATTTTCATCTCCTACTTTAGCAAGTGGTAAAATTAAATTCTGATTTATTTTAGCCGCTTCCTCCAAAATATCTTTTACCAAGTCTGGTGTTACCTCATTATACTTATCAAGCTCGTTATAATTTTTATTGTCTCTTAATTTTTCAAAGAGAAACATCATGTCTTTTACTGGAGCTGTGTAACTTGGCATTTCTGAACCTTAGAATAATTCCTTTTTTATTGCAATTTTGAAATTATCGCATCACCCATTGCTGAGGTAGATGTTTCTTTCATACTATATGACATTATATCTTTAGTTCTTAAACCATCGTTAAGAACGTCTTGAACTGCTTTTTCTAAAATATCTGCTTCTTTATCAAGATCTAGTGAATATCTTAATGCCATTGCAAAGCTTAAAATTGAAGCAATCGGATTTGCGATACCTTTTCCAGCAATGTCTGGAGCAGACCCGTGAATAGGCTCATACATTGCTCTCATCTCACCATCCTTATTTTTTGCGCCTAAGGATGCAGATGGTAAAAGGCCTAATGATCCAGTTAACATTGAAGCTTGATCTGACAACATATCTCCAAACAAATTGTCGGTTACAATCACATCAAATTGTTTTGGATTTCTCAAAAGCTGCATAGCACAATTATCTGCCAACATATGACTTAATTCTACATCTTTGTATTCTTTATCATGAAGCTCTTGAACTTCTTCTTTCCATAACTGTCCGGCTTCCATTACATTTGATTTTTCACAAGACGTAACTTTATTTGATCTTTTTCTAGCTAAATCAAAAGCAATTCTAGCTACTCTTGAAATTTCACTAGTTGTATATGTGTGAGTGTTTATTCCTTTTCTTTCCCCATTCTCAATTGGCTTAATTCCTCTTGGTTCACCGAAATATATACCTCCAGTTAACTCTCTAACTATCATTATATCTAATCCTGAAACTACCTCTGGCTTAAGTGTTGAGGCATCAACTAATTGTTTAAAACAAATTGCAGGTCTTAAATTTGCAAAAAGTTTTAACTCTTTTCTAAGTTTTAATAATGCTCTTTCAGGTTTTTTTGAAAATTCTAAATTGTCCCATGTGGGGCCGCCAACTGCTCCTAGCATTATCACTTCACTTTCTAAAGCTTTATAAAAAACCTCATCAGTAATTGGGGTGCCATGTTTGTCGTATGAGCAACCGCCTACAAGTTCTTGATCTATTTCAAAATCTAAAGATTTTTTATCATTAAACCAGTTTATGATTTTTTTAACTTCACTTATTACCTCTGGGCCAATACCGTCGCCTGGGAGTAAAAGTATTTTTCTTTTTTTTACTTTAATCATTCATAATCCATGGTTTTTCATTTTTTAAATGATTTTCAAATATTTGAATTTTATCTGATTTTTCTAATGAAAGCGCAATATCATCTAAACCTTCAATCAAACATTTTTTTTTGAAAGGATCAATTTCAAATTTAATCGCGTTGTTTCCATAAACTATTTTTTCTTCTGGAAGGTCTATCAAAATCTCTTCTTTTCTTTTAGCATACTCAGATAGCTCCTTTATTTTCCCCTCATCTAAAATTATTGGCAATATTCCATTTTTAAAACAATTGTTATAAAAAATATCGGCATAACTGGAACTAATTACACAAGTGATGCCAAAATCTAACAATGCCCATGGAGCGTGCTCTCTAGAAGATCCACATCCAAAGTTATTTCCAGCTATCAAAATTTTTGAATTATTATATGGAGCTTTATTTAAAACAAAGTCGTCTATTTTATTTCCTTTATCATCATATCTCATTTCAAAAAAAAGGTTCTTTCCAAGTCCAGTTCTTTTAATTGTTTTTAAAAATTGCTTTGGAATTATCATGTCCGTATCAATATTAACTATTGGTAAGTATGCGGGGATACTTTTAAGGGTATGAAATTTTATCATTTAATTTTGGTACTTTCTAACATCGTCTAGATTTCCAGAAATAGCTGCTGCTGCTGCCATACCTGGGCTTACTAAATGAGTTCTTCCACCTCTTCCTTGTCTTCCTTCAAAATTTCTATTAGATGTAGATGCACATCTTTCTTCTGGTTTTAGTTTATCTGCGTTCATAGCTAAACACATTGAACATCCAGGCTCTCTCCATTCAAACCCTGAATTAACAAAAATTTTATCCAATCCCTCTTGCTCTGCCTGTTCCTTAACCAATCCTGAGCCAGGAACTACCATGGCATGAACATGTGAAGCTATTTTTTTATCTTTTAATATCTGAGCCGCTTCTCTTAAATCCTCAATTCTGCCATTTGTACAACTACCTATAAAAACTTTATCAATTTTAATATCTGTGGCGGCCATATCAGGCTTTAAACCCATATAATTTAGGGCCCTTTCTAATGAATTTTTTTTATCTTCATCTTTTTCATTTTTTGGATTTGGAATATTTCCATCAATAGTTATTACATCTTGTGGAGAAGTTCCCCAAGTAATCATTGGTACAATTTCATCAGCTTTTAAACTCATCTCTTTATCAAAATCTGCGCTGGAATCTGTTTTTAAACTAGTCCAATATTCTATTGCTTTTTGCCAATTTTCACCCTTAGGAGACATGGGTCTATCTTTTAGATAATGAAATATTTTTTCATCAGGTGCGATCAATCCGGCTCTTGCACCACCTTCTATTGTCATATTACAAATAGTCATACGCTGTTCTACACTCAAAGACTCTATTAGATCTCCAGCATATTCTAAAACACACCCCGTTCCACCTGCTGTTCCTATTTTGCCAATAATTTGAAGAATGACATCTTTTGAAGTTACACCCAAAGGCAATTTACCATTAACATTAATTCTAAAATTTTTAGCTTTTTTTTGGACTAATGTTTGTGTAGCCAGTACATGTTCGACTTCTGAAGTCCCTATTCCAAAAGCTAACGCTCCAAATGCTCCATGTGTTGCGGTATGACTATCTCCACAAACAATAACTGTGCCTGGTTGCGTGAAGCCTTGTTCTGGACCTGTTACATGAACAATACCTTGCCTTTTGTCATTCATACTAAAAAGTTGTACTCCAAACTCTTTACAATTCGCTTCTAAAGTTTCTACCTGTATTTTTGAGTCATTATCTGCAATTCCTTTCGTTCTATCTGTAGTTGGAACATTGTGATCTGCAACAGCTAAAGTCAATTTAGGATGTCTTACTTTTCTATTTGAATTTCTTAAACCTTCAAAAGCTTGTGGACTGGTTACCTCATGTACTAAGTGTCTATCAACAAACAATAATGCTGTACCATCATCTTGTTGATCTACTAAGTGATCTTTCCAAATTTTATCGTAAAGTGTTGTGGCCATTGAAAAAATATTATTTTTTCTCTGAAGCACCCTCTGACTTTTCTACTTTAGGAGCTTCTTCTTTGGTAGCCTCTGCTGCTGGTGCTGCATCTGCCTTAGGAGCTTCTCCAGCTGGAGCTAATTCTTCTTTTGGAGCTTCTGCTACTGGGGCTACATTTTCCTTTGTAACCGTTTCTGGTTTTACATCTATATCAATACCAATTTTTTTTCTAATTTTTTCTGCAATCCTTGCTGATTTACCTGTTCTGTCCCTTAAATAATAAAGTTTGGCTCTTCTTACTTTACCAGATCTGATAACTTTAATTGAATCAATTAATGTTCCAAATAAAGGAAAAGTTCTCTCAACACCTTCCCCAAAAGAAATTTTTCTAACAGTAAAAGATGAATTTAAATCTCTACTCTTTTTTGCAATACAAACCCCTTCAAAATATTGAATTCTCTCTTTTTTACCCTCAGTAATTCTCACACCAACTTTAACAACATCTCCAGGATAAAATTCAGGAATTTTTTTCTCTGAAAGTATTTTCTTAACGTTGTGCTGATTTATTTCTTCAATTGTTTTCATGTTAGTGTGTATCAAGTTAGTTTTTCTTATATTTTTCCCATAAATCTGGTCTTCGGTCGCGTGTTATAGCCTCAGATTGAGATAAACGCCAGTGTTTAATTTTATTATGATCCCCTGATAATAGTACGTCTGGTACGGCTTTTTCTTCCCAAATTTGAGGTTTTGTATATTGAGGGTACTCTAGAAGACCATTTTCAAAGGTTTCATCTAGTTTAGAGTTTTCATTTCCTAATACACCTGGCAGTAATCTTAAAATGCTATCTATCACTACATACGCTGCCGACTCTCCGCCTGACAAAATATAATCTCCAATACTAATCTCCTCAATCTTTCTAGTTGAAAGTATTCTCTCATCTACACCTTCAAAATGACCACAAATTATTGATAATGATTTTTCATTAGCTAGCTCTTTTGCCAAATTTTGATCAAACTTTTTTCCTTTTGGTGACAAGTATAAGATTCTCTCATTCTCATTTTTATTTTCGTCTAAGGACTTTGCAAGAACATCAGCTTTTAACAACATCCCAGAACCACCTCCATAAGGTGTATCATCTACTGTTTTATGTTTGTCATCAGCTGCATCTCTTATGTTTACAACTTTTAGTTTCCATAAATTATTTGATATAGCTTTTCCATAAAGCCCTTTAGATAAAGGACCAGGAAAAACTTCTGGATAAAGTGTAAACACTTGAGCTTGCCACATAAATAAACTTTAAATTATTTTTTTTCCTCTGCTGGAGCTGCTTCTGTTTTTGGAGCTTCTTCCTTAGGAGCTTCTGCTGCTGGAGCTGCTTCTGCTTTTGGAGCTTCTTCCTTAGGAGCTTCTTCCTTAGGAGCTTCTGCTGCTGGAGCTGCTTCTGCTTTTGGAGCTTCTTCCTTAGGAGCTTCTTTATTATCCTCTTCTTTTTTATTTCTCTCTTTTTTTGGCACTGCTTTATTTGGATTATTTCCATTTGCAGGCATAGGCATTAGTTCGTTCTCACCTAAAATTCTTGCTACTCTAGTTGTTGGTTGAGCTCCTTGACCAAGCCAATATTTAATTCTCTCGGCTTCTAGGCCTACTCTTTCTTTTTTCTCTTTAGGTAATAGAGGATTAAAGAAACCAACCTTTTCTATAAATCTTCCATCTCTTGCAAAACGACTGTCGGCAACAACAACCTTATAAACAGGACGTTTTTTAGTTCCACCTCTTGATAATCTTAATTTTAACATTTCTTCTCCTTTTTTACTTTAATTGGTTAAATAGCTCTGGCGGTATACCTTTATCAGACATACCTTTCAGATTTCCTTTTGACATCTTTTTCATCATTTCAGACATCATTTTAAATTGCTTAAGCAATTTATTGATAGTGGCCGGATCTGTGCCAGAACCATTAGCAATTCTTTTTTTTCTAGAACCGTCAATTATTTTTGGGTTCTCTCTTTCTTTTTTTGTCATTGATAAAATAATAGCTTCATTTTTAGTAATTATACTTTCATCAATTCCCGCTGAATCCATTTGAGATTTAATTTTAGAAACTCCTGGCATAAAAGACATAATCCCCTCGATGCCACCCATTTTTTTCATTTGTCTTAATTGAGATAAATAATCCTCCATTGAAAATTGACCCTTTTTTAAATTTTCCTCAGCTTTTTTAATATTCTCCTCACCTAAATCTTGAGCCGCCTTTTCTACAAGGGATACGATATCCCCCATACCAAGTATTCTGTTTGCAATTCTATCTGGATGGAATACTTCAAGATTATCTATTTTTTCTCCTATCCCTAAAAATTTAATTGGAACATTTGAAACATATTTCATACTCACTGCGGCTCCACCTCTTGCATCACCATCAGCCCTAGTTAAAATGATACCAGACAAATTAACTGTATTTTTAAATTCTTTTGCCACCGAGGCTGCAACTTGACCTGTTAAAGAGTCTGCAACTAAGAAAGTTTCTGTTGGATTAATGACAGCTTCAATTTGCTTAATCTCACTCATCATTTGTAAATCGATTTGAGTTCTACCAGCAGTATCAAATAAAATTATTTCAGCTCCATTTAAATTAGCGGCACTTATTGCTCTTCTACAAATATCAGCAGGTTGCTGACCTTCTATAATAGGTAAAGTTAAAATATTATTTTGTTCTCCTAAAGATCTAAGTTGTTCTTGTGCAGCTGGTCTGTAAATATCTAGACTGACCATCATTACTTTTTTTTTTTTATTATTTTCTAAAAATTTTGCTAATTTTGCTGTTGTTGTTGTTTTTCCAGAACCTTGTAACCCAACTAACATCATTGGCACAGGTGGTACTGCGTTTAAGTTTATCTCATTATTTGTTGCACCTAATAAGTCTACAAGCTCATCATAAACAATTTTAACAACCATATCTCCAGGGGAGGTAGACCTTATTATCTCTTGGCCTAATGCTTTTGGCTTAACTTTTTCAATAAAATCTTTTGCAACATCCAAAGAGACATCTGCTTCAAGTAAGGCTTGCCTAATGCCTCTTAAGCCTTCATCTACTTGAGCTTCATCAAGTGAAGGTGCTTTTTTCAGAGAAGAAAAAATTTCTTCAAATTTATTTGTTAAATTTTCAAACATATTTATTACGCATAGCAGTAACGCACTAGTGGGCGAACCCTCGCTGACTAGTGTCGATCTCTTTGTTTCCAAAGACACCGCAAAGTTAATGTTTTTGCGGAAACGGCAACAACCTATAATAGAGGTTCAAAAAGTCAATAAATAAGTTAAATATCTATATATGGATATTAAAGCTTTTAAAATGCACGGTTTAGGTAATGATTTTGTCATCATAGATAATAGGCAAACAATTACAAATTTGACAAAAGAGCAAATCGTAAAGATTTGTGACAGAAAATTTATTGGTTGTGACCAACTAATATTGATTAAAAAAAATGATATTTCAGATGCTTCACTAGAATTTTACAATTCAGATGGAGGAATATCTGGTGCGTGTGGAAATGGTACACGATGTATTGCTGATTTATTAGGCAAAGAAAATAATAAAAAAGAAATTGTCCTAACAACTTTATCTGGCAAATTAAAATCAAATATTGTTGGAGAAAAAATGGTTTCTACAGAAATAGGTGTTGCAAAAACAAAATGGGATGAGATTCCATTGTCTAAAGAATTAAATACGAATAATTTAGGAATTAAAATTAACGACAAAAATAATAACGAATTTTCTGGCGGAACTGCTATAAATGTTGGAAATCCACATGTAATTTTTTTTGTTGATGATAACGAAAATTTTGAAATTGAAAAAATTGGACCAACAATTGAAACTCACTCTCTATTTCCAGAAAAATGTAATGTTACTTTAGCAACTGTTGTTAACAAAGAATTGATAAAAGTTAGAGTGTGGGAAAGAGGAGCTGGACTTACCAAAGCTTGTGGAACTGCAGCTTGTGCAACAGCTTTTGTCGCAAAACAGAACGGACTGGTAAATGATAAAGTTGATATTGAATTTTCTACAGGTAGATTGACAATTTCAATTGGTGAAAACAATAGTATTCATATGAAAGGACCAGTTTCAGATATTGAGGAGATAAATTTTAAAATTTAATGGGAATTTTTGAAAAATTTAAATCAGGTTTTAAAAAAAGTGCCTCAGCTTTTACAACAGGTTTAAGAGATATAGTTGTAAAAAAAGAGATTGATGACAAAACATTAGATAAAATCGAAGATTACTTAATTCAATCAGATGTTGGTATTGTTTCGGCTTCAGAAATAAGAGAAATAATTTCTCAAACAAAAATTGATCCCAATAAAGATTTAACCGACGAAATAAATAATATTTTAAAAAATTATATTATTTCAATTATGAAACCTTTGGAAAATATTGAATTTTTCAAAAAAAAAGAAAAATTAAATGCAACATTAATTTCAGGTGTTAATGGTGTTGGAAAGACAACTACTATTGGAAAAATAAGCAAAATACTAAAAGGTAATGGAAACAAAGTAATGCTAGCTGCATCAGATACTTTTAGAGCAGCAGCTATAGAACAACTAGAAAATTGGGCAAACAAAGTTGATGTTAAAATTACAAAGTCATCTCAAGGCTCTGATCCTGCATCTGTCGCTTATAAGGCTATTGAAGAAGCATTAAAAAATAATTTTAACCAAGTTTTAATTGATACAGCTGGAAGATTACAAAATAAAAAAAATTTGATGGAAGAATATAAAAAAATTGCAAACGTTACTAAAAAAATTGATCCTGATGCTCCACATGATGTTATTTTAGTTTTGGATGCAACTTCTGGTCAAAATGTAATTAATCAAGTTGAAGAATTTAATAAAATTATTCCAATAACTGGTCTTATTATGACAAAATTAGATGGTACAGCAAAAGGAGGCATTCTTTTAGCTGTTGCTAAAAAATATAAACTACCAATTATTGCACTTGGATTAGGTGAAAAAGAAGATGATTTACAAATTTTTGAGGCCGAAAAATTCGCAGAGGCATTTACTCAAATTAATTAATTAAGGTACTGGAAATTAAAGGTTTATAGAAACTACATTTGTAGTGTTCTTTAAATTCATAATGTCCACAATTTTTAGCTATCGAAGAAATAATAAAATCAAATTTTCCATTTATAGGATAAAGCTCTAACTTTTTTTCAATAATATCAAATTTAAAATTAGCTTTTAAACTTTTTACAGCACTAATCATCACAAGAGTTTTGTTATCTTTTAAAAGATAATATGCAAAATCATCTGGGAAAACTGGGAAATCATACTCTTGCAAAAAATATTTTGCTGTCTTTGGAAACCATTCATAAGAAATTAATGGCAAAGACTCTTTTGTTTTGTAGTTGTAAATATAAAGATCTTTTGGAAAATCATTAATATAATTTGAATTTTCTCCTCGAGCTAAAACAGCTTTTTCACGAGTTTTAAAATATAATGCAAAATTTTCATCATGCGAATTCATTTGATCAATATGAAAAAGGCTGTCTACAGATGCTAAATTTTCTTTGGCATTTGATAAATTATTTAAAGAAAAAAGGACAATAAAAAATAAGAAAAAAATTTTCATAGATTAACTTAAAAAAAAAATTTGAATTATCTTTGTTAAGATTATGGCTTAATTTAAACTATCAAAGAACGATTTAAGAGCTAATACAAGTTTATCATCATATTCCATCATATGATCGTCATATTTTGTAAAATATGAATATTTAGGTTCACTTGCTAAATTAAAAATTTTTTTGCCCATCCAAAATGGAACTATTTGGTCAGCCTCACCATGCATTACTAATACTGGAATATTAATATTTTTAATTTTTTCATTATTTTCATACTTATCTTTTAAAATTAAACCCACTGGAATATATGGATAAAAATTTTTCGCAGCTTCTATCATTGATGTGAAGGGTGTTTCTAAAATTAATCCTGCAAAATTTTTATTCTGAGTAATTTCAGTAGCAATTCCAGTTCCTAATGACTCTCCATAAATAATTATATCTTCTTCTTTTAGACCTTTTTCTTTAAGCCAGTTTATTGCACTTGCACCATCTGTATAAAGACCCTCCTCACTTGGTTTTCCTTTATTACCACTAAACCCTCTCCATGCAATTATTAAAAAATTAACATCCATACTTTTAAAATGATTTAATTTGTGGATTCTGTTTTCAAGTGACCCTGCGTTTCCATGAAAATAAACTATTGTTTTATAGTTTTTTAAGTCTTTATTATGAAACCAGCCTAATAGATTAATATTATCAGTCGTTTTGATAGTAACTTTTTCAATGTTAACTTTTAAATTATCTCCGGAATAATTATTCTCATCAGGATGATACATTAAATTTCTTTGAAAAAAGAACAGAAAAATTAAAACAATCAAGTAAATAGCAACGATACCAATAAATAGTTCCAAAAAAAAATTCCTACGTTTTATTTTCATATTTTTTTCTATTTAATATTAAAAAAAATATATAAGAAATAATACTTAAGATTAAGAAAACTGAAAAAGCTGATTTAAAAGCAAATATTTCCGTGTGACCCATGCCTTTAACGATATCTATCACTAGGCCCATTAGCCATTGCATTATGAATGTTCCAGCAAAAATTAATAAATTAAATGAAGTTAGTGCTTTACCAGCAGAATAACCTGAAAAAGAAAGGCCTACAGCTGGCTGTGTAACTGATAAAAAAATTGAACTTAAAATAAATAAAGTTATGTAGAATGCACCAGCTTTTGGGCCTAGTAATATAATCACAAACATTATAGAAAAACTAATTGGTAAACCTAATTTAAGTATTCTTTTTGCAGTAAAACCTATACCTGAAATTTTTGGTAAAAAATAACCCCACAAAAAAAAGGATACCAACATAGTTACATTAATCCAGAATAATCCTGTAGCACTCTGAAGCGGTGTATAACCAGCAACTCTAGTCATCCATGGGCCTGCCCATAAAGTTTGTATAGCCATTAAGCCCCCATAATTAAATAAACCCATTGGAATTACACTTATAAAAAATCTATTTTTCCAAACTTCTGATAAGGTTCCAGTATTACTTAGCTCTTCTGATTCTTTATTTTTAGTTAAATTCCATTTTGGAATGAAAACTAACATTAAAAAAATACTAATCAAAATTAAGATGGCGATACCGCCAAATATCCATCTCCATCCGAAACTAGGCAATAAAAGTTGTACAGGCAATGTAGATGACAAAAAACCTAATGATGCAATCATTAACATCCATGAGTTTGCTCTTTGTTGTTGGTTTTCTGCATACCATATTCTGTAACCAGTTAATGGAGCCATTAAACAAGCACTAACACCTACGCCGATTAGAATTCGCGAAATTAATAATCCTGAAAAGCTTTCAGCTAAAGCAAATGATCCAGTTCCAACTAATGCAATTAATAAAAAAGAAGAGACAATTTTTTTTGGTCCATATTTATCTAACAAGTATCCAAGGGGTATTTGCATACAAGCAAAACCTAAAAAATAGCCCCCAGCTAACAATCCTAAATCAGCTGCTAACAAATTAAATTCTGAGGTTAATACGGGGGAAAGTGTTGCAGTAATTGCACGCAACAAACATGATAAAAAATAACCAAATGCAAATACAAAAAAAACAATAATAGCCTGTTTTTTTGGTAAAATATAATTTTCCATTAATTAAAAGTTTAAAGATATATCTCTATGAACTGAGTTACACCTTGCAACAAATTTAGCTTGTTCTTTAGTTAATCTGTTTTGAAGTCTTAGACCAATATTATGTTTAATAACATCATTATATTTAGTTAATTCAGGCATCAAATTCTTATTAGCGTCATCTCTCCATGAAACTTCTAAATTATAAAGATTAAAAGTTTCTGAACTTACTTCAATTAATTTTGGCTCATCTACCTCATCATTATCTATAACAGATATTAGGTCATCTAATTTATTTGCAAATTCTTCTGTTCCAGAAATTTCTCCTAGTTTTTCAAAAAGATTATCAATTATTGATATTGCATTTTCGTAATTTTTATTATCAATATTATATTTTAAGTCTTTTATTTCTGATGAAAGTTCTTTTAATTTTTCATTATCATTTATAAACATTACTATTTGATCCAGAGTTTCATAAGCTTCATCAACGTTTTTTCTATACCTTTTTGTTCTAGTGTTTTTTGCTTTGTGCAATATTTCAAATTCTCCATTTTTAGCTTTCCAATTTTCTGGAACTTTATTTTGAAGTTCTTGAATTTCTAGCTCGTAATTCTCGATCTTTAATTCTAATTTATTTTTATCTGATAAGTTATCATCATCTAAATTTCTAATTTCAGCTTTTGTTTTTTTAATTTTCTGGTCTATTTTTCTAATTTTTTTCTCAATTTTTCTTACATTGAAATGTAAGTCCCTATAATCTTTTGTAAATAATTCATATTCTTGTTCCGTTTTTTGAAGTTTTTTAACGATAGCAAAAGTCCCAAGCGCATTACCAAAATGTTCTTCAAAAATATCTAGTTTATCTATTGGAAGATTTGTGGGAGTTAATTTCTGCATGTCTTTTATTGCATTAGTAATTCTTTGTTCTTCGGTGTTATAAATTGCAAATTTGTACTCTTGTAAGCAATATTGTAGCTTTGGATTCATCGGTGGTGGAGCAACGTTCGATGTCAAATATGTTCTTGCTGGCAGGTAATTTACTAATGATGGATAGAAACCGACAATTCCAAGACCTATTAATTGTAAAATAATGAATGGAACTACACCTTTCCAGATATTTAAAGTAGTAACAAGTTTTGAAGCTACACCTTTTAAGTAAAATAGTGCAAAACCAAATGGTGGGGTTAAAAATGAGGTTTGCAAATTCACCCCAATCATTACACCAAGCCAAATTGCACTTACATTAGCTCCTGGTTCAGCCAATAATATTGGAGCAATTATAGGAACAACAACTACAGCTATTTCAATAAAATCAAGAAAGAAACCTAGTAAAAAAATCACTGCCATTACAACAATAAACTGCGTCCAAAATCCACCTGGTAAATCTTGAAGAAAATCTCTTACTAACTCTTCACCTCCAAACGCTCTAAATCCAGAGGTTAACATTGCAGCACCTAATAAAATTATAAAAACCATTGACGTCGTTACGCATGTTTCTGTAACAACTTCTCTTAAAACATTCTCAATTTTATACGCTCTCCAAAAACTCCAAATAATTCCTATTAAAAAAGTAATTGTAAAAAATCCTGTAATAAAAATTGCTGTAAGATCTCTAGTTTCTACAGCCTTAATATTTAAATTATAATTCTTAGATAAAATATAAATTGGAATGACTGATAAAATTGCAATTATAATTGGATAATAAGCATCTTTTTTTCCTTTATGTAAACGATAACCTGCCATCATAGTTGCACCTATTGCTCCAATAGATCCAGCTTGATTAACAGTTGCAATACCTAAAAGTATAGATCCTAAAACCGCAAAAATTAAAGCAAGAGGAGGAATAATTACTATTAAAACCTTCATCCAAAATTTTGAATCAAAATTTCCTTTAAATGGAACGGGAGGAGCTGCCTTAGGATTTAATCTTGCGTATACAAATACATAAAGCATATACAAACCAACTAATACCAAACCAGGTAATAGTGCTCCCAAAAACATATCTCCTGCAGAAGTTGAGCCCACTCTAAATTCTCCAGGCATATTAAATTCACCAGTTAAAATTTTGTAATCAGTCTGACGCATAGTATTTGCAACGTCTGCTGCGCTAGCTAATTGATCGGCTATAATAATTAATACAATTGAGGGAGGTATAATTTGCCCAAGAGTTCCTGATGAACAAACAATTCCGCTAGCAAGACTCTTGTCGTATTTATTATTAAGCATTGTGGGTAGTGATATTAATCCCATTGCGATTACTGTTGCGCCAACAATACCCGTGGTAGCTGCAAGTAACGCCCCAACAAAAATTACTGATATTCCTAAACCTCCGGGGATAGGTCCAAATAACTGCCCCATTGTTACTAAAAGATCTTCCGCAATTTTTGATTTTTGCAGCATAATCCCCATGAAAATAAATAAAGGAATTGCAATTAAAGTATCAGTTTCTACATCCCAGTAGTTACTCCTAAAGTTTGTAATACCAGCGGTTAACCATTCTTTGGGGCCATCAACAGCAAAATAAGCACTACTATCTCCTGCAAACAAATAACCAAAAAAAGCTGCAAGCCCAATTGAAATTATTGCAGATCCAGGCAATGCAAAAGCTACCGGAAAACCAGAAGCTAAAGCACCAATCATTATAATTACAAGTAAAGCTAAAAATAAATGTTCCATTATTTAATTCTTTAAAAGTTTATGACTGCTACTCATAAAGTAGCTGGTGAATTGAGTTAACATACTTACTGCAAACACAGCTAAATAAACTGCCATTAGATAAAGTAAATACAGTCCATTTGAACCTTGCTGCGTAATTTCAAATGAAATTACAGGACCATTGATGATGCTAGCTTTACCCCCCATGCCTAAAAATATTACAATTAAACATAAAGGAATTCCTAGAATTAATGACCCAATTGCATTAGTCCATGCTTTTTTACGTTCACTAAAACCGGTATAAAGGACATCAACTCTAACATGCCCTTCATGAATTAACGCGTATGCACTTGCAAATAGGTAAAGGGCTGCATACCAAAAACGAACTAGATCTCCTTGGAATGCTTGTTCATATTGAAAAATAAATCTTGAAAGAACTATCAAAAATTCACTTCCAACTACTAAAACTGCTAACCAAATAAACCCTACAGATCTTGTAAAATAACCAATTACAAAAGAAGCTAATATTAAAGGAAAGTGAATATATGTAATTCTAAAAGCAGGTATTACTAAATTAATTTTAAATTGTTCTCCAAAAATTGGCTCAACTAGTTTTTCCACAACCATAAATGAGATTAAAAAATCTGCTACTCCAACAATTAATACAGCCCAGAAAGAAGATCTTACTACGTAAGCCGTAATTTTCGTTAAGATCTCAGAATCTGTCTGTAATGTTTGTTTTGTAGATTTCGAAACAAAAAATATAACTCCTGCTAAAGATACAAAATAAAATAGTAATTGAATGTATGATAAGTTTATTGCTAGCCCCTCTAAAGGTTTATTTAATTTTTTAAATCCAAATAATTCATAATGAGCAAAAAGTTTCTTAACTCCTGGCCAATCAAACCAAACTGTTAAAACATTATTAATTAGAAAAACTAATGTTAAGGCTAAAATAGAATAACTAAATATTCTTATTAAAATAGATAAGTTATTTTTCGCCACCATATTAAATCTTTTATTGATATATAAAAAGAGGGCCCATTTAAGGGCCCTCTATTAATAATTAGAATTAAATTATACTCCTAATGCTCTATTTCTTTGAGCAACATATGGCCCATCAGACAAGTTAGTCCAAGCACCAATTTCCTTACGACCTTTAACAAAGGCAGCATGTACTTTCTTGGCAAGAGCGCTATGTTGTTGAACTTCATCGAAAACTTCAGCAGCACCTTTAGCGAAAGCATCATAAACTTTGTCGTTAAACTTCTCTAGTTTAACTCCACTTTCGTTAACTAATCGCGCTAATGCAGCTCCATTTTTAGCATTGTATTCAGCCATTGTAGTTGTGTCAGCCCAATCACAAGCAGTTTTAATTATTAACTGATCTGATTTTGACAAACTAGTAAACCAGGATTTATTTACTCCACAAGCTAGTGTAGATCCTGGTTCATGCATTCCTGGATAGTAATAATACTTAGCAGCTTCCTGGAACTTCATAGCTTCATCATTCCAAGGTCCTACCCATTCTGTTGCATCAATTGCGCCTGACACAAGGTTTTCATAAATTTGTCCACCGGGAAGTGAAATTGGAGATCCACCTAGTTTTCCAAGTACTTGTCCACCTAAACCAGGCATACGCATTTTTAAACCTTTAAAGTCATTAGCTGATCTAATTTTTTTGTTAAACCAGCCACCCATTTGCACTCCAGTATTACCAGCAGCAAAACTTTGTGTTCCAAAATCATCAGTCAATTCATCCCACAATTCTTGTCCACCAGCAAATTTTAACCACGCATTCATTTCAGCATACGTGAAACCAAATGGAACCGCAGTAAAATATCCAAATGCAGGGTGTTTTTTAACCCAGTAGTAATCAGCACCATGATACATTTGAGAGTTACCAGATGCAACTTCGTCAAACGAGTCAAATGCTTTTACTCTTTCGTTAGCAGCATAATAAGTAACTTGAATTCTACCATCACTCATATCGCTTAATCTTTGAGCAAGTCTTTGTGCACCAGTTCCTAAACCTGGAAAATCTCTAGGCCAAGTAGCTACCATAGAAGCTTCAACTCTTTCTTTGGCAACGGCTGGAGCAGATAAAGCAACAGCAGCAACACCAGTTGCAGCTGCAGTTTTAAAGAACTTTCTTCTTGAAGGTGATCTAGAAACCTTCAATGATTTTTTTTCTTTAATCATTAGTATCTCCTCTTCTTTGTTAATTAACTGTATAGAGTAAATTACAAATGTACGTTTAAGTCTAGAGTAAAATAATCACAAAAGTTTGTATTACAATCTGAGGTAGTAATAAAAGATTAATCCGAATTATTTTTTATCAAAAAAAGCTTCGTATATCATCATAAAGATTGCGATTGCCATCAATATATAAACTGGCAAAACATCAAAAAAACCGATCATAGTTGATCTCGTTAAAGTAGTAGCTAAGCCAACTAAGAATGCAGTAGCGAGTAATGTTCCTAAAAAAACTGTAAACTTATGCATTTAACTATTACATTCCTTTTCAAGCCAATTAGCAACACCTAAAAATCTGTGATCATCGAATTTTGCACCAATTAACTGAACACCTAGTGGCATTTTGCTATCTCCTTGTAATAGAGGTAGAGAAATACATGGGGTTCCTAAATACGACCACACTTTATTAAATTCAGCAGAACCAGTGCTCTTCAAGCTTTTAGGTGCAACACCAGGACTAGAAGGTGACAATACTCCATGATAATCTTCAAATACTTCTTCATATGACTCATAGCTTCTTTTCATAAAATCTATAGCTTCAGCATATTCTTTTGCTGAATGTTTATTACCTTTCACAATAGCATCCTGCATTGGTTTAGATAATTTTTTTTTATACTTTTTGAAATATAATCCAAAGTTGTTTGCTAAATCTGTCTCGTAAATAATCTGATGGTATTTATGAATATCTTTGAAATAAGATGGTGTATCAAAAATTTCGATATTGTCTTTAAAAGATTTAATAAGATATTCAAAAGCTTCTCTAGATTTTTTTTCAATATTTTTCCAATGGTCTGTTTTATAAAAAATAAATTTTGGTTCAAACAATGGTCCTTTTTTTGTTTCTTCAAGTATACCATCAGCTGAATAATAAACAGTTGCGCTGTCAAATTTATCTTTTTTTATCAAAACTTTTGCAAGTAGTGCAACATCCTCAACTGTTCTTCCAAATACACCTATATGATCTAATTTTTCTGAGGTTTTAAGTACTCCGTTTCTTGAAATCAATCCGTAGGTTGGTTTGTAACCTACAACTCCACAGTAAGATGCAGGTCTTATCACTGAACCACCTGTTTGCGATCCTATTGATAAAGGTGCCATAAATGATGCAACTGCAGCAGCAGATCCACTCGATGAACCACCTGGAGTTCTAGAATAATCATGCGGATTAGTTGTTTTAGGTGGACCAAGATAAGCTAATTCAGCAGTAGCAGTTTTCCCCATTACAATTGCACCAGCTGCTAAAAGTAAATCGATAATTTCTGCATTTTGCGAATAAGATTTTCCTTTCCTTATAACTGTTCCACATTCTGTTGGCATATCGACTGTTCCAACAATGTCTTTCACAGCTATAGGGATACCATGCAAAGGTCCTATTGATTTTCCTGATCTTCTGTATTCGTCAGCCTCTGCAGCTTTTTCTAATAAAAGTTTTTTATCAAAGTGTGCCCAAGCTTTCACATCTTTTTCAAATTTGTTAATTCTTTCAATATACTTCTCACATAATTCAACAGACGTCAGTTGTGCATCTTTAATTTTGGAAGCAATTTCCTCAACTTTTAAAGAAAAAATATCTATCATTTAATTTGCAAACAATGTTTCTGGCAACCATAAGGCTATTGCTGGAAACATGTACATTAAAAACATTGCAAAAATAACAATTGCTAAGAAAGGCATAATTCCTCTAAATATATCTAAAAGCTCAACATTGGTTTTTTGCACACCTTTTAAATAATATGCCGACATTGCCATCGGTGGGGTTAAAAAAGATGTTTGAAGATTTAATGCAATTAACATCGCAAAGAAATATGGATTAACTCCAAACACTTCTAGCAAAGGTAAAAATATGGGTACAAAAATAATTAAAATTTCTGTCCATTCAAGAGGCCAACCTAAAAGAAAAATTATAATTTGTGTAATTACTAAAAATTGCCATGTTGAAATATTTATTGATGTGAAAAAATGTTCAAATACTTCGTGGCCGCCTAGATATGAAAATACAGATGAAAAAGTCCATGACCCTATAAACAACCACATAATCATTGCAGTTGTTTTTGCAGTTAAAAACACTGATTCTTTAAAGTTTTGCCATTTTAATGTTTTATAAAACCAAGATAAAATTAGAGCTCCAAATGCTCCTGCTGCTGCAGCTTCAGCCGGTGTAGCTATTCCAGCTAATATTGTTCCTAAAACCAACATTATTAACCCAAATAAAGGAACAAAAGAGACTAATACCTCTTTTAAAATTTCACCTGTTGGCGGTATATCCTCTTTTGGCGGTCTTGGTGCAATTGATGGATTTAACCAGGCTCGTGTAACAGCATAGGCAATATAAAGACCAGCTAATAATAGTCCTGGAAATATTGCAGCTGCAAAAAGTCTTAGTGGTGATAATTGAGCAATTACTGAATAAACAATTAACATAATACTTGGAGGGATTAAAATACCCAAACATCCACCTGAACAAATTATTCCTGAAGCAAATTTTTTATCATAACCAGCTTTAACCATCGCAGGCCAAGCTAGTAATCCCATTAAAGTAACTACTGCTCCTATAATTCCTGTAGCCGTAGAAAATAGAGTGCAAGTAATCAAAGCAGCTACAGCCATCGATGCAGGAAGTCTATGAGCTGCTAATCTTATTGCAAAAAATAGTTTTGCAACTATTCCTGCTCTTTCAACCAGATAACCCATAAATAAAAATAATGGAACAGCTGTAAGGACATTATTATCCATAACAGTATAAGTATTCTGAACAAATAATTGAAAAATTCTGTTATCAAAAATATGCTCCATCATAGTAGCATCGTAATAAGCGTAATATCCAAAACCAATTCCCATTGCCATTAATGTGAAGGCTATTGGGAAACCTAGAAGCACTGCGAATAGAAATATACCCATCATTAAAATTGCTACTTCTGGATTTGTAAAACTAAATAACATTATTTTTATCTTCCTCTTGTGATGTTCTCATTAACATTTGTTCCGTTTCTTCAGCAACAACCATTCTTGCTGGCCATTGTCCTGTTTTAATACAAATTAAAGATCTAAAAACTTCTGCAATTCCTTGAATTACCAGCAGTGTTCCTGCAGCAGGTATCATAGTTTTAACCATATAAATTTGAATCTGCGCTGGACTACTCCAGCTAGTTTCTTTTATTTTCCAGGCCAAAGCCGCATATTCATAACCATAAAAAGCTAAAGCCACTACACCAGGAAAAAAGAATATAAAATAAAGTACTAAATCAATCCAGGCCTGAGTTTTTTGACTAAATAATCTGTAAATAACATCTCCCCTTACATGAGCCTCAGTAGCCAGACAGTAGGCGCCTGACATCATCAGTATTGCGCCATACATCTGCATACTAAAATCAAAATTCCACAAAGTCGGCTTATTAAAAACATAAGCCATTACTACTTCATAAACCGTACCTCCCATTAAAATTACAATACACCAGGAAAAAGCTTTTCCCATTGAAGTGCTTAAGGTGTCGGCAAATTTAATGAAAGAATTCATCATAGAAAAGTATATTAAATTAGGCTAAAAAAAAAGGGGGTTTTTAAACCCCCTTTTATAATAATTATAAAGTTAATTAAATTTTAACTTTTTCGATTGGTCCAAACTCATTTTCATAAGCTAATTTGTAGTTCGGTTGATTCATCAACAGATACTTCATAGTTCTCTTAGCGTATGCTTTTTGTGAGTCTACTACTTTCTTAAAGAAAGCATCTTTACCAGAAAACTCAGCAACGATTTTATCCCAACCTTTTAATTGCTCGGCTAAGATAGCATCAGAAGTTTGGTAAACATTTACCTTATGCTCGTTCATCAATTTCGCTAAGTCAGCAGAATATCTCACTAGCGCTTTGAAATAGTTATCTGAATTAGCAGCGTAAGCAGCATTCTTCAAGATAGCTTGATGAGCAGGTGAAAGGCTGTCAAATCTCTTTTTGTTTACCGGTACTTCGAACATTTCCTGAGATTGGTGGAAACTTCCTAAGTGGTAATGTTTAGAGACATCTTGCATTCCAAACTGTGAGTCTGATGTAGGGTTGTTAAACTCTGCAGCATCAATCAAACCAGTTTTCATAGCTGGCTGAATCTCACCACCTGGTAATTGTCTTACAACCATTCCCATAGCGGTTAAAACGTTAGTCGCTAGACCAACAGTTCTATACTTCATACCTTTAACATCAGATACTTTAGTTACATTCTTTTTAAACCAACCAAATGGTTGTGCTGGCATTGGCATATGAAACATACCGTAGTAATTAAATCCTACGCTTTGTACTGCTTCATCATATAAAGCTCTTCCTCCGCCATACTCTATCCATCCCATTACTTCTTGAGATGACATCCCGTATGATGGGCCTGTTCCAAAAAGTGATGCAGCAGGATTCTTTCCGTACCAATATGCAGTCACCCAGTGACCCATATCTACTACTCCTGAACTTACTGCTTGACCAATTTCTGAAGTCTTAACAACAGCTCCAACCGGCTGAAGATCAATCTTCAATTCACCGTTAGACATGTCGCTAACCATTTTTGCGTAATCTCCAGCCATTTCAAAAAAGATATTTGCGCCTGAAGGCCAAGCTGCTTGCATCTTTAATGTTAATGGAGCACCAAATGCAACATTTGGCATAGCTACAGCTGTTGCTGCTGCCGCACCGGTTGCCGCTGCTGCTTTGAAGAACTTACGTCTTGAAGGAGTTTTAGAACCCTTCAATGATTTTTTATTTTTAATCATTATATTCTCCCATAGTTAATTAACTGGTGGGAAATTAAACATAGTTTAAGAATAGAGTCTTTCTAAAAAGAGGCACAGATTGTCACAATTAAACTGGTAATTGAATTTTTTTCAATTTTGAGTTGATTCTAAATTAATTTGTTATCCTCATACACACAACATTTCTCCGCAGGTATATGAAGTTTAACGCTCTGATTTGGTATTTCGGTTTCTCTGGTAACTTTGGATTTAATTGTGAAGTTTCCCATTTTAGCTGTGATTAATTTATAATTTCCAAGATCCTCAACCTTTTCAACATTAACATCAACTAAATTTTCATTTTGATTTTGTGCTATCTTAATAAATTCTGATCTAATTCCTAATTTAATATTTTTTGTTTTTAAGTTAGATAAATTTGTGTGTGTTTTAATTAAAGTATTATTAATTTTTACACTGTCATTTGAAGAAGCTTCACTATCAAATAAGTTCATTGCTGGAGACCCAATAAAGTATCCAACAAATGTTGTATTAGGACGTTCAAAAAGTTCTTTTGGTGAGCCAGTTTGAACTACTTCTCCATCACTCATAACAATTATATTATCAGCAAACGTCATTGCTTCATTTTGATCATGAGTTACATAAACTAATGTTGTTTTATATTGCTCATTAATTTCTTTAAGATTTCTTCTTAATCTAAATTTTAAATCTGGATCGATGACGGTTAAAGGTTCATCCATTAGAACAGCAGCCACGTCCTCTCTTACAAGACCTCTTCCTAAAGATATCAACTGCTTTTGGTCTGCTGTTAATTTCCTTGCAGGAGAATTTAAAAAAGATTTTAAATTTAAAGTTTCAGCAACTGAATTGACTCTTTCATCAATTTTACTTTTAGAAAAGTCTCTACATTTAAGTGGAAATGCTAAATTTTCATAAACAGTCATTGTATTGTAAATGACTGGAAATTGGAAAACTTGGGCAATGTTTCTATCTTCTGTTTTAAAGTCTGTAACATCCTTATTATCAAATAAAATTCTTCCAGCAGAAGGTCTTACTAAACCAGATACGATATTTAGCATTGTAGTTTTTCCACATCCAGAGGGACCTAAAATTGCATATCTATTTCCATTTTCCCAAGTCATCGAGAAAGGATTTAAAGCAAAAACTGGATTTGGATCATTAGGATTATATGAATGAGATACTTCGCTTAAATTAATTTTAGCCATTCAAACCTCCAAAAGGTGAAGATGCTAATTTTCCATCAGCATGAAAAGCATAAGCTCTATTAATTTTAAAATTAATTTTAATTTTGTCGTGTATCTTGAAATTTAAAACTTCTTCTATTGAAACTATAATTTTTGTATTTCCTCTTTTTAAGTGAAGCAATGTTTCTGAACCACTAATTTCTGCAAGCTCAACTTCAAATTCATGTCCATTTTCATTTAATTCGATATCAGAAGATCTTAATCCAATTTTTAAGCCATCTTCAGTTAATTTAGATAAATGTTGTGGGGCCTCCACATCAATTCCTTCAAATTTAATATGATTATCTAAAATTTTAGCTTCTATTATATTCATTGGCGGATCATTAGAAATTTCTGCAACTTTCAACGAATTTGGGTTTTCAAATATTTCTTTTGCTGGACCAACTTGTAAGACTTTGCCTTCATCTAAAACAATGACTTCACCATTCAATTCCATAGTTTCTTTTGGATCAGTAGTTGAATAAATTAATATTGTTTCATCTGCTAAGCCTTTAGAAAATAGGTTTTTAAACTCTTCTCTGAGTTGTTCTCTCAATTTGTAGTCTAGGTTTACCAGAGGCTCATCCAATAATAAAATTTTAGCATTTTTTACTAAAGACCTTGCAAGCGAAACCCTTTGTTGTTGACCTCCAGAAAGCTCTTGAATCTTTCTTTTTTCATAACCTACTAACCCAACAGAATTTAAAGCATCCATTACTTTTTCATTAATAATACTTTGACCTATTTTTCTTTGTTTCAAAGGAAAGGCAATGTTCTCAAAAACATTTAAATGAGGATAATTTATAAATTGCTGATAAACCATTGCTACATTTCTTTCCCAAACAGGAATTTTTAAAAAATTTTTACCATCAAATTCGATTTCACCACTGTCTGGTGTTAAAAGACCAGCTATTGTTTTTAATAGCGTTGTCTTTCCAGATAACGTTCTTCCTAAAATTGTATAGAGATTCCCTTCCTTAAAATTAAACGATACTTCGTTTAAATGATATTGATCATCAGGTTTATAAGATAAATTATTAGCAACTAAATCCATTACTTTATAGCTCCTGATAAATTTCCTTTTGACAAATATCGCTCAACTATGAACGCAACAATAATTAACGGTGCTACTGAAACTAAAGCTGATGCCGATAGACTCCACCAAGGAGTTACTGATGAATTTAATGCAACAATCTTAACTGGTAACAATTGAACTTCTGTAAAAGTTAAAATAAAAGCAAAGAAGAAATCAATCCATCCAAAAATTATACAAAACATCCCAGCTACAATTAATCCTGGTATTGAATTTGGTAACACAACTTTTAAAAACGCTTGATAGGGGTTGCAACCATCAATTAGAGCTGTCTCGTCAATTTCTCTTGGAACTTTGTTAAAAAAATCAACCATAATCCAAACTGCTATTGGCATTAATAAAACAATATAGACAACAATTAGCCCTGTTAGACTGTCCAATAAATTAATTGAACTTAAAAATAAAAAAAACGGTATAGATAAAACAATTGGCGGCATAATTCTTTGTGAGATAAAGAAAAAAGTGATGTCATTATTTTTTACAAAACCCGCCTTAAATGTATATCTGGATAATGCGTAAGCTGACAATGTTCCAAGAATAATACTAATTAAACTTGCGGTACAAGTTACAAACATACTATTAAAATAGGGTTCAATTATATCCACTCCACCTTTAGCTGGTGACTTAATTAATACCTTCCAACCCTCTAAGTTTGGCTCAAAATCAACCCACGGGATATATGTTACTCCTCCATTAACAGACTGAAAATCTTTAAAAGAAGTCGTTAAAGCCCAAAGGAAAGGAGCAACAACAAATACTGTCCAAACGACAATAAAAAAATATTTCAAAAAGATATATAGTTTATCCATTATCTATTCTTTTAATAAAACTTTAGTTAATACTTTTGCTATGATAGTTAGACTTATGATCATGATTATTAAGTAAGTAAATGACATCGAGGCTGCATAACCCATCTGAAATTCTCTCAATCCCTTAATAAATATATAAAAACTTGAAGTTTCTGTAGAAGTACCTGGACCACCAGAAGTTAAAACATAAACTGTATCCATGATCTTTGATGCCTCAATTAACCTTATAATTATTGCCCCAATTGAGATTGGAGCCATCAATGGAAATGTTACATAGATAAATTTTCTGACTGGACTAGCACCATCAATCGCAGCAGCTAAAAAAGGTTCTTTTGGTAAGGATAATAAACCAGCTAGTAAAAGCAAAAACATAAATGGAGTCCATTGCCATACCTCAACTATAATGACTGTAAATTTTGCTATAACTGGATCTGTCAACCACTTTGGAGCTACTCCAAAAACTGATAAAATATCATTTACTGGACCCAGAGACTCATGAAAAAAGGTTCTCCAAATAACCGTCATGATCACTGGTGTTGTCATCATTGGAACTAGAAAAAGAACTCTAAAAAATCTTTTAAATTTTATATCTTTCCAGACCATATGTGCCAATGCAAAACCAATCACATATTGCAAGATAACTGTTGTAACTGATAAAAAACTTAATCTAAAAAATGACTCCCAAAATCTTGGGTCATCAGTAAATAATCTTATGTAATTTTCTAAACCTATATAATCTAAACCAGGGTTATAACTATTCCATCCTGACAAACTCAATCTAACTACGAAAATAATTGGAAAAATTAATATTCCTATCAACACAAATAAACCTGGAAACAGGAAGAAATATTTATGATTAAAGTTCATTTATAAATAAAGGATTATATTATTTTTATTATATGTGGCCATTAAAATTAATGGCCACATAAAGTATTTTAGTATTAAAGCTTGTTGTCTTCCATTTTGACACCAACAGCATAGGCATCTTGAACTGCTTTTTTACCTACTCTGCTTACAATTGCTTCCCACTCTTTAGCAACTTCATCTAGAGCTTCTTGAGGAGATAATTGTCCTGCTAAAGCTTTTGAAGTTCCTGTAGCGACAGCACTTGTAAATTCAAATACACCTGGAACTCTTAGAGGGAAAACTCTGTTGTTACTTTTTTCCATATCTAAAAGTGTCTTAGTGTAACTGTTAGCGATCTCTGGATCCCAACCCATGCTATTTATATAAATATTAGGGTCAAAGTCTGAGTTTTTAAATGGGTTAACACCAAATCTACCTATTGCTAAGTCAGCTTGGTGGTTTGCTCCGTTAGAAAAGAAACATAGATAATCAAACGCCATATCTTTTACTTTACTTTTCTTTGCAACACCTACTGCCCAACCCCAAACAATGTAAGGAGCTTGGTTGTATTGGTTTTCCCAGCTATTAGATACTCTGTTCCAAACTTTGTTTGCGCCTGGAAGTGGAGCTGCACCAACTTTATTTTTAATTGGGCTGTCATCTTGCATTGCTGCAATAAATGCATCATCCCAAGAGAAACTAAATAAAGTTTGTCCACCACCAAATGATCCGATTTCATCACCTAGACCAAAGTTAGTTCCTCCTGGAGGAACATATTTAGTAGCTTCAACCCAATCAGTTAATGCCTCTACAAACCCAGGGTTATTGATGTTTGGCTTCATAGTTTCTAAATCAAAAAAGAAACCACCTGGAGTTCTTGGGTTTTTAGCATACGCTACTGATCTACTGAAAAAAGCTGCAAACATTAAATCATCTTTTTTCATAACCTCAGCTGAACCGTATTCTTTTTCACCGTCTCCATCCCAGTCCCATCCATTGAAATATTTAGCCATTTCGCCATATTCTTTCCATGTAGTAGGAACTTTCAGTTCTTTACCTGTATCTGCTTTATATTTTTTCTGCATCTCAGGATTATCTATTACGTCTTTTCTGTATTTTAGATAATGTCTATCACCGTCAACTGGGTATTGGTACATAGTTCCATCCCAAGATGATACACCCATATGAGATTTAGTTACGTCTTTCATCTCAGGTGAGTTCATATACTTCTTAGGAACTGGTGCTAAATATCTTTTCCAGTCATTGATAAAGTTAGAAAATCCAAACACAACATCGTAAGGAGCTTGTCCAGCTTGGAAAGGAACCATAGCTTTTGAGTACAAATCACCTGCTGGTGTATGTGTAACTTCAACTTTTGCACCAGTTAATTTCTCAAACTGTTCAGCGTGTAAAGCTGTTGGCTCACCCATTACAGGTATTGCGTGAGTATTTATTTTAAGAGTTTTTCCTTTGTAATTTTTCTTAGACATCTTCTCATAAGAACAGTCACCAGGAATATCTCCTGTAGCTTTGATATGTGGAAACTGATCGCTCCACTTATCAGCGTATGCCATAGGACTAAATATCATTAAACTTGATATAATAGCCGTCAAGCAAGTTTTCATTAGTTTCATTATTACCTCTCTCTTCCTTTACTTAATTACGGAACTAAAACAGCTCGTCCCTTAACTTTACCGTCGTTAAGATCATGAAGTGCTTTATTAGCATCGTCCAATTTATATTCTTCCATGGATAGCTTAACTTTTCCTCGATCAGCTAATTCCATCAATTCATATAATTCAGACCACGTTCCCACTAAATTACCTACAATCGTTTTCTCAGAAATAATTAAATCAACCGCAAGCGATTTAATTTCTTCTCCGTATCCAACGATATAGTAAAAACCACCATTAGAAGTCATTTGAATTCCCATGGCAGTAGATCCTTTTTCTCCAACGAAATCTATAACTGCTTCAGAACCTTTGCCTTTAGTAAGTTCTTGAACTTTTTCAATTTCGTTTCCGTCAATTAAAACTCCGTGATCACCACCAAGTTCCATTGCATGTTTTAAAGCTGCTTCAGATTTTTCAACTATTATAATGTCAGCAGCACACATTGCTTTAAGACATTGAATAGCAATATGTCCTAAACCACCAGCACCAATAACTGTACAGCTTTGTCCTGGCAATAAGTGTCTAGTTGCTTTTTTAACAACTCTGTAAGCTGTAAGACCTGCATCTGAAAAAGGAGCAACATCTTTAGGAGCTAATACTTTTGGCAGCTTAATTAAATTTCTAACACTCGTTTTTAATAGCTCTGAGTATCCTCCTTCTTTAATACTTAAACCAGGAAATGCTCCGGCAGCAGCATGCATATCATTACCTCTTCTACAATCTAAACAAGTACCGCCCGTTCCTGAAATTAATGGGTGTAAAATAACTGGGTCACCTTTTTTATATTCTGTAACATCCTTACCTACATCCTCTACCCATCCTGCATTTTCATGTCCCATTACACATGGTAACAAAGTTCCATCTGGATCTTGAATATGTTTCCATACTCCTTCAATTATATGTAAATCTGTTCTGCAAACTCCTGCAGCACCAATTTTAACAATTACATCTGATGCCTTTTCAATCTTTGGATCTGGCATTTCTTCACCTGTAACCCAAACTTTTTCCCTCATTTCTGGGTCATACTTGTGCAAAACCTGTGCTTTCATCGTTTCTCCCCTCTTTAATTTTTAAAACTTTATTAAAAAATCGAATTGCACTGAAGTCAATGCCGCTTTTAATTGTTCAATTAGTGGACAAATACAACCTGTGGTTAGTTGTTGAATACACTATTTTTAATTATCTTTTTGAAAATGGGAAATTTATCTTCATTAAAAAAAGAGTTTAAAGATATCCTAAAAAAAAGAGGGATGATGTCCTATGAAATGGGCAAGGAGATATCTGATAGTTGGTCAAGATGCATTGCAGAGGGTCTTGATCCATTTAAAGATCCAAAACAAAGCGTAGTATCCTCTATTCAATTAAAAGAGATCAAAGAAAAAAATGAAACTCTTAGAAAAATAGTTCTCCCAGAATTGGAACTTTTATACTCGCAAATTGCTGGAACTAATTTTATGGTCGCATATTCAGATGAGAATGGGTTGGTACTGGATACAATATATGACAAAACTTGTCTTCAAACCGACGTGGGTAAAACAGTTATACCAGGATCTATATGGGCTGAGAAGGTTTGTGGTACAAATGGTTTAGGATTATCTGTTGAATTAAAAAAACCAACAATAGTTTCTGGTAAAGAACATTTTTTTACAGCGCATGAAAATATATCTTGTTTCGCAAGTCCAATAATTAATTATGACGGTAAGACAATTGGAATTATAGATGCTTCAACCGACTATATGTCTAGAGAGCAACATACTCTAGCTTTAGTGAAACTAGCAACCAGAAGTATAGAAACAAAATTATTTTTAAAAAAGTTTGAACATGAATTAATTTTATCCTTTCATCCACGACAAGAATATTTGTCAACAACAAGCGTAGGTTTATTAGCTGTTAATGGAGATGGTCTAATTGTAGGTGCCAACAGTAATGCAAAAATTATGCTTAATGGACTAGTAGATCTTAAAAATGAAAATTTTAATAAAATTTTTACTAATTCATTTTCATCTATCGCATCAGATTTATTAAATAATAAAATATTAAAAATTACTGATCATTTAGGTTCTTCTGTTTTTGTGGTTAGAAGTCAAATTTTTAAAGAAAACAAATTTGTAAAAACAAAAAAAGAAAAGAATAAAAGTACTTGTAAAAATTGTGAAGATACAAAAATCAAAAGAGAGAAATGTACTTTAATTAGATCAACTTTTTATGAAACAAATAATATTTCTGCTACTTCAAGAAAACTGGGTGTTTCTAGAACAACAATTTATAAACACTTACAATAAATTTACTTAATCAATTGGATAGTCCCAAGCATTACCGCCTATAACTTTAGAAATCGCTGAAAAATCTTTAGTATCATTTCCTTCTTTACAAAATTGGTCATAAATTTCTAGAGCCATTTTTCCTAATGGTGTTTGAGCATTTACACTTTTCGCACAATCATTTGCAAGTTTGAGATCTTTATTCATCATTCCTGCAGAGAAACCCGGACGATAATTATTATTTGAAGGCGTGCCATCAATTAAACCAGGCAATGGTGGATAAACAGAAATTGGCCAACTATTACCTGATGCATTTTTCATAATTTCATGAACTTTTTTAATATCTATATTTAATCTTTTTGCTAACATTAATGACTCTGAAGCAGCAATCATTGCAATTCCTAGGGCCATATTGTTACAAATCTTAGCACCATTCCCACTACCTAAATCACCTGCATGAAATATATTTTTTCCCATGATTTTTAATAAAGGAAGTGCTTTTTCATATGCTTCTTTAGATCCACCAACCATTATATTTAATGTTGCTTTTTGAGCTCCCATTACTCCACCACTAACTGGTGCGTCAATCATTTTGATTCCTAATCCTGAAGCTTTTTTCCCAATCTCGATAGAAGTTTGAATATCAATTGTTGAACAATCGATTAAAAGACAATCTTTCGAAACTCTATTTATTATTCCATTTTCACCTAAATAAACTTCCTTAGAATGCTTACCTTCTGGAAGCATGGTTATCACCGTTTCAACATCAGCTGTAATTAAATCATCTAAATTTTCGATTGTTTCAAGATTTTTGTCTCTTGCAATCTCAAGCATTTTTTTTGAGACATCAAAAACTTTCACAGATTTACCAGCCTTCATTAAATTTTCAGCCATAGGGCAACCCATGTTGCCAACGCCAATAAACGCTATCGATTTAGACATTTAATTTACTTTATTCTTACAATTTCCAGTTTTGAAGAACTCATCAAGATTATCTATTGCTAAATTTGCCATAGCAGTACGAGTATCTTTAGTTGCACTACCTAGGTGTGGAAGTATAAATGCACTTTTGTGTTTTAGATAACCTGGATTTAAATTAGGTTCATTTTTATATACATCTAATCCTACTGCATAAACTTTTCTTCTGTCTAAAGCGTCTATCATTGCATCATCGTCAACAATATCCCCTCTGGCAACATTTGTAACTATTGCACCTTTAGGTAAATATTCTATTGTCTCTTTATTAATCATATCAATTGTTTCTTTAGAAGCTGGACAACAAATCGACAAAACATCTGAAACCGATAACAAGCCTTTTAAACTATCATGATATGTTGCGCCTTGTTCTTTATCCTCGTTTAATTTAGATCGATTGTGATAATGAATAATCATTCCTAAAGACTTTGCAACTTTAGCAATTTTTTGACCAATTCTACCCATTCCTAAAATACCTAACCTTGAACCAGTCAATTGTTTACCAATAAGGTAATCTGCTGACCATTTCCACCCTCCTTGTCTTGCGCTTTCAATTCCCTCAGAAGCTCTTCTGCATGCTCCTAGTATTAAAAGTATTCCAATTTCTGCTGTTGCATCTGTCAAAACATCAGGAGTGTTTGTAACTGCTATACCCCTGTTCTTTGCAGCTTCTAAATCTATATTACCAAAACCAACAGCAAAATTGGATATGATCTTAATACTGTCTGGAAGTTTATTAATTGTTTCTGCATCAAGTTTATCTGTCAGTGATGACAATATACCGTCACATCCATGACTTAATTCTACAAGTTTTTGCTGAGAATAGAGTTCATCATTAACATTTAAATTGGCCTCAAAAATTCCTTCAGCTTTATCTTCACAGGTTCTTAAAAGTCTTCTTGTTACAAGTATTTTTTTCATAAGGTTTCTTGATTAATTTAAATCAAAGACTTTTCCAGGATTCATTATATTATTTGCATCCAAGCTTCTCTTTATAGCTTTCATTACAGGTACATTATCTAAATGCTCTTTTAAAAGATAATGTTTTTTTTGTAATCCAATACCGTGTTCGCCTGTAATAGTGCCTTCTAACTCTAAAGCTTTATTAATTAAATCATCACTGTATTGTCTAATTTTTTTTTGTTTTTCTTTGTCCTCTGGATCATACAAAATAATAGAGTGAAAATTACCATCACCAACATGACCGACCATTGGTGCTGTTAATCCTAATCTTTTGACCTCTTTTTCAGCCCAGGAAATACATTCAACTAATCTTGATATGGGAACACATACATCTGTTGAATAAACTTTCATATTATGACCAAGAGCTTTGACAGAATAATAAACATCATGCCTTGCTTTCCATAATTTTTTTTGTTCTTCTGGTGAAGAAGCCCATTGAAAATCACTTCCATTATTTCCTTTAGATAACTCCTCAACAATACTTATTGCTTCATTATTAGTAGTTTCGCTACCATGAAACTCAAAAAATAAAGTTGGTGATGCTTTAATATTTTCTAATTTAGAATATTTTATGCTAATTTCCATTTGATCTTTATTCAACATTTCTATCCTTGCAATTGGAACTCCATATTGAATTACTTCCTGTGCAGTTTTTACTGCAGAGTCTAAATCTGGAAAATAACATACTGCACTCATAATGCTTTCTGGTATTGGTGATAGTCTTAGTTGTACTTCAGTTATAATTCCTAGTGTGCCTTCCGAGCCAATAAATAAATTTGTTAAATTATAACCTGCAGAAGATTTTTTAGTTCTAGCACCTGTATTAATTATCTCCCCATTTGCTAAAACTACAGTTAAACCTGATATGACTGTTCTCATAGTTCCGTATTTTACAGCCATTGTTCCAGAGGCAGAAGTAGATGCCATTCCTCCTAATGCTGCGTCTGCACCAGGATCAATAGGAAAAAATACGCCATCTTCTCTTAGGTATTCATTTAATTGTTTTCTAGTAACGTTAGCTTGGACTCGACAATCAAAATCTTCTGCATTAACAGATAACACTTTGTTCATTTTCTCCAAAGAAATTGTAATTCCATTTGAGTTTCCAACAGCGTTTCCCTCCAAAGATGTTCCTGTTCCAAATGGAACTACTGGTATTTTATGCTCATTACATAACTTTAAAATTTGAGAAACTTCCTCATTTGTTTCGGGAAATACCACAGCTTGAGATAATACTGGATCGTAAGTATCCTCACCTCTCGCATAGTTTGCCCTTGTAGATTCTGAGGTAGAAAATCTTCCATTAAATATTTTTTTTAATTCATTCTGAACAAGTTCATTCATAATAGTAATCTTAATAAAAATTTTAGATAAAATACAGCTTATTTAGAAAGCATTTTTTTTATATTATCTAGCGCATTAGATATATTGTCTTGCGAAGCTGCAAAGCTAAATCTAACATAATCATTACAGGTTTTACCAAAAGCAGTCCCTGGAACTATTGCTACACCTGCCTCATGCATAGCCTTTTTACAAAATTCAGAACCATTCATTCCTGTTTCTATTACTTTTGGAAATGCATAAAACGCACCTCCTGGTAAGCTACATTCAACACCTGGCAAACTATTTAAACCCTCATGAATTAATTTTCTTCTTTGTGTAAATTTTTCCATCATTGCATGAATTGAATCATCTGGTCCATCTAGAGCAGCAATACCAGCAAATTGTGCTGCAGCATTCACACATGATACACTGTTAATAAGTAATTTATTAACATGCTCAACTAAATGCTCTGGCCAAAAACTCCAACCTAATCTCCATCCTGTCATCGAATAAGCTTTACTCCAACCTTCCAACACAATTAATCTATCTCTTAATTCAGGATAATTGAAAAATGTTGGCATTTCTTTATCATCAAAAATTTGTCTACTATAAATCTCATCACTTAAAATTGTTACGTGAGGATATTTTTTTAAGCCCTCTGCTAACTTATCAATCTCAGGCTTTTCAACGAAACTTCCTGTAGGATTATTTGGATTAATCAAAATTAACAATCTGGTTTTATCAGTAATCAAAGACAAAATTTTATCTGCATTAAATTTTAAATCTTTATCTTCTGTTAAATCATATGGCACTGCGGTTGAACCAGTATAATTAATCATAGATTCATAAATTGGAAATGCTGGTGTAGGATGAATTATTTCAGCACCTGGTTCTCCAAAACACTGTATTGCATAATGCATTGTTGGCTTCCCACCTGGCATTATAAGAATTCTCTCAAAATCGACATCGGCATCGTATCGTTTTTTTATCCATCTTGTGACTGCCTGTCTGCACTCTGGTATACCATTAGACATAACATAACCATGATGTCCGTCATCTAATGCTTTTTTTGCTGCTTCAACAACATGCTTAGGTGTTTTAAAATCTGGCTGACCCAATCCTAAGTGGATCATTGGATGACCTTGTGCTTCAAGCTTCTTAGCTTCTGCTAAAACTGAAAAAGCACTTTCAGTGCCAAGTCTTTCTAGTGATTGCGCAAGTTTCATAAATTTTTTGTGACAAACTAACTGAAAAGGAAGTTGTTGTCTATTGTTGATTAAAAAAAAGTATTAATAATTTTTATAACTAATTACGATAAATAATTTTTGATTTGTCTAAATCTTTAACACTTTTGCAGCCCATAAGTATCATATTTCTTCTAATTTCTTTATGCATGTTCTCCAACAGCCTCTCAACACCTAACTGACCTCCTGCTCCTAAACTAAATAGAAAAGCTTTTCCAAAACTACATGCTGTCGCACCTGCAGCAAGAGCTTTCAGAACATGTGTTCCTCTTCTAATCCCGCCATCTAAAATAATTTCTAACTTATCACCCACAGCATCTGCAATTGCTTTTACTTGATCAAAAGGTGATCTAGATCCATCCAGTTGTCTTCCTCCATGGTTTGAAATCATTATTGCAGTACAACCAATATCAATTGCTTTTTTTGCATCTTCAACTGACATCACACCTTTTAGTGCCATTGGTTTATTCCATTTTTTTATACAATACTCAGCATCTTTCCAGTTCATGGCTGGATCGTATTGCTCATTAATATAATCCATTACTGATTTAGCAATATTTGTACCTTTGTCTGTTTTATTTTTTATGTTTGCTAACTCGAATTTTTTATTAGTAAAATATTTATAAACCCATCCAGGCCTCATGGCAAAACTTAACAGGCTATCTAAAGTAAATTTAGGTGGTGTTGTAAAACCAGTTTTATGATCACGTTCTCGATTTCCTGCTACAAGTGTATCGACTGTTATACACATTCCATCAAAATTTGCCCTAGAACATCTTTCAATTAAATCGTCTGTAATTGATTTATCTTTATGAATATAAAGTTGAAAAAGTTTTGGACCACTAGAAATATTTGCCACCTCCTCAATTGAAAAGGATGCCATAGTAGACATGCTATAAATAGTGTCGAATTTTTCAGCAGCTCTTGCAGATGCTCTGTCGCCCTCTGGATCATACAAGCTTTGCATAGCTGTTGGTGACAAAAATAATGGCATACTAATTTTTCTTCCAAACACTGTAGTCGATAAATCTGGCTCACCAACGCTGTTAAGAATATTTGGGACTAAATCACAGTCATTAAACGCATCAGTATTTCTATTTAGTGTAACTTCATCATCTGCACCACCATCTATGTAATGAAAGATAGGAGCCGGTAGTTTTTTTTTTGCTAATTTTCTAAAGTCTTCAAAATTATAACAATCCTTTATATTCATGATTGCTATCTTCTGAATCTTAAGTTGCTTCTTTTTAAATCACTAATTTTAGTGCAACCCATTAACTTCATATCTCTTACTAATTCAGATTTGTATTTTTCTAAAGCTCTTTCTACACCTGCTTGTCCAGCTGCTGCTAAAGCATACAAATAAAGTCTCCCACCAGAACATGCTTTTGCGCCCAAAGATAAAGCTTTAAGCATATGGGTGCCCCTATGTATACCACCTTCACAAATGACATCTATTTTATCTCCGACTGCATCAACAATTTCTGCAAGTTGATCGAAAGGAGATCTAGATCCATCAAGTTGTCTTCCACCATGGTTTGAAACCATTATTCCTGTACATCCTATATCTACTGCTCTCTTAGCATCTTCAACACTCATAACTCCTTTTAAAGCAAAATGCCCCCCCCATTTAGAGCAAAGTTGTTCGGCATCTTTCCAGCTCATTGACTGATCTAGCATCGTAGAAAAATAATTTCCTATTGAAGAGTTTGTGCTCGTACCCTCTTTTACAAAATCTTGTAGATGAGGTAATTCAAATTTGCCTTTTGTTAAATAATTTATTCCCCACATTGGCTTTGTGGCAAAACTAAATAAACTTGATAGTGTTAATTTAGGTGGTGAAGTAAATCCAGTTCTTAAATCTCTTTCTCTATTTCCTCCTGTAATCGTATCAACCGTTAGAGCCATGACATCAAACTTAGCTGCTTTTGCTCTTTCTAAGCATGAATCATTAAGCCCTCTATCTTTATGAAAATAGAACTGAAACATTTTTGGCGTATCAACCAGTGAGGAAATTTCCTCCACACTTACTGTTGCTAGTGCTGATACACCAAACATAGTATTATATTTTTTAGCTGCTTTACCTACAGCTCTTTCACCGTCATAATGAAATAATCTCTGTAAGGCAGTAGGGGCTAAGTAAAATGGTAAATCAAGTTTTTTACCAAAAATAGTTGTTGATAAATCAACATGCTCTACACCTCTTAATACGTTAGGGACCAAATCAACATCGTCAAATGCAGAAGTATTTCTTGCATAAGTTATTTCATCGTCTGCTGCACCATCAATATAGTGAAATATAGGTGAAGGTAATTTTTTTTTTGCTAATTTTCTAAAATCACTAAAATTATGACAGTCTTTTAAATTCATAAACCAATCTAAAAGTTTTTCAAAAAATTGAACATATAACTATTTGCCCCAGGATTCTTGTCTCCTAAACTGGCATTAGATACATGATTATAAGATATTCCCAAGTTAGAAGTTTTTGAGAGTTTATAAGATAGTTGAACTTCAGACTTGAATTCAAGAACATGACCCAAATCTTTACCGTCTCCCTTATGGTAAAGACCAGGTGCAAAACTTGGTGTAAAAGTTAAACCTCCAATATCTACATTCCATTCAAATCCAGTATAAATATACACTGCAGAATTTTCTGTTATAAATCCTCCAGTTATTGGAGAAATGTTCCCAATAATAGTGTTTCGCTCCAAATTTTCATTTTGATGTTGAAAACCTATTAAAAGTGCTGACTGTTTATCATCACTGAAATCAAAATTTCCTGTAAAAAAATTATATTGATGCGAACTGTTTTCTGCAGCTAAAACCTTGGTGCAAAAAAATAATGTAAAAAAAAGTATATTTAATTTTTTTAAATTCATAGCCCTTATTATCAGATTAATCATGTTTTTTTTTAAGTTTTTTAAAGATTATTGCACCACCAAATAGGAAGATCAATAGAGGCATAAACCAAAGAATATAAGTGTTTTTATTTAATTTAGGATCGTACAATATCCACTCTCCATACTTATTTTTAAAATATTCGTAAATTTCAGCCTCAGTCAATCCTTCGTCAATTTTTCTATCAACTAAAATTTTCAAACTGTTAGCAAACTCAGAGTCTGAATCGTAAATTGACTGACCTTGACAAACTAAACAACGTAGGTTTTTAGTTATATTGTTTCTTTTATCTAGTTCGTCAGCTTTAAGTACGCTAAATGTAAAAAATAAAATAATAATTAAAAAAAATCTTAAAACTTTCATTTTATCAATAAATTAATTTCCTCGATTAATTGTTGGTTAAGAGGCCCAATGTATTTTTTAATAATTTCATTATTATAAATTAAAAATGATTCAGGAACACCATAAGCTCCCCACTCAATTGCAATTGTACCATCTAAATCAATATAGATTTCTTTATAAGGATTTCCTAGTTCTTTTAAAAAGTTTTCTGCATTACTTAAATTATCTTTATAATTCATTCCAATAATATTTACTTTATTATCTAAACTTAAATTCATTAAAAAAGCATGTTCTTGACGACATGGAACACACCAAGATGACCAAATATTTAATAAATAAATCTTATCTAATTTAAAGATATTTGATGATTTTACATTTTCTCCAGAAAAAAATTCTTTAATATTAAAATCTGGTATCTCTTTTTTTGTATTAACATCTGGAGTGTATATTTTAGAGTCTTCTAAACCTTTGTAAAAAATAAAAAATATTATTCCAAAAATAATAATAACTGAAAAAGGTAATATTTTATTTTTCATTATCTTTTTTTAACAAACTAACGATTCCCCCAAGAGATATTAAAATTACTGATAACCAAATCCATAACATAAATGGCTTAACTTGGTATCTTACGTTAAAAAAATCTTGATTTTGAACCAAATTAATTACGATAAATTTATCTGACATTAGAGTTGTTTTGATATCAGCTTCACTTGTGGCAATAACAGGTTGATTGTAAATTCTCAACTGTGGTGAGAATCTATCTTCTCCACCATCATGATTGCTTATTAAGAAATTTCCAATAATTGCATTATAATTTTTTTCTTTTTTCTGATCAACACTTTCGAAAACTATTTTAGTTTTTGAATTTTCAAAAGTTTCACCAATTTTAAGATTAGTTATAATTTCGCTTGAAAATAAACTGTTAAACAAAATACTTAAGATTAATAAACTAAATCCAAAATGCGAGATATTTTGTGAAATATTTTTATATTTTTTTACAAAAAAATCTCTCAGAGTAATAAAGAATAAATAAAGAGCACTGGAAATCAAAATTGTATTGATTAGGATATTTTGATTAAAATTTTTTAATACCAAAAATGCCAATAATATTGAGATAATAAAAAAAGAAATTAAATATGTCTTATCTTTGAGTTGAGATTTTATCCATCTTAATTTTGGACCAATAGCCATCATAAGTAAAAAAGGAATTAAAAATGGTATCATTAACTTATGATAGAATGGAGGACCAACTGATATTTTTTGAGAAGAAATTACATCTAAAAAAATTGGATATACAGTTCCTATTAATACAACTGACAAAAAATACATCATAAACCAGTTGTTAATCAATATTGAAGTTTCTTTGCTCAACCAAAAAAAACTAGAAGATTTTCTATCATTATCTTTATGAAAAAAGAAAAAAATTAAAATAGATAAAAAAATTAAAATGAATAAAAATACAAGAATAAATAAACCTCTTTCAGGATCATTAGCAAATGTATGAACTGAATTTAAAATTCCTGATCTTACTAAAAATGTTCCACACATGCTTAACGTAAATGTTGCTATTGAAAGAATTATTACCCACGAAGTTAAAATAGATTTTTTCTCTAATACTAAAATGCAATGTAAAAGAGTGGTTAATGCAAGCCACGGCATTAAAGAAACATTCTCTACTGGATCCCAAAACCAAAAACCTCCCCAGCCCAATTCATAATAAGCCCAAATTGATCCGAGCAGTATTCCTAAAGTCAAAAATATCCATGAAATTAAGATCCATTTTTTTATATGCGATGCCCAACTAGTAGAAATAATTTTTAAACTTGTTGCTGCCAACACAGATGAAAAAATAATTGAAGAACCAACATAGCCTAAATATAAAATAGGTGGATGAATTGCTAAAGCTGGGTCTTGTAAAATTGGGTTTAATCCAAGACCCTCCGTAGGTATTGGAAAAATATAATTAAATGGGTTTGATGTTTTAATTAAAAATAAAAAGAAACCAACTATTATTATCTGTTGAAAAACTAAAGTTAAAATTTTGTACTTAACTGGTTGATTTTTAGTCCTTACTAAAAATAAGAAAATAAATAAAGTTAAAACGAGCAACCACAACAATAAACTACCTTCATGATTCCCCCAAGTTCCGCTTATTTTATAAAACAATGGTTTTGTGGTGTGAGAATTATTGAATACTGTTTCATTACTAAAATCTGAAACAACAAAAGAAAAAATTAAACACAAAAAACTAATGATAACAAAAAATAATTGCAAAAATGTAAACGATAATATTTTGGTATCTAATATGTTTGAGTTATTAAAATTTTTATATGAAAAATAAAATAATGATAATCCGATTATTAATCCTAATATCAAAGAATAATATCCAACAAGACTATAGATCAATTTATTTTTCCCCTAACGCTTCTTTTACTTCTGGTGGCATATAATTTTCATCATGCTTAGCTAAAATTTTTGTAGCAGAGAAAAAGTTTCTATCTTTTAGAAAACCTTCTGCAACGACCCCTTTTCCTTCAGCAAATAAATTTGGCACTGCTCCCGAGTAGATAACATTTATTTCATTTTTAAAGTCTGTAATTATAAAGTTAACTTTATTTGAACTTATTGAAATTGAATTTTTTTTAACCATTCCTCCAACCCTTATTTTACTTTTTCCTATTTCAGTGAGTGATTTTATTTCGGAAGGCGATTGAAAATATACAATATTTTCCTCTAAAGATTTTAAAACCAAAATTGTTGTTAAAATTAAAGTAATTAAGACGATTACTACAAACAAAAATCTTAATTTAACTTTTCGACCATACATGGTTTAAAAGTTAATTATTTGTTACGTTTGCTAAAATTTCTTTATTTATTCTTTGCGATTTTGCAGAATTAGCTTGCTCAGCAGTAAGTGATCCAAATTTAGCAACAAATTTTTTTCTTTCTTTAACAAATTGCGTTTTAGTTACCAAATATAAACTTAGGAAACTTAATAAGGTAAAACTAAAAGCAGATAACACATACACTGCATATCCATTCATAAAAAGTAATTCGTTTATCATAATCTATCTAAGCCTTTATTTTTATTTTTTATCAGTTCTGTATTATATTTCATTAAGAAAATTAACAATGAAAAAAGAGCAAATGCCGCAGTCATTATTAACAATGGGTATAGCATTGATGAATGAATTGAACTTTTTGACAAAATATTAATAGATGCAGGTTGATGGAGAGTATTCCACCAATCAACTGAGTATTTAATTATTGGAACATTAATAATTCCTAAAATAGTTATAAAAGTTGAGATCTTGTAAACTTTTTCTTCCTTATCATAAATTCTCCATACAATTAAATACATTGCATAAAATAATGCCAAAATTAACATTGAAGTTATTCTGGCGTCCCAGGCCCACCATGTTCCCCAAGTTGGTTTTCCCCAAATTGATCCTGTAACTAAAGCAATGACATTAAAAACAAAACCTGAAGGTGCTAAACTTTTGGAAATTAAAAAAAAGTTTTTATTTTTAAACACGAAACCACAAATAGATAATAAAGTTATAGAAGAAAATGTTCCAAGTGAAATCCAGGCAGCAGGAACGTGAACATACATAATTCTAACTGCATCACTTTGTTTGTAATCTTCAGGAGATATAACTAGTGCTTCAACCAAGCCAACACTTAATACAATAATAAACAAAAATAAAACGTACTTTGGTGCCTTTGACGTGATTCTGAAAATTTTGTTAGGTTCAAAAAGTTTAAACATATTTTAATTTAGAATTTTTTTTGGTGATTTCTATTATGAAATAGTTTTCTGATCAAGAATGCAGAGGGGAGATAATAAGCTTGAAATTAACGTTTAACACTCTTGACCAGAAGATACTAAAAAATAACTAATTTATATGGCCTAGATTTGAGCTAAATGTGTTTGAATGATGGTTGCCTTAATTAGAAAGCTTAAAATAACTAGAGCCTTTTTTTCCCGAAAAAATCTCCTCAATTAAAGGGTGTTTTATTGGCTCATCAGAATCGTCCATTAGCAAGTTTTGTTCAGAAACATAAGCTTCATAAGTTATCTCATCATTTTCTGCTAATAGATGGTAAAATGGTTGATCTTTTCTTGGTCTGACATTTTTTGGAATAGACTGATACCATTCTTCTGAATTATTAAATTCAAAATCAACATCATAAATCACACCTCTAAATTCAAAATGTTTATGCTTAACGATGTCTCCAATTGAAAATTTAGCTTTTTGGACTGGCATTGGTCTTAGTATGGGTATTTAAAAATAAAAATCAATGCTAAAAATATAAATGTTTTGTGATGTGGCAAATATGTTAATATCTTTTAGTGAATAAATCTTTTTTAAAATTTGTTACTGATTTCGGTCCTTTAGCAATATTTTTTTTCTATTATTACAATAATGATAAAAATTTATCTGTAGCAATACCTCCACTAATAGTTGCAACTTTAGTTGCATTAGCAGTAGTTTGGTTTTTTGAAAAAAAAATTCCTCCAATGCCTTTGGTAAGTGGAATTTTAATTACTTTTTTTGGTGGATTAACTATCTACTTTAATGATCCCATATTTATTTATGTAAAACCAACCATCATTAATATCATGTTTGCTTTTGCATTACTTTCTGGGAAATATTTTACCAATGAACCTATTCTTAAAAAAATTATGGGTAAATCTATACCGCTAACTGATGTTGGATGGGAAATTCTTAATAAACGATGGATGTATTTTTTCTTTGGTCTTGCTTTATTAAATGAAATTGTTTGGAGAACTCAAACAGAAGAATTTTGGGTTAATTTTAAAGTGTGGGGAATGCTTCCAATAACAATAATATTTACAGGATTTCAAGTCCCTTTAATTAATAAACATAAGATTGATGCGTAGTAATTTAAAATTAGTAGTAAATAATCCTCATAATAAAATAGAAGGAAAACATTTTTTTGAAAAAGATGAGCTAAAAATTATATTAGACTTATATGCTAAGATGGTTTCTGAAGGTTCTTGGAAAGATTACGGTTTAAGTATTTCAAGTAAACAAGTTGGTTTTAGTGTTTTTAGAAATGCTACTGAAAATGCCCTATATAAAATTTGTAAAAATTTTAATCCTAAAAACAAAAATCTTAAATATTTGATTACTGATACGAGTGGTAAAATACTTAAAAATTCTTACGATCTTAGAATTTTATTAAAAAATACTAACTGGAAAAAACTTCAAAAATAGATTTATCTTCTTTGACCAAATAATCTCAACAGCATTATAAATAGATTGATAAAATCTAGATATAAAGTTAGAGCGCCCATTACAGCTTTCTTGCCCATTAGTTCGCCTGTGTCTGAAGCTGAGTACATATTTTTGATTTTCTGAGTGTCATAAGCTGTTAAACCAACAAATATTAAAACACCTAAAATTGAAATCACAAAATACATCATTGAAGATTTCATAAAAATATTAACAATTGAAGCTATAATTATTCCAATTAGACCCATCATCAAAAAAGATCCAAACTTTGTAAGGTCTCTTTTAGTTGTGTATCCGTAGATACTCATCGCTCCAAATGTTGCAGATGTAATAAAGAAAACTCTTGTTACACTCATTCCAGTGTAAACTAATAATATTGAAGATAAAGATAGGCCCATCAAAGCTGCAAAAACCCAAAAAGTAGTTTGAGCTTTTGATGCACTCATCTTATTGATTCCAAAACTCATATAAAAAACGATGCCTAAAGGTGCTAGCATTACAAGCCATTTAAGACCTGATAAATATATTGCATTTCCCATTTGCGTTAGACCAACGATTGAACCCGCATCATTAGTAACAACAGACATTTTGAATGTTAATAGTGCTACTATTCCAGTTAGCAATATACCTGTTGCCATGTAGTTATAAACTTTTAGCATGTAGGCTCTTAAGCCTTCATCCATTACAGCAGGTGTTTGTTGGGCTGCTTTTGCTCTATTTAGTATTCCGTTTTTATCAAATTCCATAATAAGTAATATATATATTCTTTTACTAATTATTCAAGATACCTTAAAAGATTAACAAAATTTTAACTTAATATTTCTAATGAATTACAAAAATTTAGGTAATACCAATATTAAAGTGAGTACAATTTGTCTCGGTACTATGACGTGGGGAGAACAAAATACTGAGCTTGAAGCATTTGAACAAATGGATTTTGCATTAGATCAAGGAGTAAACTTTTGGGACACTGCTGAATTATATGCAGTACCGCCAAGAAAAGAAACCTATGGTGATACAGAAAAAATTATTGGAAACTGGTTTAAAAAAACTAAAAAAAGAGACAAAGTCGTTCTTGCAACAAAAGTTGCTGGTCCAGCAAGAGATTATTTAAGAAGTGGAGAAAATAGTTTTAAAGGTCCAAACTTAGAATCTGCTTTAAATGACAGTCTTAAAAGACTTAAAACCGATTATATAGATTTATATCAACTTCATTGGCCTGAAAGAAATGTAAATAATTTTGGAAGACTTGGTTATGTTCATAAGGAAAATGAATGGAATAAATTTGAAGATGTTCTTGCAGAATTAAATAAATATATTGATCAGGGAAAAATAAAATATGTCGGTTTATCAAATGAAACCCCTTGGGGAGTTTTAAATTATCTTCAGTTATCTAAAGACAAAAAATTACCAAGAATGATGTCAATTCAAAATCCTTACAGCTTATTAAACAGATCATACGAAGTTGGATTAGCTGAAGTTTCTATAAGAGAAAATATTGGCTGCTTAGCTTACTCTCCACTTGCAAGTGGATATTTAAGTGGAAAATATAGAAACAAAAGTTTTCCTAAAGGATCAAGAATGGAGAGAGATTTTGATTTCTGGACAAGGTATAGAAAGCCAAATACTGAGGATGCGGTTGAACATTATTATAAAATTAGTGAAAAATTTGATCTAGATATGAGTCAGATGGCGATAAAATTTTGTGAAATCCAAGACTTTATGACTAGTGTGATAATTGGAGCAACTACAATGGAGCAGTTGAAAACAAATATAGAAAGTGTAAATGTAAACTTATCTGATGATGTCATTAAAGAAATTAATCAAGTACAAACAATTTATCCAAATCCATGTCCATAATTAAAAAAATTACAATATTTTTAGGAATATTTTTTATAAGTGTTACTCAACTTTCGGCCCAAGAAATTAAAAAAATTGGCAAATATAAAGATTGGGAAGCAATGGTTGTTATGGATGCTGATGGCAAAGTATGCTTTGCTCAATCACTGCCTATTTTACAAGCACCCAAAACTAATAAAAGAGATGCAAAATTATTTGTAGCATTCAGACCAAACGACAACATAAAAAATGAGGTAAGTGTTACACCAGGTTATGAATTTAACAAAAATAATTCAGTAATTGCTGCTTCAGGAAAAAACAAATTTAAATTTGACATTAAAGAACAAGGTTTTGCATGGATTGCTGACAATAAAATTGAACTAAAAATGATTAAACAAATGAGAAAAGGATCTAGAATTATGATTACGGGATACAATCAACAAGGTTCTCAAACAATTGATCATTACTCATTACTAGGATTTACTAAAGCTTATAACGCTTCAAGAAAAGCTTGTAGTTAATTCAATGAAATCAAAAAAGAAAATTGTTCTAGCTTATTCTGGAGGACTAGATACCTCTATAATTTTAAAATGGCTTCAAGAAAACTATGATGCAGATGTAATTTGTTATACAGCAGATGTAGGTCAAGAAATTGATAAAAAAAAAATTATAACTAATGCAAAAAAATTTGGTGTTAAAAAAATAATTATCAAAGATTTGAAAGATATTTTTGTTAAGTATTATGTTTATCCAATGATCAGAGGACATGCGATCTATGAGGGTGTTTATTTATTAGGGACATCAATTGCAAGGCCTCTTATTGCAAAAGATCAAATAAGAGTAGCTAAAAAATTTAAGGCATATGCAGTTTCTCATGGAGCAACTGGTAAAGGAAATGACCAAGTAAGATTTGAATTAGGCTATCATTATTTTGATTCTAAAATTAAAATCATAGCCCCATGGAGAATTTGGAAACTAAAATCTAGAACAGATTTAATTAGTTATGCAAAAAAACATGGCATAGCTATACCCAAAGATAAAAAAGGAGCACCTCCTTTTTCAGTGGATGACAACTTGTTTCATACATCAACTGAAGGTAAGGTTTTAGAAAATCCAAAAAATTCTGCACCAGAATTTATTTTTCAGCGAACGGTTTCTCCTGAAAAGGCACCTAACAAACCATCGTTTGTTACTATCAATTTTAAAAATGGTGATCCTTTTGGAATTAATGGAAAAAAAATGTCTCCAGCTAAATTGTTAACAAAGCTAAACAATCTTGCGGGTAATAATGGAATTGGAAGAGTTGACTTAGTAGAGAATAGATTTTTAGGTATAAAATCTAGAGGAGTATATGAAACACCTGGTGGAACTCTTCTAATTAATGCTCATCGAGCAATTGAGTCTGTTACTTTAGATAAAGAAACTATGCATAAAAAGGATCGGATAATGTCCAGATATGCTGAGTTAGTTTATAATGGTTATTGGTATTCAAAAGAAAGATTTAAACTTCAAAAAATTGTAGATTTAAAAAGAAACAAAGTTAATGGCTCAGTTAAGCTTAAATTGTATAAAGGAAATATTACAATTCAATCAAGAGTTACTAATAGTAGTGCTTATTCAATGAAGAAGGTTTCGTTTGAAGAAAATAAGTCATTTAATAAATCTAATGTTGAAAGATTTATCAATTTTCATAAAAAAAAGCTCCGTTAATAGTAAAGTTTAGGACAAATTAGTATTTGTTTTAATTTTTAAAAATTATATCTTTATATGATGGAATCAATAAAGAACTGGATGAGAGATGCTGCAAACATTTTGTTTGATGATAGTAAAAATGATCTACGTGCACTTCCCAAAACAGTTAGGTTACAAATTCTTTTAGTATTAAGTTTTATTTGGACAACAGTTTTTAGTTTGTATGTTTTTTCTTACACAACTTTTGCATTTGGATGGGCTGGGCTTTTTTTAGCTCACATCGGTTTAATATTTGCTGTTTACATGACTTTTAAACAATTCCATAGAGCAGAAGCAAAATCAGCAAGTGTTTTTCAAACAAAAAATTTTGATCCTTTTAAAATAATGGTGATCGTTTTTGTAATAGTATTTATCTTTGTTTTTTCAAAGGGGATTGAGGTTTTAACAAGTCCAAATCCAAATTCTTATTCAATTCCATATGATGGCCCTTTAAAATCAGCAATTGAAAAATGGCTACCATTTAGTAAGGATTAATAATGGATAATATAACAAAAAACTTACAGTTAGCTTTGATGTGTATTATTTTAGTTAGTACGGTTATCGCTGTTGGGATTGAAATAAAAAATATGTTCACCAACCAATCTGTTACTCTAGCTGATTTACTTTTAATGTTTCTTTACTTAGAAGTACTAGCTATGGTTAGAGTTTTTTGGAATCAACAGTCTATTAGTATTACACTTCCATTACTTATTGCAATTACAGCTCTTGCTCGGTTTATTATCCTACAAGGCAAAGAGATGGATCCTACTGCACTTGTTTACGAAGCAGTTGCAATTTTATTAATTGCTGCAGCAATTGTTGTTTTAAGGTTAAGACACAGTGATAAATTAGGTCTCAAAAAAAAAAAATCAAAATAATTAAAAATTATGTTTGAAGCTTCAAGGGCTAAGGCCTTAAATCAATTAGATAATTTTGTTGAAAATAATCTTGGAGAATATTCTAGATTAAGAAACTTTGATTTTGGACCTAAGAAAAGATCAAATGTATCTTGTTTATCCCCATATATAACTCATGGAATAATTAATGAAAAAGAAGTAATTCAAAAATCACTTAATAAATTTTCATTCTCAAAAAATGAAAAATTTATCCAGGAAGTTCTTTGGCGAACTTATTGGAAAGGTTGGTTAGAACTTAGACCTAATGTTTGGACAGATTACCTTGCTGAACTAAATCAAATAAAAAATGAGTTTCAAAATAATGAAGATTATCTTTCTGCAATTGATGGAAAAACAAATATAGATTGCTTTAATGAATGGGTAAAAGAGCTTAAAGATAACAATTATTTACATAATCACACAAGAATGTGGTTTGCTAGTATTTGGATTTTTACTTTGGAATTACCTTGGCAACTAGGGGCAGAATTTTTTATGCAACATCTTTACGATGGAGACGCAGCATCAAATACTCTTGGTTGGCGATGGGTTGCGGGCGTTCAAACACAAGGAAAACATTACCTTGCAAGTGAATGGAATATTAAAAAATTCACCAATAATAGATTTCAAAATATAAAGTTAAATGAAAATGCTCCTCCGAAGGTATCTAAAAAATCTTACCAAATAATTAAACGAGATTTTAATAATCCAAAAAATATTGAGGACAAAAATCTTTTAATTTTTGAAAATAATCTGTCGTTTGAG
>CACNTB010000007.1 GCA_902623305.1 uncultured Pelagibacteraceae bacterium
GCTAAATTTACTGCTGTTTCAATACTTTCGGCTAATCTGTTTCCAAGTTTAGAATTTAAAACTATTCTATCTACTAAGATTGAAATATCATGTTTAAGTTTTTTATCTAGATTAGGTGATTTTTCTATATCATATAAAACATTATCAATTTTAATTTTTCTAAATCCTCTTCTCTTGTAGCTTAAAATATCTTTTTTATATTCGCCTTTACGACCTCTTACCACTGGAGCATAAATATATATTGTTGATTTTTTTGGTAATTTTTTAACTAAATCTACTATTTGTGTAATTGTTTGAGAGGTTATTGGCTTACCTGTAAATGGTGAATAGGGGATTCCTGCTCTAGCGTATAATACTCTCATGTAATCATAAATTTCTGTCACAGTTGCAACGGTAGACCTTGGGTTTTTTGAAGTATTTTTTTGCTCTATTGCAATAGCTGGACTTAATCCCTCAATTAAATCAACATTTGGTTTTTTCATTTTATCTAAAAATTGACGTGCATAAGCAGACAAACTTTCCACATAACGTCTTTGACCTTCTGCATAGATAGTATCGAAAGCCAATGATGATTTTCCTGAGCCTGATAGACCCGTTATGACCACAAATTTGTCTTTTGGAATTTCTACAGTAACATTCCTCAAATTATGTTCTTTAGCGCCCTTAATAACTATCTTTTTCATCATAATTTTAGTTGCTTTGAGTTAATAAAATTAATATTCAGAAGAATTGTGATATAATTCTAATTAACTAATTTAACAAATATTAAATATTATGGCTGGAAGTTTAAATAAAGTATTATTAATTGGTCGTTTGGGCGCAGATCCAGAAATTAAGCAAATGGTAAATGGTAAAAGTGTTGCTAGATTAAGCCTAGCAACGAGTCAATCCTGGAAAGATAAAAATACAGGTGAAAGAAAAGAAAAAACTGAGTGGCACCGTGTAGTTGTATTTAACGAGGGTTTAGTAAATGTTGTTCAGCAATATTTAAAAAAAGGCGCACAAGTTTATATTGAGGGACAACTTACTACAAGAAAATGGAAAGATGAGCAATCAGGCCAAGATAAATACTCGACTGAAGTAGTTATACAAGGATATAATTCTTCACTTACAATGTTAGGTGGGAGTAACTCCGGTGGTGGAATTCAAAATGACACAACTCAACAAAATAACATTGAGGATTCTTCACAAGTGTCAGATATGGATGACGAAATTCCATTTTAATTTCTATGAAAAATACTGAAGAGTTTAAAGATAAAAATATAAAATTAATCTCAATGCATGATGAGATGAGCTCATCTTATCTTTCTTATGCAATGAGTGTAATTGTAAGTCGTGCACTTCCAGATGTAAGAGATGGTTTAAAACCAGTCCATAGAAGAATTCTATATGCAATGTACAAAGGTGGATATGATTGGTCTAAACAATTTAGAAAATCTGCAAGAATAGTTGGAGATGTTATTGGTAAATATCACCCTCATGGTGACCAGTCTGTCTATGATGCTTTAGTTAGAATGGTTCAAGATTTCTCTATGAGCCTGCCATTAATTCAAGGTCAAGGTAATTTTGGTTCTATAGATGGTGATCCTGCTGCTGCAATGAGATATACAGAAACTCGTTTGTCGAAAGTTTCACAATATTTGATTGATGATATTGAAAAAAATACAATTACTTTTAAAAGTAATTATGATGAAACCGAGAAAGAACCTAGTGTTTTACCAGCTCAATTTCCAAATTTATTAGTAAATGGAGCCGGCGGTATCGCTGTTGGTATGGCAACAAGCATACCTCCCCATAATTTAGGTGAGATTATAGATGGTACATTGGCCTTAATAGATAATAAAGATATTAAAATTAAAGAACTGATGAAACATGTACCTGGTCCAGATTTTCCAACTGGTGGTGTAATTATAGGTAAAGATATTATTAAACAAGGATATAACAATGGAAGAGGATCCTTTAAGATAAGGGGTGAAATCTCAATTGAACAACAAAAAAATGGACGTGAAAGACTTGTAATAACTTCTATACCTTATCAAGTTAACAAATCTGTTTTAAATGAGAGAATAGCCCAACTAGTAAGAGAAAAAAAAATCGAAGGAATAAGAGATATAAGGGACGAGTCAAATAGAGAAGGCATTAGAGTAGCAATAGATTTAAGAAACGGCGTTGAACCTGAAACTATAAAGAGACAATTATACAAAAATACTCAAATTGAAAGTTCTTTTGGATTTAATACTTTAGCCATTGTCGAAGGAAAGCCCCAAACTTGCACATTAAAAGATTTTTTATCTAATTTTTTAACTTTTAGAGAAGATGTAGTTATTAAGAAAACTAAATTTGACCTTCAAAAGGCTGAGGAACGTGCCCATATACTAATAGGATTGTCAGTTTCAGTTGAAAATTTAGATAAAATAATAAAAATTATTCGATCATCAAAAACACCTGACGATGCTAAAATATCAATTTTAAAAACCAAATGGAAAATAAACAAATCTCAAAAATTAATTTCTTTAGTAGAGGGAAAAAAGGGAAAAAACCTTTATTCTTTATCTGAACCACAAGTTTTAGCTATTTTAGAATTAAGACTTCAAAAATTAACTGCATTGGGAATTAATGAAATCGAAGTTGAAATCAAAAAATTAGCCGAATTAATCACTAAATATAAAAAGATTATTTCATCAAAAAAAGAACTTTTAAATGTAATTAGTCAAGAATTAAAAAATATTAAAGAGAAATTTGCCATTCCTAGAAGAACTAAAATTATAGATGCTGTTTTAAATTATGATATTGAGGAAACTATCCAAAAACAATCAATAATTATTACTGTTACATTGCAAGGTTACATAAAGAGAGGTTCTTTAGATGGGGTAAAAAAACAAAAAAGAGGTGGTAAAGGTAAATCAGGTATTACAACTAGGGATCAGGACTCTGTTGTTCAAACATTATCTGTAAATACTCATACTTCAGTCCTTTTCTTTTCCACTGAAGGTTTAGTTTATAAAATAAAAGCATGGAAAATCCCAGAGGGATCATCATCATCAAAAGGGAAATCTTTATTTAACATTTTACCTTTAAAGAGTCATCAAGCAATAAGTTCAATTATGCCAATGCCAGAAGATGAAACTGATTTAAAAAACTATCAAATTATTTTTGCTACAGCTCTAGGAAAAGTAAGAAAAAATAGTTTAGAAGATTTTTCATCAATTAATGCATCTGGAAAAATTGCTATGAAATTAGACAATAATGACAAAATTGTAGGTGTTAAAATTTGTAAAGATGATCAGGATATAATTTTAAGTACAAAATTTGGAAAATGTATCAGATTTGAAGCTAAAAAGCTTAGAGTTTTTAAAGGTAGATCTTCTAAAGGAATTAAAGGAATAGAATTGGCATCAAATGATCAAATAGTATCTCTATCAGTTATTGATAACGGCAAAATTAATAAAAATGGAAAAAAATCTAAAGATGAAAAATCTGAATTAAAAGCAAAAGAGAAATTTGTTTTATCAATAAGTGAGAATGGTTATGGTAAAAAAACATCACATACAGATTATAGAGTTACTAACAGGGGTGGAAAAGGTATTATAGGAATAGTAAATTCGCCAAGAAATGGAAATATTACTTCATCCTTTCCTGTTTTTGAAGGTGATGAAATTTTAATATCGACGAATAAAGGTAGGGTTATAAGGGTTGCTGTTAAAGAAATTAGAACTGCAGGGAGAAACACACAAGGCGTTAGAATAATTAAGTTATCTGGAGAAGAAAAAGTTGTTTCAGCAATTAAAATTGATGATAATTTAATTTAATGAGCAAAATTGCAATTTATCCTGGAACATTTGATCCAATCACTTTTGGACATATAGATGTAATAAAAAAGTCACTAAAATTATTTGATAAAATAGTAGTAGGTGTTTCAGATGAAAGTAACAAGAATTATCTATTTAGCTCTGATGAAAGAATAGAAATAGTGAATAAAGCTTTATTTAAAGATCTAAAGTTAAATAGAAATAAAATAAAAGTAGTTTCTTTTGGCTCTTTAACTACTGATTTATGTAAAAAATATAAATCAAATATTATATTAAGAGGATTAAGAGCTGTATCTGATTTTGAATATGAATTTCAATTAGCTGGTATGAATAGAAAATTAAACCAAAATATTGAAACAATTTTTTTAATGTCTGATGTAGAAAATCAAATCATCTCATCAAGATTTGTTAAAGAGATTGTTAAATTAAAAGGTGACATAAAAAAATTTACTACAAAAAGTACAATTAAATCATTAAAAGATAAGTATGAATAAAATTTTTATTAAAATACTGATTTTGTTTTTTTTAATTACTAATCAATCAATAGCTGAGGAGAATATAATGATATTAAAATTAAAAGATGGTGAAGTTAAAATTGAATTATTTGAAGATATAGCACCAAATCATGTTAAAAGAATTAAGGAATTAGCAAACAGTGGTAAATACGACAATGTTGTTTTCCACAGAGTTATTGATGGATTTATGGCTCAAACAGGTGACGTAAAATTTGGAAACTCTGAATCTAAAGATTTTGATCTAAGAAGAGCGGGAATGGGTGGATCAGATTTTCCTGATTTAGAGCAAGAATTTAATAGTCTACCACATGAAAGAGGAACTTTATCAATGGCAAGAGCTCAGGACCCAAATAGTGCAAACAGTCAATTTTTTATTTGTTTTCAGCCAGCTCCTTTTCTAGATCGACAGTATACAGTTTTTGGAAAAGTATTAGAGGGAATGGAATTTGTTGATAAAATTAAAAGAGGTGATCAAAATAATAACGGTGCTGTAACTGATCCAGACAAAATTATCAGTTTCAAATCTCAATAAATTTTTTAATGGCATTAAAAAAATTTGCCTTTAAAGTTATAAAAAAAGATAAATTTGCTAGATGTGGTTTAATCGAGACACATCGTGGAAATATACAAACACCTGCTTTTATGCCTGTAGGTACTCAAGCTACAGTAAAGGCTTGCACAATAGATGATATAAAAAAAACAGGTTCAGAAATTATACTTTCAAATACTTATCACTTAATGATACGTCCAGGTGTTGAAAGAATTCAATCTGCAGGTGGACTCCATAATTTTATGAATTGTGATTTACCTATTTTAACTGACTCTGGTGGTTTTCAAGTAATGTCTCTTTCAAAATTAAATAAAATCGATAGGGAGAAGGGCGCTATATTCAATTCCCATGTTGACGGTAAAAAATTTTATTTAAGTCCTGAGGAAAGTATAAGAATACAATTAGCTTTAAATTCTGATATTGTAATGATTATGGATGAATGCCCAAAGAAAACTAATGATTATGATGTTATAAAAAAATCAATGGATTTATCACTCTACTGGGCAGAAAGATCTAAATTAGCATTTGGCTACAATCCTCATAAAGCTTTATTTGGAATTGTTCAAGGAGGATTATTTAAAGATTTAAGAATAAAATCACTTCAAGAATTAATTAAAATTAGTTTTGATGGTTATGCTTTAGGGGGTTTAGCAGTAGGAGAAACACAAAATGAAATGTTTAATGTCTTAAATGATATAAAAGAATTTTTACCTATTGAGAAGCCACACTATCTAATGGGTGTTGGAACACCCTCAGATATTTTAGGTGCTGTTAAAAGAGGCATAGATATGTTTGATTGTGTTTTACCAACTAGATCAGGAAGAACAGGTTTAGCATTTACTTGGCAAGGAAGAATCAATATAAAAAATAATAAATATCAAAATGATAACGCTCCTCTAGACCCAGATTGTAGAAATCTTAATTTAAATAAGTATTCAAAAAACTATTTAAATCACTTATTTAATACTAATGAAATTCTAGCTTCAATGTTACTCACTTTACATAATATTAATTTCTATCAAGAATTAATGGCTTCGATAAGAAAAAATATTAATGACGGTACTTTTGATCAATTTCACGATAAATACATTGATAAGTTGTAGAACGTATTGATATTTAGTTAAAATTGACATTTGAAAAAAAATAATAATTCTGTATATAACAATTATTCAATTTGAATAATTTGGGGGCCCTTAGCTCAGTTGGTAGAGCAATTCCCTTTTAAGGAATGGGTCGATGGTTCGAGTCCATCAGGGCTCACCATTAAATTGATATATTTTAGACCAATTTTATTGGTGGATAATCAAAAATTATTTCATTTATCCAGTTATTAAGATTTTTTATTCTATTCTCAGATGAAGGGTGAGTGCTCATAAATTCTGCAGGCTCTTTGCCTTTATTGAGCTCCCTCATTCTCTGCCATAATTTAATAGTTTCACGTATATCATAGCCAGAAAGAGATGAAAAAATCATACCTAGATAATCAGCTTCACTTTCTTGTTTTCTACTAAACGGGTTCATAATTCCTAATTGAGATAACATTCCAACGGTGTTCATCCCAGTTACTCTATTTACTTGAGAAAGTTTACCTCCACTGAATATATCAAACAATTGCGTCCCAGTATTTAGCAGAGCAGCTCGACTCATTCTTTCAACTGAATGTTTTGCTACGGCGTGTGCAATTTCATGACCCATAACAGCTGCTAATCCATCGGTATTTTTTGTTGCCTCTAAGATTCCTGTATAAACAGCAATCTTACCGCCAGGCATACACCAGGCATTTCTTGTTTTCTTTTCAATTAATATATACTCCCAATCAAAATTTGCTGTTGGATTTTCTAAGTTGTTAGAAGAAAAATAGTTTTCTATTGAATTTTCTATTTTCTTACCAATTTGTTTAATTTCATTAAGTGTATCAGTATCTTCGCTCATTTTTTCTTTTTTTTTTATTTTTTCAAATATTTGAGCTGCTTGTGAATTTAGTTTTGATTCTGGAATAATTTTTAATTGTTTTCTCTCCGTTATTGGAGCTGTTGAGCAAGATGGTAATAAAATACCGCAGCAACCACATCCCACATACGATAAAAATTTTCTTCTATCCATATCTTAATAAAATTGATATTAATTTTAATATCATGAATCTCAATAATAAAATATTAATTTTATTATTTACAATTTCTATCATTTTTGTAATTTACGCTAGTTATAGTTAATTCAATGTCAAAAAAAATTAAAAAAAAATCATTATCTTTATCTCTTAGAAATTATTTTATTACAGGAGTAGTGGTATTGATACCTATTGGATTTACATTATACTTAAGTAAGATATTAATCGGAATATCATCAAATTTAATTCCAAAAAATATTAATCCAAATAGTTATCTTCCATTTAATATACCAGGTGTTGAAATATTAGTTTCAGTTATTTTTATAACTATTGTTGGAGGTTTATCACTTTCTTTTTTTGGAAGAAGAATACTTAAACTTATTGATGATCTTTTTAAAAGAATACCCTTTTTAAGAACAGTTTACTCAGCAATTGTTCAAATGACCGAAACTTTCTCAAAAAAAGATGATGGAAAAAAAAGTGTAGTTTTAATAGAATATCCCAGAAAAGGAGTTTGGGCAGTTGGTTTTGCTACAAAAGAAAACACTGGTGAAATGGCTCAAAAAACAGGACAAAAATTAATTAATGTTTTTGTTCCTACAACACCTAATCCTACTAGCGGTTTCTTATTAATGTTTCCTTCTGAAGATGTGATTTATTTAAACATGTCATTTGAAGAAGCTTCTAAATTTATAGTTTCAGCAGGCACTTCAACTAAAAAATCTTAGGCAATATCATTTATTATATCGGCTCTGTCATATAATTTAATCAGAGGTTTAAATTTTGCTATATTTTCATTAAATTTTTCTATTCTTCTCATTTCCTTTTCAGCAAGTACGAAAAGGTCACTATTGTGAATTGGATCCGCTAATTTAAAATTTTTAATTCCACTTTGCTTAAAACCTAAAATATCTCCAAAACCTCTTATTTTCATATCTTCTTCAGATATCAAGAACCCATCATTTGTATCTTTTAAAATTTTTATCCTTTTTTTTGCATTTTCACTTAAATTAGATTTTAACAAAAGAATGCAAGTGGAGTCTTTATCACCACGGCCAACTCTACCTCTTAATTGATGAAGCTGTGAAAGTCCAAATTTGTTAGCATTCTCAATTACTATTACATTTGCGTTTGGAAAATCTATTCCTACCTCAATTATTGTTGTTGAAACTAAAATTTTAAATTTATTTTTTAAAAAATTATTTAGTATTAGATTTTTTTCCTCTAGATCTGTTTTTCCATGAAGCAAAGAAACTTGGTTAGGAAATTTTTTTTCTAAGTATTCGAATTTCTTTACAGCAGATGAATGGTCTAATTTCTTTGATTCCTCTATTAAGGGGCATACCCAAAAAATTTGATTACCTAATTTAATCTCTTTATTTATATATTTTAAAACATCATCAATTTTAGCTTCTAATTTACTGTAAGTTTTTACTGGTTTTCTATTTTTTGGTTTTTCTCGAATTATAGAGATATCCATATCACCATAGATTGTCATTGTTAATGTTCTTGGTATTGGTGTTGCTGTCATCAAAAGAACATCACAATCTACTCCACCTTTATCAGACAACCTTTTTCTCTGATTTACTCCAAATTTATGTTGTTCATCTATAATTATTAATCCTAATTTTTTAAATATAACTTTTTTTTGAAAAATTGCATGTGTTCCAAATATAATATCAATTTTATTATCTTCTAATTTTTTAAGTATTACTTTTTTTGTTTTGTATTCTGATTTTCCAGAAACTAACTCTACATTAATATTTTTAGGAAATATCTTTTTAGCAAGTTTATAATGTTGTCTTGCAAGAATTTCAGTAGGTGCCATGACAGCAACCTGGAAACCAGAATTTATAGTATTTATTGCTGATATAAGAGATACTATTGTTTTACCGCTACCAACATCACCTTGTAAAAGTCTAAACATTTTATTTGTTGAACTTAAATCTTTATTAATTTCATCTAGAGATTTTATTTGATCATTTGTAAGAGAAAAATCTAAATTGCTTATCAATGTATTTTGTTTTTTTATATTAATGTTTTTATTTTTCTTTTTAATTTTTCTAATTTTTTTTCTTATTTGTGAGTTAACAAGAAAAGTTGAAAATATTTCATCAAAAGCGAGCCTTTGGTAAAAATTTGACTTAAAATTTCCAATATTTTTAGGTTTATGCAATTCTTTAATTGAACTATTCCAGCTTATATTTTGAAATTTTGACATTATACTTTTTGAATGCCATTCTTTAAAATCAGGTAAATTATCAATAATTTGAACTAAAATTTTATTATATATTTTTTCAGAAACACCGTCTGTTAATGAGTATTTATTATGAACTTGTTTAATTAAAGAAGAATCCTCTGACAAATATTTTGGATTTGTAATTTGGTACTTATTTCTAAAATGGGTTATTTTACCACTAACAGTAATTTCTCTACCTAATGGAAGTATTTTTTTTATATAACCTTCGTAGCTATTAAAAAAAACGCAATCTATTTCACCAGTCTCATCAGTACACAAAACTCTATTTGGTAATTTTCTTACACGTGGAAAGTTATATTTTTGTGGAATTATAGTTACCGTCTGTATTTCACCAATTTTTAAATCTTTAACCTTTGAAGACAAACTTCTATCTGTATAAGATTTTGGAAGTTTCCATAATAAATCAAAGAGATTATTAATATTTTTCTTCTTTAATAAATTTTTTGTTTTAGTACCTACACCTTTTAAAGAACTTAAATCTGACAATAAATATTCATAATTTCTTTTATTATTCATTAACAACTAATATATTCTAATTATTATGATCAACATAGATGAATTAAGAAAAAAAATTATTTACCGATCGAATTATAGAGGTACAAAGGAAATGGATAATCTTTTGGGCACATTTACAAAAAAATATATAAATAATTTAAATGAAAATGATCTTATAGATTTAGAGAAACTACTTAATATAGATGACAATAATTTATATAATTTTTACAATGGTTTTAAAACTGATTTTGAATTTGAAAATAATAATATTAATTTATTATTCAAAAATTTTGATTATTCAAAGAAATGATGGCGGAGAGACTGGGATTCGAACCCAGGAAAGAGTTGCCCCTTTGCCGGTTTTCAAGACCGGTGCTTTCAACCGCTCAGCCATCTCTCCGTGAGCAAGGTTTTATAATTATAATTATTTAATTCAACCATAAAATAGTCTATTAAACTTATTAATTACAAGCATCATGATTTCCTATGAATAAAGAATTTAACAAAGGCTTATTACTTGCTGGGTTTGGATCTTTTTGGTGGGGATTTTTTGGTGTAATTTATTTTAAATATATTGCCTATATTGGGCATATCGAACTAGTAGTTCATAGGTGCTTATGGACAGCTTTTACTTTAATTCTGACTACTTTTTTTTTTTCTAAATGGAGCGTTTTTTTTAAAATTATAAATAATAAATATAATTTATTTTATTTATTTATCTCAGGTTTTTTAATTTTTATAAATTGGGGTGTATGGATATATGCTATAGCAACAAATAGAATTATAGATGCAAGTTTTGGGTATTTTATCATGCCCATTTTAAGCGTAATGCTTGGTTATCTTTTTTTTAAAGAGAAACTTAATAAAAAAAGAATCTTTTCAATTCTACTAGTTATTTTATCAATTCTTTTTTTGATAATAATTAGTATTAAATCATTGCCTTGGGTTGGTTTGATTGTAGCTTTAAGTTGGGGTTTTTACAATCTTGTTAGAAAAAAAATCAATGTTGATACTGATATAGGTCTTTTGATAGAGAGTTTATTTATATTACCATTTGCACTATTTGCGTTTTATTTGATAGCAAGCAAAGGATATAACGATTTTCAATTATCAGATCCTTCAATGATGCTATTTATTTATCTTGCTGGACCTATGACTGTGATACCTTTATTTTTATATGTTAGGGGAGTTGAACTTTGTGGTTTAGGACCGACTGGTATGATATTTTATATAACTCCTACTTTACAGTTTTTACTAGGGTATTTTTATTACAACGAGCCTTTTTCAATAACAAAATTAGTTAGTTTTATTTTTATTTGGATTGCTGTAATTATATATTTGAAAGATTTACATGAAACAAATTAATTTTTTTTTATTTTTTATTCTATTTTCTATTAATTTCTCATTTGCTGATATCAATAAAGAATTTGAAAATTGGAAATTAAATTTTAAAAAAATAGCTTTAGAAAACAATATTTCAGAAAAAACGTTTGATATAGTTATGTCTGATACTAAATTTTTATCAGACGTAATAAAATATGATAGATATCAACCTGAATTTTATGAGGACACCAAAACCTATATTTCAAAAAGAACATCATCAAAAAAAGTTTCTTTAGGAAAGAAGTTTTATGAAAAAAATTCAAAATTAATAAACTCAGTTGAAAAACAATTTGATATAGAAAGAGAATTGCTTTTAGCTTTAATGGGCATAGAGACTAATTTTGGCACATATGTCGGTAAAATGGATATTTTATCCTCATTAGCAACTTTAAGCTTTGATAAAAGAAGATCTGAATTTTTTACAAATGAATTATTAATACTTTTACGATTAATAGAAAATGAACAAATAAATTATCAAACTTTATATGGATCTTGGGCAGGAGCTTTTGGATTTTTTCAATTTATGCCATCTACAATAAAAAATTACGCAATAGATCATGATGGCAATGGATATATAGATTTAAAAAATAATAATGATGCTTATGCTTCAGCATCAAACTATCTAAATAAAATAGGTTGGAAAAGTGAGGATCCTTGTTTTTATAGAATTAATTTGTCAGACAATATACCAAGTAAATATCTTAATATCTCTGCTAAAAAACTTCATGATAAAAAAAAATTAAAATATTTTAGAAAGTATATTAAAAATAATGATCAAATAGATAACAAGTATAACGCCTCAATTGTAGCAATTGTAACTCCAGATAAAGATATTATACCTGATGCTGAAACTTTATATCCAGCTTATATAGTATTCGATAATTATGAGATAATATTAAAATGGAATAGGTCATTGCGATTTGCTTTAGCTGTTTGTACATTAAAAGATAAATTTAAAAATGAACTTTAAAAAACTCTTATTAATTATTTCTATATTTTTTTTATCAGCATGTAATCAATTTGATCAAAATAACAAATCCTTAGTTTATATTAGCGATCAAAAGTATAGCAATGCTGGATTTGCTTTAATTTATAATGATGAAATAAAAAAAGAAAAAAAAATATCTAAAAAAATTGACAATAGAACTCTTTTAATTTTCCATAATAAAATTAAAAAAAATTCATTTGTTAAAATTACTAATCCTGTTAATGACAAGTCAATTATAGCAGAAGTAATTTCTAACAATGTTAAATTCTCTTCTTTTTATAACTCTGTTATTACGAAACGAATTGCTGAAGAGTTATCTCTTGATCCTAAAGAACCTTATATTGATCTTGTTTTAATCTCAAAAAATTCAACATTTGTTGCTAAAAAAGCAAAGACTTTTGAAGAGGAGAAAAGTGTAGCCGAAAAAGCTCCTGTTGACGGAATTACTATAGATAATTTAGGTAAAGAAAAAAAAAAAGATGTCAAAATAAAAAAACCAAAATTTTTATATTCAATAAAGATTGCAGATTTTTATTACAGAGACTCAGCAGAAAATATGGTTAATAGAATAAAAGATAAGACAAATATAAAAAAATCTACAATCAAGAAACTATCTAAAACTAAATATAGGGTATTATTGGGTCCATTTAATGATATAAAAAAACTAGAAAAATCATTTAATGAAATAAAAGTATTAAATTTTGAAAATATAGAAATATTAAAAGATGTTTAGAATATTATTTATTGTAATTATTTTTAGTTTTTTATTTCTAAACATTTCAAAAGCTAATTTTGATGTAAAGGCAAGAACTGCAATTTTGCAGGATTATCATTCTGAGGAAATTCTTTATGAAAAGGAACCGGATATTTCTATTTATCCAGCCTCTATGACAAAAATAATGACAGCGATTATTGCTTTTGATCTAATAAAATCAGGTGATCTTAGTTTAGATGAAAAATTTATAATATCAGAGAGAGCTTGGAGATTATCTACATCTGGGTACTCTTCAATGTTTATAATGGTAGGTGATCAGGTCTCTGTAGAAAATTTATTGAAAGGCATTATAGTTGCTTCTGGTAATGATGCATGTATTGCATTGGCTGAAGGTATAGCAGGCACCGAAGAAGAATTTGCAATTTTAATGACTGCTAAAGCAAAAGAATTAAGTATGGATAATACAAACTTTTCTAATTCATCAGGAATAAATGACCCTGACAATTACTCAACTGTTAGAGATATTTTAAAAATGTCTAGATATTTAATTAAAGAACATCCTGAATTTTACAAAATGTTTGCTGAAAAAGAATTTACATGGAATAGAACAGGGGGTGATCCAATAACACAAGGAAATAGAAATCCTTTGCTTTATAAAAATTTTGGAGCAGATGGAATAAAAACTGGTTATTTAGCAGTTGAAAAATATTCTTTAGCATCATCAATTGATAGAAATGGCAGAAGATTGATTGCTGTCGGAAGCGGATTTAATTCAAAAAATGCTAGATCCAAAGAAAGTACAAAATTACTTACATTTGGTCTTACCAACTATGATCTTGTTGAAATAGCTAAAGCCAATAAACCATTTCACAAAATTGATGTTTGGTTGGGAAAAGAAAATAGTGTGGAAGCATATACAAAGGAAGATATTTATAAAACAATCAAAAAAGCGAAAAAAAAACTTTTAAAAGTTATTGTTAAGTATGATGGACCAGTCGAAGCACCAATTGAAAAAGATCAAAAAATAGCCACTCTCAGAGTTGTTTATAATCAAGAACTTGTTGGTGAGTATGATTTACTTTCATCGAAAGAAATTAAAAAAGTTAATTTTTTTACAAGATTAATAAAATCAATAAATTATTTAATTTGGGGTGATGTCTAAAAAACCCATCATTGTTTTTGAGGGTATAGAGGGTAGTGGCAAAAGTTATCATATAAATAAATTATCTAAATATTTTGATAAAAAAAAAATTAATTATATAAAGATAAGAGAACCAGGTGGAAGTCTTAATTCCGAAAAAATAAGGAAATTAATTTTAAATAAAAAATCTAATTTTAATATATACACTGATTTACTTTTATATTTAGCAGCACGTAGTGAAAACATAAATCTTATAAAAAAATCATACAAAAAAAAAATTATTTTGATTGATAGATTCACAGACTCAACTATTGCATATCAGCATTATGGTATGGGTGTTAATTTAAATATTATAAACACCATAAATAAATTTCTATTAAAAAACATTAAAGTCAATTTTACTTTTCTCAATGTTGTAAATAAAAAAAATCTATTTCAAAGATTAAAAAATAGAAAATCTTTAAATAGATATGATCAGTTTGATATGAATTTTTATAATAAAGTTCAAAAAGGCTTTTTAAAATTAGCTAAATCTAATAAAAAATCATACAAAATAATTGATTCTAATTTAGATATAAAAAAAAATGAGGATTTAATTATGAATCAAATTAATAAATTAATTAAATGAATGTAAATCCCCTAACTCAAATAAATTTATTTGAGCACAAAGAAATTTTTAACCAATTATACAAATTATCTAAAAACGATACTTTGCCTAATAAAATTCTTTTATCTGGAGAAAAAGGTATTGGAAAATCGACATTAGCATATCATTTAATCAATTTGGTATTGTCGGAAAATGAAGAACACCCTTATGATTATGAAAATAATAAAATTAATCCAGATAATAAGTCATATAAACTTATACTAAATAAATCTAACCCAAATTTTTACTTAATTGATGTCTTAGAAGAAAAGAAAAATATTGATATAAATCAAATAAGGGAATTGATAATAAATCTAAACAAATCCTCATTTAATAATAAAAGAAGATTTGTTTTAATTGATAATATTGAATTATTAAACTTAAATTCTATTAATGCTTTATTAAAAATTTTAGAAGAACCTAATGAAAATATAAATTTTATTTTAATTAATAACAATAAAAGAGTATTTCCAACTCTTAAATCCAGATGTTTAAATTTTAAAGTTTTTTTAACAAAAGATCAGTCTATTAGAATTGTTAATCAACTATTAAGCGTCGACATAAAAACTATTATTAATAATAAGTTATTCGATTATTATGCTACTCCTGGAAAATTATTTAAATTAATTAAGTTATCTGAAGTATATGACTTAGATCTTGTTAATTTTGATTTAAACACAACTCTAAAAACAATAATTAAAGATAAAATTTATAAAAAAGATAAATCAATTATTGAAATTATTTATTCTTTTATTGAACTTTATTTTAGAAACAATATATCTATGGAAAATATTAATTTATTAAATTCATACCATTATTTTTTAAAAAAAATTAATAATACTAGAACTTATAATTTAGATGAGGAATCATTGTTTATGGAATTTGAGGATAAAATACTAAATGGATAAAACTTATTATATTACCACGCCTATTTACTATCCATCAGCTAAGCCTCATATGGGTCATGCATATTCAAGCATTATCGCAGATTTCTTTGCAAGATTTAAAAAAATTGACGATTATCAGGTTCATTTTCTTACTGGCACAGACGAACATGGATTAAAAATTCAAAGATCTGCGGAAAAAGCGGGGAAGGAGCCTCTCGTATTTTGCGATAAAATTAGTCAAACCTTCAGAGATCTTTCGAATACTTTGAATTTATCAAATACTGATTTTATAAGAACTACAGAAGCTAGACATAAAAAAACAGTTCAACATCTTTGGAATGAACTAGAGAAAAATGATGATATATACTTATCAAATTATTCTGGATGGTATTCTGTATCAGATGAAGCCTTTTATAACGAAGATGAAATTGAGGAATTAGGAGGAAAAAAAATTGCTATATCATCAAAATCTCCTGTTGAATGGATTGAAGAAGAATCTTATTTTTTTAGACTTTCCAAGTGGGAAAAACCGTTATTAGAATATTATGAAGCTAATCCAGATTTTATTGCTCCACAATCTAGGAAAAATGAAGTTATTAGTTTTGTAAAAAGTGGTCTTAAAGACCTTTCTGTTAGTAGAAAAAGTTTTTCATGGGGCATACCTGTTCCAAATAATAAAAACCACGTCATATATGTTTGGCTAGATGCTTTAACAAATTATTTGAGTGCATTAAACTATCCTAATACAAGTGATGATTTGTTTAAAAAATTTTGGCCAGCCTCAATACATTTAATTGGAAAAGATATACTTAGATTTCATGCTGTTTATTGGCCTGCCTTTTTATTAGCAGCAAAAATTAATTTACCAAAGAGAGTTTATGGGCATGGATGGATATTATCAGGGGAAGAAAAAATGTCTAAATCCAAAGGAAATATTCTTGATCCACTAGAAATAATTAAAGGGTATGGTCTAGATCCTTTAAGATACTACTTAATTAAAGAAGTTTCTTTTGGTAATGATGGAAATATATCTCAAGAAAGACTAGAAGATTGTATTAATAGTGATCTAGCTAACAATTATGGAAATTTATGTCAGCGTGTAACTGCTTTTGCAATAAAAAATTGTAATGGAAAAATTCCATTAGAAATTAAATTTCATGATGAAGATTTATTAATATTAAATAAGTATAAAGATAATTTAGATAATATTAGGTCGCAAATTGACAATCAAAATATTAATTTTTACATTGATTATATTGTAAATTCACTTTTTGAAGCTAACAAATATTTTAATGATCAAGAACCATGGAAAAAAAAAGACGATATAATTAGATTAAATACTATTGTTTACACTACTTTAGAAATTGTAAGAAAAATAAGTTTTTTATTATATCCAATTATACCTGAATCTTCTTTAAAGGCATTAAAGATTTTTGACATTGAAGAAAAAAATATTAAATTAGATTCAGTTTCTAATAATGAGTATTTAACAAAAGGTAATAATATTAATAAAATAGATATACTTTTTAAAAAAATAGAAAAAAACAATGATTGATTCACACTGTCATCTAGATCATGAACCATTATTAAGTGATTTAGCTAATGTAATACAAAGATCAAAAGAAGTGGGTATAGAAAAATTACTTACTATCTCAACTTCGTTTAAAAGTTTTTCTAGAGTAAAAGATTTAATTAATAAAGATGAGATGATCTATGGTACTATCGGCATTCATCCCCATGAAAGCTCCACAGATATTATCACTTCAAAGCAGATCATTGAAAGTCTCAATGAAAACTCAAAAATTATCGGAATTGGAGAAACTGGGTTAGACTTTTATTATAATAATAGTGAAAAAGACAAGCAGATAGCAAGTTTTAAAGAACATATAGATGCATCCATAAAAACCAATATTCCATTAATTGTTCATTCAAGAGATGCAGAAAAAGAAACTTTTGAGATTTTAAATGAATATAAAAATGAAAACCTTAAGATTTTGATGCATTGTTTTACTGGGTCTAAAGAATTTTCAGAAAAATTAATGACTTTAAATTCATTCTTTTCAGCAAGTGGTATCATTACTTTTAAAAACTCATTAGATTTACAAGATACGTTCAAATCTATTCCAATGGATAATATCTTAATTGAGACTGATAGCCCTTTTTTAGCACCTGTTCCTAAAAGAGGAAAAAAAAATGAACCATCATTCATTGATTTTACTGCTGCAAAATTAGCTGAAATTAAAAATATATCTAAAGAAGATCTTATAAAAAAAACTACAGAGAACTTTAATAAAATATTTTTTAATTGAAATTAATGAAATTTATTATTTTAGGCTGTGGAAGTTCAATGGGTGTACCAAGACCAGATGGTTTCTTTGGAAATTGTGATCCTAATAATAAAAAAAATTATAGAACAAGATGTTCTGCTTTAATAAAAACTACAGATGAAAATATTCTTATAGATACATCTCCTGACCTACGACAACAACTTTTAAGACATAAAATAAAAAAAATTCATAAAGTATTATATTCTCATATGCATGGCGATCAAACTCATGGTATAAATGATTTAAGGTCTTTTTATATAAACAGCAGGAAACAGCTTGATGTTTATGCTGACAAACATACTTCTAAATATCTTAATTCTACATTTTCTTATATATTTAATAGCTATTCAAAAGAATATCCTGCAACATTAAAACTTAATAAACTGCCAAAAAAAATATTTACAAAAAATAATAATAAAAAAATTGGTATTCAATCAATTATGGTTGAACATGGTAAAGTAAAATCAAATTGCTTTATAATTAATAAAAAATTAGCTTATATAAGTGATGTAAGTAAAATTTATAACAAAGATCATAAATATTTTATTAATCTTCAATATTTAATCATTGATTGCTTGTGGTACAATTATCATCCATCTCATTTTAATTTAGAAACTTCACTTGCAGTAATTAAAAAATTCAAACCCAAAAAAGCTATTCTTACTAACTTATCACCAGTATTAGATTATAAAGTCCTTAAAAAAATGATGCCTCAAAATATTATTCCAGCACATGATGGATTAACAATAAACTTATAAGATATTTTCTATAGCTTTAATTATTTTTTTTGACATTGGTTTTGTAAATGATGCAAAAGTGTCTTGAACTTCACCTTCTTTATTAATCAAGATTTTATGAAAATTCCATTTTGGTTCTGCAGATTTACCATAATTTTCTTTTGCCCATTTGAAGAGTTCATGAGCATTTTTACCTTTAACCTCCGTTAATGTTGTCATAGGAAAGTTAACATTAAAATTTACCTCACAAAATTCTTTTATATCTGTATTGTTATTTTTTTCTTGATTAAATGAATTAGAAGGAACACCAAGGACAATCAAACCGTTTTCTTTATATAAATCCCACAATTCTTGTAATTCATCATATTGCTTTGTAAATCCACAATAACTTGCAGTATTTACAACTAAAATAACTTTTTTTTTGTAATCTTTAAAATTAATAGTCTCTCCATTTATATTCTCTATACTGAAATCGTGAAATTTCTTTTCGTAGTTAGCAGTTGCTGAAGTTTTTAAAAAAAACATAACTATAGATAATAAAAATATTAGTTTTCTCATTTATTAGGTTTATTTGGTGTAAGTAATATTAAAAAATAACCAAATAATGTTGAAAGCAACGACCCAGTTAATACCCCAATTTTTACACCATCCATATATTGCATGTTTTCAACAAAAGCTAAATTTCCAACAAATAAACTCATTGTGAAACCTATTCCAGTCAGAACTCCTACACCATAAAAATTGTACCAACTTGTATCGTTTGGCATCTGGGCTACTTTTAATTTTATCGATATATAAGAAAATATAAATACTCCAAGTTGTTTACCTAGAAATAGTCCAAGTACAATGCCTAATGGAACTTTATCCAGTAATGAAGCAAATGATAAACCATCTAAAGATACACCAGCGTTTGCAAATGCAAATAAAGGCATTATTCCAAAAGCAACATATGGACTAATTGCATGTTCAATCTTTATTAATAAAGAAAAATCTTTTTCTTTTTTTCTATGAGGAATTGTCATAGCTAACAAAACACCTGCTATAGTAGCATGTATTCCTGAGTTATGCGTAAAATCCCAAAGAAAAAGTCCAATAACTAAATAAGGTAGAAACTTTTTAATATTAAATTTATTAATTAATAACAAAACAATAAAAGCTAACAACATTAAAGTTAAGTACTTAATGCTCAAATCTCCAGAGTAGAATAGGGCAATAATTACTATTGCTCCTAAATCATCAATTATAGCTAATGCTGTTAAAAACACTTTTAATGATAAAGGAACTCTTTTACCTAGTAAAGATAAAACTCCTAAAGAAAAAGCAATATCAGTAGCTGATGGAATAGCCCACCCATTTAAAGTTTCACTATCACCTAAATTTATGAATACATAAAATAATGCTGGAACCAACATTCCTCCTACAGCAGCTATTATTGGTAATAAAGCTTGTTTAATATTAGAAAGTTCTCCTTGTAAAAATTCTCTTTTAATTTCTAAAGTAACAAAGAAAAAGAAAATTGCCATTAAGGCATCATTGATCCAATGCAATACTGATAATTTTAATCCAAAATTATTAATACCTATGAATAAATACTTATTTAAAGTATCAAAATATAAATTTGCTAAACTAGAATTACTTATAAATAATGCAATTATTGCAGCAAACAACAAAACAAGTCCACTTGCAGCTTCTAATTTAAAAAACCATCTAAAAGGCTTAGATATATAATTAATCATAAAAATTTAATTTAGGTCTATAATAAATAGTTTTATATCTTGCAATGTTTCAAAAAGGTTAAATAGTAAGATTTCTAATCCTGGAAACACATTAATTAGTGGAGTTTTTAGAGTATCTAGCAATATAATTAATGCTACAAAAGATATAATAAAAATTATTAAATAAGAAAAAAACTTACTTACCTTATTTTCTGTTTTTTTAAGTGTCTTTATATTTTTTTGTTTTTCAGAATTTTTTTCTTTTTTTTTGTTATTTATTTTAGTTTTAATTATTTCTTCTTGTTGTTGTTTATCGTTTATTTCCTTCTCTTTATTATCCGTTTTTGTTTCAATGTCTTCATTGATAATTTCTTGCTTTAACTCGAGTACATCATTTTTTTTTTCTTCGATATTATAAAACCAAATATGATTACATGATCCACATTGTAAATCTCTGCCTTGATCTGGTATTAAAGAATTATCAATTTTGAATTGTTTGTTACAATTTGGACAAGTAATTATCATGCTTCGTTATATACCAGATTTTATTCAAATTTCTTTTAATTTAGGTATCTTTATACATTGAAATTATCAATAACTGCTGTATTAGTACTCGGATCGGAGTGTAGCGCAGCCTGGTAGCGCATCTGGTTTGGGACCAGAGGGTCGCAGGTTCGAATCCTGCCACTCCGACCATCATTTATGAAAAAAGCAATTATTTACATTCCAAATAAAAATCCAATGCAATCAGGATTAGCAAAAACATATAAGTGGATTTTAGAATTTAAAACAAAAGATCCTATAAAAAATCCTTTAATGGGTTGGGAAAGTTCATCTGATACATATACGGAGTTAAAATTAGAATTTTCTTCAAAAGAATTAGCTATAAATTATGCAAAAAAAAAGAAAATAGATTTTGAATTAATTGAACCTCGTAAAAGAAAAACAGTAAAGAAATCTTACGCTGATAATTTTTTAAAGTAAACAATGTTTAGATTTTTTACACAACGAAATTGGTTTCTCTGGTCATGGCTTGGTTCAGCAATTATTTTATCATCACTTTGGATACAAGTTAAAATTGATGTTAAAATAAATGAGTGGTTTGGTGAATTTTATGACATGATTCAAAAAGCATTAGGTGCTCCAAATTCAATTACTATTGAAGAGTATTGGTCAAGTCTGCTGTCATTTATTACTTTAGCTGCCATGTATGTTGGTGTTGCAGTAATAGTCAGTTTTTTTACTTCACACTATTTGTTCAGATGGAGAACGGCAATGGTTGAATGGTATCACAGTGTATATGACAGAGCTCGAAAAATAGAGGGAGCTGCACAAAGAGTACAAGAAGATACTATAAAATTTTCAAGAATAATGGAGTCACTAGGAACAAGTTTAATTGAGGCTGTAATGATCTTAGTCGAATTTATGCCTATATTATTTGGTTTAAGTATTGGAATACCTATTTTCTTTTTTGGTGATTGGGATTATGGTTTAATTGTTGGTGCATTAATCTGGTCTGTAGGAGGAACAATATTTTTAATTATACTTGGGCTTATTCTTAGATTGGTAGGTGTTGAATACGATTTACAAAAAAAAGAGGCTGCTTATAGAAAAATACTTGTAATAGCTGAAGATGATGGGACTGTAAGACCAAAAACCATTGAAGAATTATTTGATGGAGTAAGAAATATTCATTTTTTAAGTTACATCAGATATTTATATTTTAATATTGGAAGAATTGCATATCTACAAGCTAATGTATTATCAGCATATGTATTTTTAGCTCCTGCAATAGTTGCTGGCGCTGTCACACTTGGTGTCATGCAGCAAATTATAAGAGCATTTGGACGAGTAGAGGGATCAATGCAATATATATTAAAAGCATGGCCTACAATCATTGAGCTTGCTAGTGTTTATAAACGTTTAAGAGAGTTTGAATCAAAAATTAAATATGAAGAACTAATTGATGAAAAAGCTTAATGGCTATAGATAAAAAATTTGTTGATCAGTTCATTAATGTTTCATCTAAAGCAGCACTATCATCCTCATACCTAGTTGGAAAAAATGATAAAATTGCAGCAGATAAAGCTGCAGTTGACTCTATGAGATCAGAACTTAACAAAATGAATATTCAAGGAAAAATAGTTATAGGCGAAGGCGAATTGGATGATGCACCAATGCTTTATATTGGAGAAACACTTGGAAATAAAAATGGTCCTGAATTAGACATAGCAGTTGACCCTTTGGAAGGAACAAACTTTGCAGCAAACAACCTTCCAGGAGCATTATCTGTTATTGCGGTATCAGAAAAAAACAATTTATTTAATGCACCAGAAACTTATATGGATAAAATCTCAACAAGGGTTAAAGAAAAAAATGTTGTTGATCTTGATTTTTCTATTAAAAAAAATATTTCAAATCTAAGTGAATATTTAAATAAAAAACCTGAATATTTAACAGCATGTTTATTGGATAGACCAAGACATAAAAAAATTATAAATGAATTAAAAGATCTTGGAGTTAACCTCAAATTAATTACAGATGGTGATGTATCTGGAGCTTTAATGGTAACAGATGATAAGTACAATGTAGACATATTTTTAGGAATTGGTGGTGGTCCCGAAGGAGTTTTAGCTGCTGCGGCATTAGATGCTTATGATTGTAGTTTTCAAGGAAGATTTTTATTTGAGACTGATGAAGATAAAACTAGAGCAAAAAAAATGGGTATAAAAGATTTATCAAAGAAATATGAAATTAATGAAATAGTTTCGGGTGATTCAATTTTTTGTGCAACGGGAATAACTTCTGGTGATTTGGTTTCAGGTATTAAAATTGAAAATGATGTTTTTGTTTCAGAAACATTGGTCACTCACAAATCTACTGGATTAAAGGAAGTAATAAAATTGAAACAAAATATTTGATGATATACTTGATTAATTATCTAATTTACAATAAAAAGCAGCTTCCGGTCCCTTCGTCTATCGGTTAGGACACGTGGTTTTCATCCTCGAAAGAGGGGTTCGATTCCCCTAGGGACCGCCAAAAAACATGCCTCATTATGTATATATGCTCAAAAGCATTTCTCATAAAAAAGTTAAGACTTATGTCGGCTACAGTATTAATTATAAAAAAAGATTAATAAAACATAATATAGGTAAGGCTGCAAAATCAACTAGAGGATATAAATGGATAATAATTTTCAAAAAGCTTTTTAAGACTAAATCCAAAGCATTAAAATTTGAATATGAGCTTAAAAAAAATAGAAAAAAACGTTTAACTATATTACAAGATCATTATGAGCAAAGATCTTAAAATTGCTACTATATTACCGTATAAAGAAAATTATACATTCAACAAGGCTCAGGCTGCTGCTATATGGGTATGCGATTTTTATAAATTTTCAAAGTTTAAAAATCAAAATTATATTTTTGGAAATACAAAAGGCAAAGATTATTTAACTAAAAATTACATAAATATTAACATAAGCAATCTTAAGTCAAAATTTTCCAGCTCAACAAATGAATACTGTAAAAATTTTATAAAAAAAACTCAAAACATAAATTTTGATATTATTGAAATTCATAATCGACCACTAGTATTTAACTTTCTAAAGAATGAGATTAATACAAAATATATAATGTATTTTCATAATGATCCTCTATCGATGAATGGATCTAAGACTTCCAATGAAAGATTAAAATTATTAGATGAAATAGATAAAATAATTTTTGTAAGCAAGTGGGTGCAAAATCGTTTTTTCTTAAACTTAGATAAAAAATTAATTAATAAAACTGAAGTAGTATATCCGAGCATACATAGAGAAAAAAAAATTTTTGTTAAAGAAAAAAAAATTACATTTGTAGGTAAATTAAATGAGTCAAAAGGGTATGATATTTACAAAGATGCAGTTATTAAAATACTTAATGAATTTAAAGATTGGAAAGCATATTCGATTGGAGACGAGAGCAGAAGTCGACCTGTAATAAATCATCATAATCATATAGAGTTAGGTTTTTTAAAACACAAAAAAGTTTTAGAATTTTTAAACAAATCAGAAATAGCAGTTGTTCCTTCAAGATGGGAAGAGCCTTTTGGCAGAACAGCTTTAGAATCCTCATCAAGGGCATGTGCTACAATTATTTCAAATAGAGGTGGATTGCCCGAAACTACAGATCATTGTGTTATTTTAAAAAAATTAAATTCTTACGAATTATATTTAAAAATAAAAAAATTAATTAAAAATCAGAAATATAGAAAAAAAATACAATATGATGGCTTCAGAAAAGTTAAACATCAAATAAAAGAAAATTCAAAATTAATAGATAAAATAAGAGAAAACTGTGTTCAAAAGTTCAACCTTAACTTTATCAGAAATAAACTTAGAATTATAAATATTTATAATACAGGTCAAAAATTAAACCATAGACTATATAATATTTCGCTTGGCAAAAAATTTACCAATGGATTTATAAGAAATGGACATGATGTTTTAGAAATTAGTGATAGGGATTTTGTTAGACAAAATAGAAACTTTTCACTTAAAAACAGCTCAACCAAATTTCAAGAATTTTTAATTGAAACTTTTAAAAATTACAATCCAGACTTTTTATTTTTTGGTCATACAAAAAATATTGATATAGAAACAATAGATCAATTTAGGTCAATTAATAAGAATTTAATTATCTCCCAATGGAATGAAGATCCTATAATGCCAAGTTTATCTTATTCAAAAACAAATATAAAAAATATATCTTATTATGCTAAATTTGTTGATCATAATTTTATAACTACAGACCCAAGTGTATTTATAAAACAAAATTCAAAAGTTAAAAATTTACATTTTTTCTTTGTTCCTGTGGACAGTAATATTGAATGTTTTAATGTTTATAAATTGAATCCTACTAGAGATATATTTTACGCAATGAGTCATGGTGTAAACCGAGCAAAACTTAAAAAAGGTAAGACAGATAGTAGAATTAATTTTCTGAATAATTTGATTAAAAGAATTGATAACATAAATTATGATTTTTATGGTTTTGAAAACAAAGAACCTATATGGGGGGATAATTTTTATAAAGCTTTAGTAAATTCTAAGATGGGTCTAAATTTAAGTCGTGGTCTTCCAACAAAATATTATTCAAGCAATAGGATTGCTTCATTAATGGGAAATGGTCTTTTAACATTCATAGATAAAAAAACACAAATGAATGATTTTTTTAATAATAATGAAATTATTTTTTACAATGGAATAAATGATTTGTCTGAAAAAATTAAATTTTATAAAAAAAATGAAAAATCAAGAATTAAAATTGCAAGAAATGGGAAAAAGAAATATTTTAAATTATTTAACGAATTAAAAACTACTAAATATATTATCGATAAATCTTTAGGTAATAGAACATTTTTATATTGATGAAAATATCAATATTGATACCAACTTTTAATAATTTATCTTATTTAAAATTTTTTCTTAATTCCTTAAAAAAAAATTCTTTATTTGAACATGAGATTATTATTCATGTTAACGATGGATCAGATGGAACATTAGATTTTGTCCAAAAAAGTAATTTTAAATTTACTCACAGTAAAGAAAATATAGGCTTATGTAGTTCAATGAACAATGCTTATAAATTAAGTACTTCAGACTTTTTGTTATATGCTCATGATGATATGTATTTTTGTAAAAATTGGGATAAATATCTTATTGATGAAATTAATAAACAAAAAAATAATTTTTATTATTTATCTGGTACAAATGTATCTACAAGATTTGGTCTAATAAATTACAATTGTGGAGATGTTTTAGAAAATTTTGATGAAAATAAGTTCTTAAAATTTTGTACTGATGACAATACACCTGATTTGCAAAGTTCTCATTGGGCTCCTCACTTAATTCATAGAGAATTATGGGATAAAATAGGTGGATTTAGTGAAGAATTTAATCCAGGTGATGGTTCGGATCCTGATTTTTGCATGAAGTTATGGTTAGAAAATGTAAGAATTTTTAAGGGTATATCAAATTTTAAAGTATACCACTTTAATTCTTTAACTACTAGAAATAATAAAGTTACACTTAACAATGGTACTAAAATATTTTTGTTAAAATACGGTTTTAATCCTAAATTTTTCAGAAAATATTATTTAAAAGGAAATAATTCAATAATTCCTTACAGAGGTATTTTAGATGAACCTAAGAATAATTTTTTTATGTTTATAGATTTGATAATTAATAAATTAAAATATTTATTTTATAAATTTAAATTTTAACTTTATTTAAAGCATTATTTTTAAATATATTTGCTTCTCTAATATACCTTCTAACCATTTGTGTTGTTTTATGACCTGTCATAGCCATTATACTTCTCTCATCAGCGCCTGAATCTGCAGCTACTGTTGCAAAACCCGACCTCAAACTATGACCTGCAAAATTTTTGTTTTCGATACCTGCTAACTCTAAATACTCTTTCATTAATAAAACTACAGATTGATCAGTTAATCTTTTATCTGTTAATGATAAACCTTTAGAAAATCTTCTAAAAATAGGTCCAGATTTAATTTTTGATATTTCTAACCATTTTTTTAAATTTGTAACAGGACAGTAAATTTCATTATTGAAGTAGGGTAGTCCTTTGGTCATTCCTTCTCCGAATTGGTCAGTTTTTGATCTTTTAATAGTGATTTTCAGACCCTCAGGAACAAATTCTAAATCCTCATGATCAATTGAAATGAGCTCGGTTCTTCTAAATCCTCCTCCAAAGCCAATTAAGATTATTGATTTATCTCTAAGTTTTTTTATTTCCTCAGTTTTTTGTTCATTTATTGAATTAATAATTAATTTTAAATGATTGATTAATATAGGTTTTTTACCTTTCTGAATACTTCCTTTGACCCTTCTTATTCCCATTAAATTTTCAACGATGATTGGATGTTTTGTGTCAAGATAATGCCCTTTAAGCTTATGAACCATACTTATTGATACCAATCTTCGTCTTAAAGTGCTTATTTTTGAGTTTTTAGAGAGATGGGTTAGGTATAAAGAAACTATTTTAGGCTCTGTTGGTAATGCATTTAATCCATGTTTAGTACAAAAAGCTCCGAAGTCTTTAAAGTCAGATTTATAAGCTCTTAAAGTATTATTTGCCTTTGAGCTTTTAAGGTTATTTAAAGTTTCCTCATGAAGCGTTTTAAGGTCTGTTGTCAGTTCATTCATATAATTACTATTGATAACAATTAATTATCGTTAGTAATATATCAACTGTTTTATAATGTCAAATAAAATAATTTATTAATTTAAAGGACAATTAATGGCATTGTGAGAACAACAAGTATGAAATATTATTTAAATATGGGCATAGACGGAGTAATAGAACCGATATATTTTTTAATAACATCATTTGGTTTTGCAATTTTGAGCTTTATTAATTATAGAAAATCTGGAAAAACACTGGAAACTATTTATCTTTCAATTTTAACTGTTTTCTTTATTGTCTGCTTCATTATCTTAAATTTTTATTGATGAAAGGTACTAAATTTCAATTAAAAGTTTGGAATTACCTTAAAACTATACCAAAAGGCACTGTTAAAACCTATAAACAGATAGCAATAGCTATAAAAAGCCCTAAAGCAGCGCGTGCTGTAGCTAATGCATGTGGAAAAAACCCTTATGCCCCCAAAATACCATGTCATAGAGTAATTCGGTCCGATGGAGGCCTTGGTGGGTACTCAGGGAGAGGTGGAATTAGGACAAAGCTGCGTTTATTGAGATCTGAAAAAGTTGATATTTAGTAGCTTTTTTGGACTATTTTGTTGTCAAAAACACAAGTAAAATCAATGTTTTTTCAATATTTAAGCGTATTTTAGCATGAATAGTGTTATGCACCCTTCAGTTGTACTATATATCGAGATATAGCAAAATAAAGCACCTCTATGGCCGTTTAAAACGCATATTCTATAACTGCATTGCTCTACTTTTCAATGATTACAAGACTTATTTTAGCGTCAAATTTAAAAAAATTTTTTATAAATTTTTGTTCCCCTACCCACATTGTTTAATAAAAATTTTGAATTTTGTGTATAATTAGCTTAAAAAACTATTGGTATTAAACACTTTTAAGCATAGTGCTTTATTTTCACTTTCAAGCTTGCCATTTTTCCCTTTGTTTATTTAAAAGAACATCTATTATTTCTAATTTTTTTGAATAAACAAATAATTTATTTTAATTTATGTTTATTAATATAATCAATTTATATAATAATTACAATGTTTTAAATGTATATATTAAAGTATTATATTATATATTAGTAAATATTTATTTACTATTTATAAGAGCGAGTTAGCAAATATTCTCTTCTAGAAATATATAAACCACTGATAACAATAATAAACAAACCTAAATAAGTCCAATTATCAGGCAATTCATGAAAGAAATAATAACTAATTAGTATATTTGTAATTATCTCTGTATAACCCAAAGGAGCTAATTTAGATGCATCAGCGTATTTAAGAGATAATATGAGAAAAAGATGCGTTACAGAGGCTATGAGGCCGATTAAAGCCATTAAAATCCATTGATTTGATGTAGGATTAACCCAGACAGAAGGCACAAATAAGCTTAATATTATAGTTCCTATTAAACCTGATAATAAAAGTGTTAAGAGTGGATTATCTGAGCTACTCAATTTCCTGGTAATTATAAGATAAAAACCATAACAAATACCACAACCTAAAGCGGCCATTGTTGCAAAATTAAGCTCGATAAAACCCGGTCTTATTACTATCATTGTTCCAATAAATCCCAACAATACAGCTGTCCACCTTTTCACCCCTACTTTCTCATTTAAAAATAATGGGGATAAAGCTGTAACACAAATTGGAGCAACAAAAGCTAATGTCAGTGCTTTAGGAAGAGATATTTCTGATATTGCATAAAAGAATAAATAAGTGGAAGAAACAAAAATTAACCCTCTAATTAATTGTAGTGCAGGTTTTTTTGTCCATACAAATGATTGCCTATAAAAGATAATCATTAAAGACAATGTAAAAACGACAGTAAAAAAATATCTGGCCCATGTAATTTGAAGAACATCCATTGAGAAACTTAAATACTTAGCAAATGCATCCATTACTGGAACAATCATCCAAGCAGATGCATTTAAAATTATAGCCTTCATAAAAGGAAGGTATCTCTTAATAGAAGTATTTTAAAGCAAAGAATAATGTAATTGGAATAGTAAATAATGACATGATTGTAGATACTACAATTGTACTAGAAATATTATCTACAATTTCTTTAGGAGAGTACATGTGGGCGATCAAATAACACAAAATTGCACTAGGCATACAAGACTGAATTAATAGAACACCAGCTGGTACACCAGATAAATTAAAAAATTTAATAACAGCAAATCCTATAATAGGACCTAATATTACTCTTCCAAAGGATGTTATTAATGCATCTTTAAAAGAAAATACTTTCATTTGTGTAAGAGCTACACCAAGAGACATTAAGATCATTACAATCATACCATAAGCTAAAAGCATTACAGTATTTAATACAAATTGAGGAAACGGTATTTCAAAATATAAAAAAAGCACAGTTATTAAAATTGCATAGAAAGATGGACTTTTTAATATAGTTTTAAAATCGAAAGCACGTTTTGCTAAAAATATATTAAGTGTAAAATGCAGTAAAACAATTAGAGATGAAATTGCTGCAGCTATACCCATTCCTAATTCACCATAAGCGAATAAACATATAGGAATACCCATATTTCCAGTATTTGGTAAAATAAAAGTAGGTAATTCTCGAATATAGTCTTTTTTCATTAGTATTAGAAATATTAACCCAACTACACCAAACAGGCTTAATAAAATTATTGAATAACCAAAATACTCTTTAAATACGTCAAAGGTAACACCACCCGCTGTGATAGCAAAAATAACAAGAGCCGGTGTTCCAAAATTACCAGCATATGTTGTTATAAAGGATGTATCAAAGTCTGGATTTTTTTTACCCAAATGATATCCAAGACCTACTATTAAGAATACAGGAAATAAAACTTCAAAAAGTTTTAAATAAATTTCCATTAACCAAGCAATCTAATTAATGTTGGTGTTTTTAAAATAATTTTATTTTTTTTGAAAATGGATAAACAATTATGAATATTAGTTTCGGTTGTTTTATGAGTAATAATTACTATTGTTGCCTTATTATTTTTCTTATCAGGTGTTTGTATTAGCCTTTTAACTGAAATTTTGTATTTAGCTAAACGATTAGTTATTTCGGATAATACACCAGGCTTATCTTTTACTTCGAACCTTAAATATAAAGAATTAGTATAATTATTTAAATTATATGGTTTTAAAGATTTGAGCTTAGAAACACTAACACCAAAAGGTTTTTTTATATTTCCGCGCAAAATAGACAATAAATCAGAAAGTAATGACGATGAAGTAGGACCTGGACCAGCACCCTCCCCCTGTAATACACTTTCCCCAACTGGTTTACCTTGAAGAATAACTGCATTCATTACCCCATTAACATTGCCAATGTAAGATTTTTTACTAACTAAACATGGATGAACAGTTTCAAAAAGATAATTATTCTTCAATTCGGAAATACCAAGAAGCTTTATTCTTAAATCTAATTGATTTGCAATCTTAATATCTTTTAATTCAATTTTTTCTATTCCTTCCATTAAACATTTATGCTTTGAAATTTTACTATTAAAGGCCAAAGCAGACAAAATTCTTACTTTTGCAAATGCATCAAATCCATTTAAATCTAACTTTGGATTACCGGGTTCAGCATAACCAAGTATCTGAGCTTTTTTTAAAACATTCGAAAAATTTTCATTAGAATTTTCCATTTCAGACAAAATGTAATTTGAAGTGCCATTCAAAATTCCATAAACTTTTGATATTTTATTTGTTGCTAATCCTTCTTTAATAGATCTTAATATAGGAATACCACCAGCAACTGATGCTTCAAATTCTAAATTAACTTTATTTTTTTCTGCAAGTTTTGCTAATTCATTACCATGTTTAGAGATCAATGCTTTGTTTGGTGTAATTACATGGATTTTATTTTTTAAAGCAGTTTCTACAACTTTTTTGGAAATACCATCTGATAAACCTATAGCTTCAAACAATATATCAATATTATTGTTCTTAAAAATTTCTAAAGGATTTTTGTAAAATATTTTTTTATTAACTTTAAATTTTCTTTTTTTATTAATATTTCTGGCAGATACAGCTACTACTTTTATTTTCATACCTGTTTTCAGTTCAATATCACTTTTTTTGGTATTTAATTCATTAAGTAAATAATTACCTACCTGCCCAAGCCCCACTACTGCAATATTTATTAATTTATTCATTTACTTATATCTGGATATTTACTTTTTTTTGTATAGTCATCTATATAAATCTCATATTCCGCTAGTGTCATTGATGTTATATCCTCTGTCTTTTTTAATATTTCATTTAATTTTTTTTGATTAGTTTTACTTTCAATAGAATTTTCTGTCCAATAATCAGAATCTTTGTTTAAAGAACAGTTAGTTAATATTAACAAAAACAAAATTATTAAAAAATTTCTCATTTTAATCCAGTTTTTTCTGGAAAATTAAATTTATTATTTAAATTTTGCACAGCTTGACCTGCTCCACCCTTAATTAGATTATCAATAGCAGAAAGAATTATTATTTTATTGCTATATTTAGATTTGCATACTGAAATATAACAATCATTAGAATTTATAACGTGATTAGTGCTTAATAATGAGTCGGATTTTAATATTTTTACAAATTTTTCATTTTTATAAAAATTAGCTAATGTATTTAATACTCTTGATTGTGAAATATTTTTTTCTAAGTCGAGATATATGGTACTTAGAATACCTCTGAACATTGGTGATAAATGAGGTGTAAAACTAAATTGAAATTTTTTCTTAGTAAATTTTCTTAACATTTGATCTATTTCAGAATTGTGACGATGAAAAGCAACTCCATATGCGCTTAAAGATTCATATAGATTTTTATCTTTATATTTTTTGTGAACTCCTCTACCAGCACCTGAATATCCAGATTTTGAGTCAATTATAATATTATTAAATTTAATTAAATTTTTCTTAAATAAAGGAAAAAGAGGAAGCAATATTGATGTTGGATAACATCCTGGACATGAAATAATATTATATTTTTTTATCTCTTTTCTATTAATTTCAGGAAGTAAATAAATACTTTTTTTTATTAAATTAGTTGCTCGATGTTTTTGTTTATACCACTTTAAATAATCAGAAGCTTTTTCTAATCTAAAATCTGCAGCAAGATCTATTAGAGTATGATTTTTGCTTAAATGTTTAGATATTTCCTGTGCTTCCCCATTTGGAAGTGCTGTAAAAATAACATGAACGTCTTTTAATAATTTTTTATTAAATTTTAAAATTTTTGGTAATTTATATTTAGATAAAGATTTATCGTAAAATTTGATATTTTTACCCACAGAGGAGTTTCCACAAAGGTATTTAATATTAATATATTTGTGATTAACTAATAGTTTAATTAATTGAACACCAATATATCCAGTTGATCCAGCAACTAATGCGTTAAGCTTAGGCATTTTTTATTATAACAGTTAAAAATTAAAAAAAAATTATCTTTTAGAGAATTGGAAGCTTCTTCTAGCTTTCCTTCTACCAGGTTTTTTTCTTTCAACAGCTCTTGAGTCTCTGGTAGTAAGTTTTTCTGTTTTTAAGGTGGCTTTTAGATTTTCATCAAATAATACTAAAGCTTTTGAGATACCGTGAACCATAGCCCCTGCTTGGCCTGTTGGTCCTCCTCCTTTTACACTGCATCTTACATCATAATCAGTAGCCTGGTTAATAATCTCAAAAGGTCTTGTAATTTGCATTTTATGAGTTTCGTCTGCAAAATAATCACTGAATAATTTACCATTTACATAAATTTTGCCAGAACCTTTTTTTAACCAAACTTTTGCAATTGATGTTTTTCTTCTACCAGTAGCGTATTTACTATCTTTAAAATCTAATTTTAATTTTGGAGATTTTGATGCTGATTGAGTATTTTCCATCTTAGTTTCTAGCTATATTTTTACTGTTTAATTTATCTAACTCTATTACAGTCGGATTTTGTGCTGAATGCGGATGTTCATTTCCTGCATAAATTTTTAATTTTGTTAATTGTTTTCTCCCCAATACTCCACCAGGTAACATTCTTTTAACTGCCATTTTTAAAGTTTCTCCAGGTTTTTTTTCATGAAGTTTTTCAGGCGTTGTAACTTTAATTCCACCTGGGTGGCCAGTGTGTCTGTAATATTTTTTATCTTGAAATTTTTTTCCAGTAAATTTTGCCTGTTCAATATTTTTAACTACAACAAAATCACCATCATCCATATGAGGTGTATATGTTGTTTTATTTTTCCCTCTAATAATATTAGATACAATAGTTGCTAATCTTCCAACTACAGCATTTTTTGCGTCGATTTCATACCAAGATGAATTTACTTGGTCTTTTTTAGTGAATTTTGTCATTGTGCGTGGATTAATACTATTAATAATTACAAAGTCAATTTTATATTTAGCTTGAAATATGTAGCTAATATGCTAAAAAATACTTGCCGATTTGATCCTATTGCGGGCTTATAACTGCTAAAAAGGAAATTTCATATAATTGTTAAATCGGTAGGCATTTGAACTATATTGTGCGCCTAACATAATGTTGAAGCACTAAAAAAGGAGTAAAATGACTAAAAAAAGAAATAACCCTGAAACTATAGCTATTCACGGTGGTGACTATAGAAGTGATCCAGCGACGAACGCTGTAGCTGTTCCAATTTATAGGACAACTTCATACCAATTTAACAACACAGAGCACGCTGCTAACCTTTTTGCTCTTAAAGAATTTGGTAACATTTATACTCGTATAATGAACCCAACAAATGATGTGTTGGAAAAAAGAGTAGCTGCACTTGAAGGAGGACTTGCATGTTTAACTGTTTCTTCAGGACAAACTGCCTCAAGTTTTGCTGTACTAAATGTTGCCCAGGCAGGAGACAATATAATTAGTTCAACTGACCTTTATGGTGGAACAGTATCTTTATTCACACATACACTTAGTAAGCTTGGTATAGAAATAAGATATGCAGACCCAAGTAATCCTGAAAATTTTGAGAAGCTAATAGATGACAAAACTAGAGCTTTCTATGGCGAAACTCTACCTAATCCATATTTAAGAGTCTTTCCAATAAAGGAAGTTTCTGATATTGGAAGGAAATACAATATACCATTAATAATGGATAACACTGCATCACCTGTGATTTGTAAACCGATAGAGCATGGAGCTGCTGTAGTGATACATTCACTTACAAAATATATAGGTGGTCATGGTACAGCTGTAGCAGGAAGTATCGTTGACAGTGGTAACTTTGATTGGACTGCAGATCCTAAAAGACAACCATTGTTTAATGAACCAGATGCAAGTTATGGTGGTGTTATATGGGGAAAAGCTGTACCAGAATTAACTGGTGCTAATGTCCCCTTTGCTGTTAGAGCAAGAGTTTGTTTGTTGAGAGACTTAGGATCAGCTCTAGCTCCAGATAATGCTTTTGCAATAATTCAAGGACTTGAGACGGTTGCTTTAAGAATGAGACAACATTGTGCTAACGCCGAGTATGTAGTTGATTTTCTTAAAAAACATAAAGAAGTTACAAAGGTTATTTATTCTACTGAACATGATAAACCCATTGCTGATAGAGCAAAAAAATATCTAAAAGGCGGAAATGGACCAATGGTTGGTATTGAGCTTAAAGGTGGAATTGAGGCTGGGAAAAAATTTATAGAGTCTTTAAAAATGTTCTATCACGTTGCTAATATCGGTGATGCTAGAAGTTTAGCAATTCACCCAGCGAGTACAACTCATAGTCAATTAAATGAGAAAGAACTAGCTGCATCAGGTGTTACCCAAAGTTATGTAAGACTTTGTATCGGTATTGAACATATTGATGATATTATTGAGGATCTAGATCAAGCATTAAATAAATCTTCAAAAGGTAATTTAAAGGCTGTTAGCTAATTTGAAGTTTTAATGTCTACAAAAAGAAACTAATAATTAGGTGCTTTATATTTTACAATATAAAGAAGATACAAAGTTGAAAGTATTATTAAAATAGAATTTATTTGGTGTAAGGATGCATAAAGCATTTTTACTCCAGATAATATTGTAAGAACTCCCAAAAAAATTTGTAACAATAAAGTAATTCCAATAATAAAAATTGGAGTTCTTAAATTTATATTTCCATTTTTTAAAACAAAATAAAGTATATAAAAATATATTATAACAATTAAATATGCTAGATTTCTATGGATAAACTGAACAAGTGATTGATCATCAAATACTCTAATATTAAAAAAATCAGTGATCATACTATCATCAGGAAAATATGATGGACCCATTAACGGCCAGGTATTATAAATTTTTCCTGCATCCATCCCTGAAACAAATGCTCCAATTATTAATTGTAAAAATAATAATAAAAGAAAGAATTTAATTGAGTTTAATTTAATATTTATTTGAATAATTTTTATATCAGTTAGATTTAAATATTTCCAATAAACTATGGATAAAATTATAAAAGCTGTAACTAAATGAATTGACAACCTGTAATGACTAACATCAACTCTATCCACCAATCCACTTGAAACCATATACCATCCAATAAATCCTTGAAAACATACTAAGAAAAAAATAATTGAATATTCTCTTAAAATCCAAAAACCATTTTTAATTGTAAAATAGATCATTGGTAAAAGAACAGTTAAACCAATTAGTCTACCAAGTTGACGATGAGCCCATTCCCACCAAAAAATAATTTTAAATTCATTAAGAGTCATATTAAAATTTTGTTCTTGATATTCAGGTATTGTTTTATAAAGATCAAAATATTCTATCCATTTATCGTTAGTTAAAGGAGGTAATGAGCCAATAAAAAGTTCCCAACTAGTAATAGATAAACCAGAATCTGTTAATCTGGTTAGACCACCTACTAAAATAATAAGTATGATCATCAACAATAATATTATCATCCATATTCTTAGTTGAACATTTAAAGAATAATTCTGACTGTACATAAATAGATAAATATAATAATTATTAATTAAACCAATAAATTAAATGTCGCCTAAAAATAAAAAAAAATTAGATATAATAAGATCTAAATTAGATAAGCTTGATAATAAGTTGTTATTATTGATTAAATATAGAACAAATCTTGTAAAAGAAGTTTTAAAACTTAAAGAATTTAAAAAAGAAATAGTAGATAAAAAGCGTATCAATTTTATACTTAAAAAAATTAACTCAAAATCTAAAAAACTAAAGATTGATCCTAAAATTACTAATCGTATATGGAAAAATATGATTTTATCTTATATCGATTATGAAAAGAGAAACTTTAAAAAAAAATAATTACTTACTATGTGGTGGAAGCTTTTTTTCCACAAACATTTCATGTTTTCTTGTGTCTGGATTATATTTTTTTGCTGAAAGTTTAACCTTAGCTTTTTCTCCTCCAGCTGGTTTTTTTAAATAATAGAAGTAAGGACTATCAGGTTTGGCTTCTGGAACCATTCTTATCTTAACGTGTGTTTTTTTTGCCATTTTTCAATTCTTTTAATTTATTTGAAATTTTTAATAATTTATTTCTTAAATTTTCAGTTCTTATAGATTTATCTGCAATTTCGTCAAGCTTTAAAGAATCTTCGTTATTTAATATTTTTTTTACACCTTTTATAGTCATACCTTGATCCTTAAGTAAAAATTTAACTTTTTTAAGAAGATTTATTGTTTTCTCATCATAATATCTTCTATTAGAATTTAATATTTTTGGTTTAATTTGTTTAAATTGAGTTTCCCAAAATCTAATGACATGTGTCGGTAAAACTCCTTTATTATTTGATTTAAGATTTAATATTTTTGCCACTTCACCAATAGTCTTATAAGCATTATCAAATTTATCCATTATCTTTAAAATTAACAAATTCTTTAAATTCTTTTGATGGCTTAAACAATACTACATCTCTGCTTGAAATTACTTTTGTTTCTTTAGTTTTAGGATTTCTTCCGATCCTAGATTTTTTTTGTCTTATAGAAAAGGTACCAAATTTAGATAATTTTAATTTTTTTTCCTCTTTAATATTAGATACGATCGTCGATAAAAAATCTTCAATTAAATTTTCAGATATTTGTTTTGAAAAACCAAGCTGCATATAAACCAAATTAACTAAGTCTTTTTTAGTTAAATTAATTCTCATATTAAATATTTTGCTTAATCTTTTCTATCAAATTACCTTTTATAATTCTATGACAAACATCTAGAGAATTTGAAAAGCCAATATAATCAGTTCCTCCATGACTTTTAACAACTGGTGAATCTAATCCAATAAATATAGCACCATTATACAATCTTGGATCTAGTCTTTTCTTAAATTTCTTTAAATTTGATATGTTTAAGAACGATGAAATTTTCCCCAATATTGTGCCTGTCATAGCATTTTTTAATTCACTTGTTATAAAATTTGCTGTACCTTCTGCAGTTTTTAACGCAATGTTTCCTGTAAAACCATCTGAAACAATTACATTTACATCTCCATCCATAAGATGATTACCTTCGATGTATCCTGCAAAATTATAATTATCTGATTTTTTTTCATTTAATAATTGGTAAGTTTCTTTGATTGTCTCATTACCTTTTAATTCTTCTGAACCAATATTTAATAATGCTACGTTTGGTTTGTCATTCGGATAAAGAGATGTATACAAAGAAGCGCCCATTATTGAAAAGTCTAATAGATTTTTTGAACTACACTCAATATTTGCACCCAAATCTAATACAACACTCATCCCCTTTTTGTTTGGCCATAAGGCAGACAAAGCAGGTTTGTCTATATTTTCAATCATTTTTAAATTTAATTTTGAGACAACCAATAAAGCACCTGTATTACCAGCTGATATTACTATATCCGCTTCCTTATCCTTAACACTTTGAATAGCAAGCCACATGCTTGTATTTTTACCTCTTTTGGCTCCCTCTAGAGGACTGTCAGTGCTTTCAATTTTTTTTTCAGTATGAATTAATTCAAAAAATCTTTCAGGTATTTTTCCTTTAATCAAAGGCTCTATTTTATTTTTGTCTCCAAAAATTCTAAAAAAATTATTTTTATTTGTAGAATGATTTAAAATAATACCATCAATTATTTTCTTTGGTGCTCCATCTCCACCCATTGCATCGACTGCAATTTTGATCAAATCTGACATTTCAATAGATTATTATATACTATTCTTTTGGGTCTAAAACTTGTCTTCCCTTATACATACCTGTTTTAAGGTCTAAATGATGAGAAAGTCTATATTCTCCCGACTTTTTATCTTCAACTATATTTTTAGTTGAAAATTTCATAGTATGAGCTCTTCTCATTCCTGTTCTGGATGGGGTTTGTTTTCGTTTTGGAACTGCCATAATTATGGGTTACTTACACTTTTTAAATAAGAATTCAAAGTTTTTTTTGATAAATTATCATTAAATTTTTCAAAATAATCAAGTAAAACTTCAATATTTTTAAAATCTTCTAAAAATATTGATATTTTATTCAATTTAGTATTTTTATCTAGATTATCCCAATAATGAATTTCCGAAACCATCGAATGGAATAAATTAATATAATTTTTCATTTTTTTATTAATTGATTGGTCTCCATAACCAATTTCCCTAATACTTAACTCGAGTTGTCTAAAATTAAAATCGTAAATTTTTTGTAAAACATTCTTATTTTGCTCATTTTTATAATTTTTTAAAAAAAAGGAAAAATGAAGTAGAAATATTGTTAATCTATCAGAAAATGTGTCTTCACGATTTAAGTTTTTATATAAATCTTTATTTCTAGTGTAATTAATAAATTTGTTATAGACATTTAAATATAAATCACTCATGAAAAAAATAATATTACTTTGTGCGCTAATTACAATTACAAATTGTACTCTAAAAAATATAGAAAAAACACATGGCGTTGCTTTACTTGAGACTAAATTTGAAAAATTAATAGAAAATAAAACTAATAAAAATCAAATTCTTAAAGATTTAGGACCTCCTTCTACGAAAAATATTTTTGATAATAGTGTTTGGATATATGTTGGGAAAAAAACAAGAAAAAAAAGTTTGTTTAAATTAGCAAGAAATGAGGATATTAGAAGTAATGTTGTAGTATTAGAAATAAATAACAGAGATATACTTGTTAAAAAACAACTTTATACAATTGAAAATATACAAAAGATAAACTTTTCAGAGAAAATAACGACTAAAACTAAAAAAGATAGTTTTGTTTTTGGGGTCTTATCAAGTTTTCGACAAAAAATTGATAGCCCCAAAAGAAATAAAAAAGTTAGCCAGCAATAACTGCTAACAATAATAATGCAACTATATTTGTTATTTTAATCATAGGGTTAACTGCTGGACCCGCTGTATCTTTGTAAGGATCACCAACTGTATCACCTGTAACTGCAGCCTTATGTGCTTCAGAACCTTTTCCACCATGATTACCGTCTTCAATATATTTTTTTGCATTATCCCAAGCACCACCTCCGGCAGTCATTGAAACTGCTACAAAAAGACCGGTAATAATTACGCCTAAAAGCATAGCGCCGACAGCAGCTAGTGCAGCTACTTGGCCACCTATAGATAAAATTATAAAATAAAGAACAACAGGTGATAAAACTGGTAACAATGATGGTATAATCATTTCCTTAATTGCTGCTACTGTAAGTAAATCAACTAACTTAGCATAATCAGGCTTTTGTTTTCTTTTCATTATACCTGGAAATTTTTTAAATTGTCTTCTTACCTCAACAACAACAGCTCCCCCTGCTCTTCCAACAGCTTGCATTCCCATCGAACCAAAAAGATAAGGAAGCATTCCACCAATTAATAAACCAACAACTACATAAGGGTTAGATAAATCAAATGTAACAACTATTCCTTCCAATGCAGATCCAGCTTCTTTTGAAAAATGTTTAATATCCTCAGTATAAGCAGCGAATAAAACTAGTGCACCTAAACCGGCTGAACCAATAGCATAACCTTTGGTAACAGCTTTTGTGGTATTACCTACAGCATCTAGAGCATCAGTTGTTTTTCTAACTTTTTTATCAAGATTTGACATTTCTGCTATACCACCAGCATTATCAGTAACTGGTCCGTATGCATCTAAAGCAACAACCATACCTGCTAATGCAAGCATAGTAGTTACAGCGATAGCAATACCAAAAAGTCCAGCAATAGAATTTGTAATTAGTATACCTGCAACAATTATTAATGCAGGAATAGCAGTTGCTTCCATAGAAACAGCTAAACCTTGAATAACGTTAGTACCGTGACCAGTTGTGGATGACAAAGCAACAGATTTAACTGGTCTGTAACTTGTTCCTGTATAATATTCAGTAATCCAGATTAATAATCCTGTGATGACTAAACCTATAACACCACAATAATATAGATCCATTCCATTAAAAGTCTTATCATTTACTGTATATTCATTTGTAAAACCAATTACGTGATCTGTAACGGGCCATAATATTACTAAAGAAGCTACCGCAGAAACAACAAATCCTTTATACAAAGCATTCATTACGTTATTACTTTTTCCTAATTTAACAAAAAATGTTCCGATGATAGATGTTAACAGACATGCACCACCAATCGTTAAAGGGTAAATCATCATGTTTAAATCCCCAACAAAGAAAATAGAAGATAAAACCATTGTAGCGACAATTGTAACAGCATAAGTTTCAAACAAATCTGCAGCCATACCTGCGCAGTCACCCACATTGTCACCGACGTTATCAGCTATTACAGCAGGGTTTCTTGGATCGTCTTCAGGAATTCCAGCCTCAACTTTACCAACTAAATCAGCACCAACATCTGCACCCTTTGTAAAAATTCCACCACCTAGTCTTGCAAAAATTGAAATTAATGATGCACCAAATCCTAATGCAACTAAAGCATTAACAATTTCTCTTTCGTCTATACTAGACTTTAATAAAATATAATAATAAACAGCTATAGATAATAACGCCAAGCCCGCAACTAACATTCCAGTAACAGCGCCAGATTTAAAAGCAACTGAAAGACCTTGAGCTAAGCCTTTTCTTGATGCTTCTGCTGTCCTTACGTTCGCCTCTACAGAAACTAACATTCCAACGTACCCTGCAATACCTGATAAGGCTGCGCCTATTAAATAACCGAGACCTACTAGAGGACTAAATGCAATACTTACAATTACTAATACTACAGCACCAACAATAGCAATAGTTTTGTATTGTCTTGCTAAGTATGCCTTTGCACCAATTTGAATTGCAGAAGCGATATCTTGCATTTTTGCATTTCCTGCACTTGAATTAAGAATGTTTTTTCCAGTTAAAAATCCATAAACGATAGATAATAAACCAGCTCCAATTGTATATAATAATATTGTTTCGACTGTTCCGCTCATATTAACCTTAAGTTGTGGGTTGTTAAATTTTAAGCCCGCACAATACAAAAAAAGATAAAAAAGACAACGATTAACTTCTAAAACTGATGAATATAACCTTTAGATTTAGCTTGTATTTGCTTACCTTTTTCATTGAATATCAAAGATCTATCTTTACCAGATACAATTTTACCAATTTTAGTTATTTTAATTCCAGTTGATTTAGATACGTTTTGAATGATTCTACCTTTCTTAACATCTGCAGTAAATAATACCTGATAATCATCTCCGTTAGAAACTAGATTAATTTTATTTAATCTTTGTATTTTAATAAAATTACTCAATTTATTAGAAACAGGTATTTTATTTTCAAATAAATGAAATGATAAACTTTGTTTATTAATCATTTTTGCTAAATCATCAATTAATCCATCTGAAACATCTATGGAACTATTAGCAAATTTTAATAAATATTTTGTTAAATTTAAAGGTAATTCTGGTTTATAATATTTATTTATAAAGAATAATTTGTCTTTACTTTTGAATTCAGCTTTTTTATTTAATGCCTTAAGTCCTAAATAACTATCTCCCAAATTTCCGGTAACATAAATGTCATCATTTGATTTAGCTTTATTTCGATAAATTATTTTATTCGAATATCCTAATGATGTGATTGTGAAACTAAGTTTGTTTGAAAAAGTTGTGTCTCCACCGCATAAAGTTATGTTAAATTTATTTTGTTCTGATTTGAGTGATTTCGAAATTTTATATAAATTATTTTTTGTAAATGTTTTTTTATTACCAGAACCAGAAATAAAATAAAACTTAGGTGTTACACCTTTGCAAATTAAATCAGATATTGATGACCTTAATATTTTTTTTATTACTAAATCTGGTAATTTAAAATCATAAAAATGTGTACCAATGTTGTATGTATCAACAGATATAACAACACCTCTTTTTTTATCAAAAAAAACATCGTCATTCAGATTTAGAGCAGATTTATTTTTTTTAGCTATTTTAAAAAAATAATTATTTATTAGATCAAATTCATGCATTTTTAGATCTTAATTTTTTTCCAACATTATCTAATAAAGCATTGAGATACTTTGTTTGTGAATTCTCAAGAAAAAAATTAGATGAATTTAAATACTCTTTTATAATTATATTAATAGACAAATTTGGTTTATACATAAATTCATAAGTTGCTGCTTTTAATATTGTTTGAAAGACTTTGTCTAATTTATCAAATACAAATTCATCACCTAGTTTATTATTTAATTCATCTAAAATAAGATCGTTTCTTTCTATCGTTCCTTGAACAATATCCTTAATAAATTTTTTAAATCTGTGTTTTGGAAAATCTAAATCATTATCTTCATTATAAAATTTCCCATATAATTTTTGAATAATTATAACTCTAGGGTTATTTTTTGGATTATAGTGAGTTCTCATTTTTGAGACAAAACTGAAATCACAGCTTCTGCGGCTTCAGCGCCCTTTTTTCTTCTTGCTCTTGCTTGAGCCATATTTAGACAAGTAATTATTCCATTTCCAATTGGTTTTTTGCTATCTATAGATAATTTCATTATTGCATCTGTTGATGCTTGAGAAATAAAATCGAAATGAGGTGTTTGACCTTTAATTACACATCCTAAAGCTAAAAAACCATCAAATTTTTTTAAATTTTTTGAAATTGTAACTGGAATTTCAAAAGCACCAGGCACTTTAATAATTTTTATTATATTTTTTTTTGGAATTATTTTTAAAGCACTATTTATTAAACCTTTAGTAATATCTTTATAATAATCTGCAACAACAATTAGATATTTTTTTTTCATCAAATTAATTCTTGTTTTGTTATTTTAATACCATATCCATCAAGACCAATAACTTTTTTTGGCGATTTAGTGATTAATATCATATTTTTAATTTTTAAGTCTTTAATAATTTGGGCTCCAATACCATAATTTCTTATTAACTTATCATTTCCCTTTTTATAAAAGTCTTTATTTTTATAATCTTTTAAGGTCTGAGTTACTGATTTTAAATTTGAGTCTTTGATAAATACTAAAACACAATTTTGATATTTTTTAAAATAATTTAAAGTCTTATTAAATGAATTTGGTAGTGATTGATTTATCAGATAGTTTTGAACAACATTAGAAGAAATTACTCTTACTCTTGGAGCAATACCTTTCTTTATTTTACCTTTTATTAATGCAAAATGTTCTGAGCCATCTAAAAGATTCTCATATATTCTAATGTTGTATTTTTGATTTTTTACATCAATCTTGCTTTGCTTTTTGAGTTTAATAAGTTTTTCTTTTTTTAGTCTATATGCGATCAGATCTTCTATTTTTCCAATTTTTAATTTATGTTTTTTTGCAAAATTAAATAAATCTTGACCTTTAGCCATTGTTCCATCTTCATTCATGATTTCACAAATTACAGCTGAGTTATTTTTTTTTGCTAATTTGGATATATCGACTGAAGCTTCGGTGTGACCGGCTCTAACAAGGACTCCACCATCTTTAGCAATAATTGGAAACACGTGACCAGGTGAAACAATTTCATTTTTATTTACATTTTTTTTTGATGCAATTTTGATTGTCTTCGCTCTATCTTTAGCAGATATGCCTGTTGTTATTCCTTTTTTAGCCTCAATAGAAATTGTGAAAGCTGTTTTATTTCTTGATTGATTTACTGGAGACATTAAAGATAAATTTAATCTTTTTGCTTGAAGAGTATCAAGTGCTAAACAAATTAAACCTCGACCATATTTTGCCATGAAATTAATATTCTTTGCATTTGAGTCTGATGTAGAAATAACTAAATCTCCTTCATTTTCTCTTTTTTCATCATCAACTAAAATAAACATACCACCTTTTTTGGCTACGCTTATAATTGACTCTATTGACGTAAAATTATTTTTTTCCATTAAAATAGTTCCTAACGTATTTAGACAAGATATCTATTTCTATATTGACTAAATTAGATTTTTTTAAATTTGATAAATTTGTTTCCTTGTAGGTGTGAGGGATAATCCAAATTTGGAAACCTTTTTTAGTTACTTTTGAGATTGTAAGAGAAATACCATTTACACAAACTGATGCTTTCTCTATCAAATTTTTTCTTTCCCTTTTAGGTAAATCAAAGTCAAAAAGAAATGATTTATCAATTTTTTTAATACTTAATACTTTACCAACAGTATCAACATGTCCTTGACAAATATGCCCTGAAATTTTTGTTCCATATTTTAATGGTAATTCTAAATTTATTTTATCATTTATTTTTAAAAATTTGAATTTTGAGCGAATTATGGTTTCTTTCGAAAGATAAAATTCCATAATTTTAGATTTATATGAAATTAAAGTTAAACAAACACCATCACAGGCAACAGACAAACCTAAATCTTTATTGGATACTTTAATATTACTTTTTACAAAAATGTTAAGACCTTTAGGTCTTTTAACAATTTTAGTTATAATACCTTGGTTATAAATTATTCCATTAAACATTTTTTTAACTATATAGTGTTATTCTGTCTTTTCGTAAATTAAGATTTAAATTAGTTTTTGTTTTATATTTTTGATTTAATATATTTTGACTACTAAATTTCAAATATTCAAAGTTTTTAGAAAGGTTTTTTGGACTTCTATATAAATAAAATTTATTAAAAATTTTATTCTTAATCAGTGATTTCGTTAATTTATCTCCTCCTTCAATTAGCAAATTTCTGCATCCATAATTATGTAATTTTTTCAAAATTAATTTAATGTCAAATCTGTTATTTCTATCAATTTTAGATTTAATTAGATGAATTCCTTTTCTTTTAAATTTTATAATTTTTGATTTAGCAGCTTTGTTATAAAAAATTAAAGTATTTTTGTTGTTAGAAGATTTAATTATATAACTATTTGTTTTAGAATTCAGCTCGTTGTCCAAAATAATTCTTTTTGGAGAAAATTTTTCTAAACCTTTCAAGCGGCAATTTAATTTTGGATTATCTTTATTTAGTGTTTTATACGTAATCATTAAACTATCGTTTTGATATCTTAACAGATGAGTAAAGTGATCAGAATAAGAATTTGTAATTCTTTTTTGAATTTTACTGTAAATAAAATTATTTTTTGAAATAGCTATTTTTCCAGTAACGAAGGGTAACTTTTTCTTTCTATTAAAAAAATAAGGAAAATAAAATCTTTCAATTTTGTTTTTTAATAAACCTTTTTTTACAATTATTTTTTTTGACTTTAAAATTCTAAAACTTTTATTTCTTACTCTTATATCTACGTCCTTAACTCCATAAATAACCTCTGAAATTTTTGATTTTATTATCGCATCAGTACATGGTGGTGTTAACCCATGATGACAACAAGGTTCTAAAGTGACATACATTTTAGAGCCTTCTAATTCTTCAAAACTATTTTTGATCGCATTAAATTCAGCGTGTGGTCTTCCATTTAATGAGGTTTGTCCTATGGAAATAATTTTGTCATTTTTGACAATAACACAGCCTACAGAAGGATTTGATCCGGTCTGTCCATGACGAGATTTAGCCAAGTCTAAGGCTAATTCCATGTAAAATTTATCTTTTGATGAAAATTTATCTTTTTTTGTAGACATCAAGCTTGTCCACGAATTGAACGAAATCTTTTTCTTCTCTAAAGTTTCTATAAACAGATGCAAATCTTACATATCCAACTGGGTCTAAATCTTTTAATCCATCCATAACCATGGTTCCAATTGTATTAGTAGATATTTCACTTTGGCCGAGCTCTTCCAAAGATCTTGAAATATTACTAATAAATTTTTCTATTGTTTCTGTATCAATTGGTCTTTTTTTAAGAGCAATATAAATAGATTTTGATAATTTATCTCTATCAAAAACCGATTTTCTTCCATTTTTTTTAACAACCATTAACTCTCTGAATTGTACTCTTTCAAAAGTTGTAAAACGAGCACCGCAAACGCAGAGCCTTCGTCTTCTAATAGCGGTACCATCCTCTGTTGGTCTAGAGTCGACAACTGAGGTCTCCCCTTTTTTACAAATCGAACAAATCATTTACTATAAGTTCTTATATATCGGAAATGATGAAGTTAAAGAGATAACTTCATTTTTTACTTCATTTTCAATTTTACTATTATCAGTTGGATTTTCTGATAAGCCTTTTAGAGTTTTTGTAATCAATTCACCTACTTTTTTAAACTCATTTAAACCAAATCCACGAGTTGTAGCTGCTTGAGTTCCCAATCTTATACCGGATGTTATCATAGGTTTTTCTGTATCAAATGGAATTCCATTTTTGTTACATGTAATATTAGCTCTAGACAAACTCTCTGCCGCAAGATTGCCTTTTACATTATAAGGTCTTAAATCTACCAACATCAAATGTGTATCAGTTCCATCAGAATAAATTTTAAATCCATTATTTTTTAAAGTTTCTGCCAACATCTTTGCGTTTGCTAAAACAGATTTAATATAATCTTGAAATTCTGGTTGTAATGCTTCAAGAAATCCGGCTGCCTTTGCAGCAATGATATGCATTAAAGGTCCACCTTGATATCCAGGAAAAACAGCTGTATTAAATTTTTTAGCAAGATCTTCATGATTAGTTAAAATTATTCCACCTCTTGCACTTCTAAATACCTTGTGGGTTGTTGAAGTAACTACATGTGCATAGTCGCAAGGGTTTGGGTACCCTTTACCAGCAACTAATCCTGAGAAGTGAGCCATATCAACCATCAAGTAGGCTCCAACTTTGTCCGCTATTTCTCTGAATCTTTTAAAATCAATTACTCTAGAATAAGCACTTCCACCTGCAATAATCAGTTTAGGTTTATTTTCTAAAGCAAGTTTTTCAACATTGTCATAATCTATCAATTCAGATTTTTTATCTACATCATAACCTATTGCATTAAACCATTTACCAGACATTGAAATTTTTAATCCATGAGTAATATGACCTCCTGAATTTAGACTCATTCCCATGAATGTGTCTCCTGGGCTTAACAATGCTAAAAATACTGCTCCATTCGCTTGCGCGCCTGAGTGCGGTTGTGCATTTGCAAATTTACAATTAAATAACTTTTTTAATCTTTCGATTGCAAGGTTTTCTGCTACATCAACGTGCTCGCAACCATTGTAATATCTTTTACCAGGATAACCTTCTGCATATTTATTAGTTAATACTGATCCTTGTGCTTCTAATACTGCTTGAGAGACTATGTTTTCAGATGCGATTAATTCAATATGTTGTTGTTGTCTGATTAATTCATCTTTGATTGCTGCATAAAGTTCTGGATCTTTTACAGATAAACTATCTTCAAAGAAACTTTTGTAACTATCGTTTAAATAACTTTTTTCACTAGACATAATTATATTTTTTTTAATCTTTTTAAGTGTCTACCACCATCAAATTTTGTATTTAAAAAAACACTTATAAACTTTAAAGCATTTTTTTTAGTAATCAACCTAGACCCTAATGTAATGATGTTTGCATCGTTATGCAATCTGGATAATTTCGTTGATTTTAGATTAAAACATTGTGCAGCACGAATATTTTTATGCTTATTTGCCGCAATATTCATACCAGTCCCAGATCCACACACTAAAATGCCTACATTACTCTTATTAAGTTTAACTTTTTTTGCAACTTTATGAGCATAATCTGGATAATCAACCCTACTATCATCTTTCGGACCAAGGTCCACAAATATAACTTTCTTATTTCTTAAATAATTTTTGATCGACTCTTTTAATTTAAATCCGGCGTGATCTGATGAAATAAATATCTTTTTCAAATTAGTCAAATTTATAATCTAAAACACAAGCAACTAAATGTATTCTATTCTCTTCTCCACCATTAAATGCATTATGATATTTGGTATTATTTGTAATCCAAACAGAACCATCTGCAGACATATGCTTTGCAACATTATCAATAACCATGATGCAGCCTGGGTTGGTAATTATAGGTATGTGCAATCTTGGCTCAGGATCTCTGTGCCAACTTAAAGTTGATCTTGGTTCTTTTAAGAGGATTCTTACTCTGCCAAGTTTATATCTTGACGAAAGAGTGTCATATACTTCTTTGAAATAAGTATTTTCATAATCTTTTATAAATTCTGAATATAAAGACTCATCAAGAGATTCATCTCTAACAACTTCTTTTCCAGATTTATCAGGTTTCGTCCAATATACTCCTCTTGCTTTATTACCCTTTATAGAATCAGGATCTCCAGGTATTTGAGTTAATGATATCGCTCCAAAGTGAGTTACACCAGCATCTTCGAATTTTTTAATTTTAACTATTTGTTGATAGGCCTCCTGCAATTTTTCAATATCAAATTTGATTTCTTGTTTTTGGAAATCACTAAAGTTTAAAACTCTATCTTCTTTTTTAATGTTTAGGTCTATTACTTTTGAATTTTTTACTGTCATCTTGATTGCTTTCTACCCTTTTTTTTGTATATGTGTATATTACATTTGTCGCAATTTAAAAGTAAATTAAAACATGATTATTGGAAGATATCCCAGTCTAAGACTTAGAAGAAGTAGAAAAGAATCTTGGTCAAGAAGACTGATTCAGGAAAACACTTTAAGTCCAAATGATTTTATATTACCTATATTTTTAATTGAAGGATCTAATAAACGTCAAGCAATTTCATCAATGCCGGGGGTTTACAGGTATACTATTAATAGATTGAGTCAAGTAATAGACAAAGCAATAAAAAAGAAAATACCTATGGTTGCTCTTTTTCCAAAAACCCAAAATGTACATAAAGACGAATTAGGTACAGAATCACTTAATGAAAAAAATCTAGTTTGTAGAGCGATAAAAGAAATTAAAAAAAGATACAAAAATCAAATCGGTATAATGTGTGACGTAGCGTTAGATCCCTACACATCACATGGTCATGATGGTTTAATTAAATCTAACACTATACTAAACGATGAGACTATTGAGGTGTTAATTAATCAATCATTACTTCAAGCAGAGATGGGTTGTGATGTTCTTGCCCCGTCAGATATGATGGATGGTAGAATAGGAAAAATAAGAAAAGCTTTAGACAAGAATAAATTCCAAAATGTTCAGATATTATCTTATGCTGCAAAATATGCTTCAAGCTTCTACGGACCTTTTAGAGACGCTGTTGGATCTAAAGGCTCGTTAAAAGGAGATAAAAAGACCTATCAAATGGATTACAGAAATTCTGATGAAGCATTAAGAGAAGTTGCTTTGGACATTAAAGAAGGAGCCGATATGGTAATGGTTAAACCAGGTATGCCCTACTTAGACGTAATAAAATCAATTAAAGAAAAATTTAAATTACCTGTTTTTGCCTATCAAGTATCAGGGGAATATAGTTTAATTGAAACAGCTATTGCGAAAAAATTAATTAATAAGGATGCTATATATGAAAGCTTAGTTGCTTTTAAGAGAGCTGGTGCAAATGCTATAGTAAGTTATTATGCTGATAGAATTGATAAAATAATTAAATAATTATTTTAACGTATTTAAGAATAACAATCTGCTATTCGGATAATTTAAATTATTTGGTCTTAATATAGTTTTATCTAAATAATCGCCTACTAATTTTAAACCATTCAATAAAGTACCGAGATCATTAACTTCAATATCTTTTTCAATCAAAAAATTAGGTACATATTTTTTTTCATTTAATGAGCTAGCATAATATACAGTTTTGTTGCCTTCTAAATCTTTTTCAACTAAATTTTCTAGCGCTAAGTCGTATCCTAATATTTTAAGTAACTCCAATTCCCAAAATATATATTTTTTTAACCAATCTTTTTCTTTTATAATTAAAAATAAATTTTGAATTAGAAAATAAACTTTATCATTTGATTGAGACTCTGCAGTCAATATTTTAATCAAATTCATAGCAGATGTAATACAAGACAACTTTTGTTTGTGATCGAAATATAATGGGGTATAGGCATTTAAAATTTCAATTTTAAAGTAGCCTATTCTATTTTCATTTTTAGAATTGTAATTAACATGGAGTTTATTGCCAACTTGAAGATAATTTTTTATTTTTTTTGAAGTACCGCCAAATATAATTCCAGATATCTTTCCTTTATCTTTTGTAAATAATTCAGCAATTAAAGAATTTTCATTATATCTTGTTTTGTTTATTAAAAATCCTTCGTCTGACCAATTCATTATTTTTTATATGTATTTTTTAAACATTCTATAGCAGCATTTTGTTCAGCTTCTTTCTTTGATTTTCCAGTAGCTATAAAATATTTTGTATTAGGTAATTTTACACCGATTTTGAATATAGGTTTGTGTCTTGGACCAGTATTTGAAATTAATTTATAAGTGGGTAATTTTTTAAAATTTTTTAAAGTTAGTTCCTGTAACTTTGTTTTTGCATCTATTTCAGTTACTACGCTTTTTTCAATATGATCTTTCCACAAGTTTAAAATTGTTTTTTCCACAATTGTGAAACCTTTATCAAGATATATTGCACCAATTAGTGCTTCACAGCTATCAGATATAATTTTATCCTCAATTTTTATTTTTTTATTGTTAGGATTAAATGTTTTAACATAACTAGATAAATTGATTTTTATCGCTATATCCAAGCATGTTTTTTTATTCACTAAAGATGCAAATTTTTTGTCAAGAATACCTTCTTTTTCTTCTGGATAAATTTCTAAAAGTTTTTTTGCTATCACTAAGCCAAGAACTCTGTCACCCAAAAACTCAATTTTTTCATTGTTTTCATTTGGATTAAAGCTTTTATGTGTAAGAGCTTGAATAAGTAGATCTTTATTCTTAAATTTTAAATCAATTTTTTTTTCTAAACTCTGATAGTTAATTTTCATTAATTAATTTTATTAAATGTTCTATTAAATCTTATTGACTTATGCCATTTCCAAAATTCTATGAAACTTCCTATTTTTTTATTTGAAGAGAAAAATATAAATTGAGCTTTTCCTACTAAATTATCTTTATGTACATATCCAACACTTGTTAAATACCTGCTATCTTTAGAACAATCTCTGTTGTCACCTAAAAAGAAATAATGATCATTTGGTACAGTAAATACATCAGAATTTTGATAGGTATAGTCTTTTAAATAAACAGTATGAAATTTTTTACCATTTGAAAGTTTTTCCTCAAATCTATAAACATCAATACTTTTGTTTCCACAAAAAATAGTTGTTTCATTATTAATTTTAGATTTAAAAACTTCAGAATTATTTAAATACAAATTAGAGTCTATAAATTGAATTTTATCACCGGGAAGACCTATTAATCTTTTAATGTAATCTGTTCGATTATCTGCTGGTGTTTTAAATACGATTACATCACCTCTTTCTGGACTACTAAACATAATTCTTTTATTTAATATTGGGGGACTAAAAGGAAATGAATGTTTGCTATATCCATAGGTATATTTTGTTACAAACAACCTATCACCGACTAATAAAGTAGGTTCCATGGATGATGATGGAATATAAAATGGCTGTACTAAAAGGGATCTAATTATAACTGCAATTATTAATGCGTAAATTAATGTTTTTATATTTTCTGAAAAAAAATTTTTATCTAATTTCATGATGTTTGAATAATTGCAAATGCTGTTGAAAAATTTTTTTCATCTGAAATGGATAGAAAACATTTAAAATTTTTGATTTTAAAGTTCTTTTGTACGATTTTTGTAATTTTTTTATTTTTAACGTAATAAGGCTTTCCTTTTTTGTCATTAACAACTTCTATATCTTTAAAATTTAAATTCATACGAAAACCTGTGCCAAGAGCTTTAGAAAATGCTTCTTTTGCAGCAAATCTCTTCGAAAAAAAAGCTACTTTATT
>CACNTB010000008.1 GCA_902623305.1 uncultured Pelagibacteraceae bacterium
TATATTTAATTAAGAAATGTCGTATTTTTACTGATTGTCAAACTAATGTAGCTTATATTCATAAAAATCAAATAATACCAAATATTAGCTATCAACAAAATGGAGATCAAATTGCGAATATAAAATTTAACTCAACATTAAAAAATGGAACACCAAAAGTGAAATTTTTTTTTAGTGGGGTTATAGTTTCTTTATTACAAGGCTCAAGTGGCTCTAATTACTATCATTGGCTATTTGATATAATTCCTAGATTAGAAATCTTAAAAAAAAATGGTTATTTAAAAAAAGTGAATTTTTTTTATCTTCCAGATATAAATAAGTTCATTATTGAAACTTTAAAGCATTATGGAATAAAAAAAAAACAACTAATTAATAGTAAAAAGTTTAAACATATCTATTCGGACGAAGTTTTAGTACTTGAACACCCTTATTTAAAAAAAGGGACAATAGCAAGCAATTTTAGCAGAATACCCAAATGGATTCCATTATTGTTAAAGAAAAAATTTTTGAAACACAAAAGAAAATTTAATTGTTCAAATAAAGTATTTATAGATAGGTCTGATTCTAAATTTATACATTTTTCAATTAAAAATTATAAAGAGACTAAAACATTTTTTGAAAATAAAGGTTTTAAATTTTACGAGCTCTCAAAGTTAAATTTATTTAAAACAATTTATTTATTTAATAATGCTAAAATTATAGCAGGTCCACATGGAGCTGGATTTGCAAATCTGGTATTTTGCAAAAAAAATACAAAAGTTTATGAGATTTTACCTATTAATGAGTCAAAAAGGAACGTATACAGCAAAATAAGTAAACTACTTAAATTAAAACATCATAAATTATTTACTAGAAATGATAAGGACTTTCAAATTTATTTAGATTTTAAATTAATAAATAAATTATTTAAGTAAACTTTATATCCAGTATAATTAATATATATTGAGTGTTAGTTTGTTATTCTTTTATGCATAATAGAAACATCCAGAAATTAGATGACATAGATTCAATAACAATTGTAATTGTTCTTTTTAAAGAGCCATATGAATTAATTCATAAAACTTTGGATTTAATAAAAGATTTTAAAATTATACTTATTGATAATGATTATAATAAAGATTTAGAAAAAAAAATTCAAAAAAATTTTAAAATTTTTAAATATATTTTAAACAAAAAAAACAATGGTTTTTCTGCGGGTTATAATCAAGGTATAAGAATTAGTAATACAATTTATACATTAATTTTAGGCCCAGATTGTTTAATCACAAAGCAAGATATTTTTGAGTTAATAAAGAAATTTTCTTTTTATACTGATGCAGCAATTGTTACCCCAACTTCTTACAATAAAGAAAATAAATTATCGTATGCAGGTGGTCCATTGCCTGAAAATGGACAAAAGGATTTAATATTAAATATGAATGGAGATGTATGTGTAGAAAGTGCACTTGGTGCTTGTATGTTAATACAAACAGATAAATTAAAAAAAAATAACTTATATTTTGATGAAAATTTATTTTTATATTTTTCTGATGATGATTTATGTAGAAGAATAAAGTCAATTAATAAATCTATAATTCAAACTATAGATTCAAAATGTATACATCAACATGGTAATATAAAAATTAAAAATAAGTATTTAAAAATTTATGCAAGAGAATTTAATTTTACACATGATCAGTTATATTATTTTTATAAAGGAAAAAACAAAAAATATTATGAAATCATAAATAATTTTAAGAAAAAAATTCCAAGTTATTATTTTAAGTTGACTATCAAATTATTGACTTTTCAACTTACCGAATTTGTTAAAATATATTCTAAATTAAAAGGGTATTATAAATTTAAATCTAGATACAAAAGTTAGATAATTTTAGTTAACTAATTATTTGATTTTTTTATTTATTGAAGTAATTCTGGCTTTATGAAAGAAACTATAAAAAAATTTCCCAAAAACTGTAAGTTTTATACCGTACAAGAGATCAAAGGTTTTGATAAACCCACTGAGGGTCTTTTTGATTTAAGAGAAAATATTGATGCGCTTTTAGGCTATTGTAAATTTAAAAGAAAAAAAGTTCTTGAATTAGGTCCGGCAAGTGGATTTATAACATTTTATTTAGAAACTAAAGGTGCCAAAGTAACATGTGTAGATTTATCGATAAAAAAAGATAAATGGGACACTGTTCCTCACCAAAAAAAAGATTGGCAAAAAATTCAAAAAAAAGGGATGAAAGACTTGTCAAAAGTTAGAAATGCCTTTTGGTTTGCTCATAAACAAAATCAGTCAAAAGCTAAGTTAATTGAAACACATGTTAAAAATTTAAAAAAATTAAAAACTCCTCATGACATAGGATTGGTATCACAAGTGCTCCTGCATATTCAAAATCCTTTTTTAGCTCTACAAAATATGAGCTTAAATGTTAAAGAAAAAATGATAATCTCAGACCAAATTGATGATATGGGAAAAATATCCACAAAAAATAAAATAAAAATAAGTAATATTAAAAAATCTATAAAAAATAATTTTTTTAAAAGTAATAGTTTTTTAAAATTTTTACCAAGAGAAGATGAAAAAAATTTGAACTATGATACTTGGTGGAAATTGTCTCCTTTGACAATAATTTATATGATGAAGATATTAGGTTTTGAAAAAGAAAAATACTTAGAACACATTCAATATTGTAATAACAAGCCAGTTGAAATGTACACATTAGTATTTAGAAGAAAGATAAAATTAAAATAACCTAAGATTTTGGAGAGATGGCCGAGTGGTTTAAGGCGCACGCTTGGAAAGCGTGTATAGGGGAAACTCTATCATGGGTTCGAATCCCATTCTCTCCGCCATATTTTTAAAAAAATTAATCTTTTAACTTAAAACCAAGTAATAGATTCCCGTCAAAAACAATATCTGGGTAACCTTTTTTTAAAGTAAAACCACCGCTTGAATGGACAACTACATACTGATCTTTATCATATAAATAAGTCGATGGCGGAGATGATCCTACATATGGCATCTCGTATTCATATAAAATTTCTCCATTTGAAGAATCAAAAACATAAAATTTTTTATCTAAAGTTCCAGTAGCAAATAACACACCTCCAGCAGTAGAAGTAACACCCCCAAAGTTTTCGGTTCCAGTTTTGGGTAAGCCATTCTTTGTCAAAAATTTATATTCTCCAAAAGGAACTTGCCACATAATTTTACCTGTACTAAGTTTTAATGCACTAAGAGTTCCCCATGGAGGTTTTGTTATTGGGAACCCCTTATCATCCTGTGCTCTTTTAAAATAACTTTGGTATTTAGGAACGTTTTCTTTTAAACTGTTTGATCTCTTTATTTCTGTAATCCATGGAATATTATTTGATGTTACATAAAAAATACCATTATTTGGGTCTACAGAACCCCCCATCCATTCTGCCCCACCATTAAAACCATATTGCAAGGTTTTTTCACCTAACTTATATGGTTCATAAAATCCATAGTTATAATTTTTAAAATTAATTCTTAATTTTTCTAATTTTTCTTTATCATAAGACCAAATATCCTCAAATTGAAAAATATTTTTTCCAAAGGGCTCTGGTAAAATTAAATCAGGTTGGTAAGGAAATGTTTTCTCACCGGGAAGTTTTGAAGTCGGCGCTTTTCTTAATCTAAAATCAAAAATTGGTTTTCCTGTTAGTCTATCTAAGATTAGAGTATTTGACCTTTTAGTTGGTGCTATAACAATATCAATCAATTTATTTTTTTTATTAATTGTGGTTAAAATAGGAGGAGCTGGTAAATCAGAATTCCATATATCATGCGCAGTTTCTTGAAAGCTCCATAATACTTTTTTTTTATTTAGGTCTACAGCAATTACACTATTAGACATTTCATTTTTCCCAGGTCTTCTGGTTCCGTCAAAATAAAAATGTGGATTTCCAGTTGTAAAATAAAGAATCCCTCTTTGTGTATCTGCTGAAATTCCTCCCCACTGATTTGATCCAGCATTATTATATTTAACACCACCAATCCTTTTATTTAATTTTTTTTTATATTTAAGTTTCCATTTGGTTTTTCCAGATAATAAATCATATACTTCAACTGCGTGATCCCAAGAAACAATAACTATTGTATTTTTATAAATTATTGGAGTTGTTACATTCAAACCAGTTCTTACTTGGCCACTGGAACCAAAAGTATCAATTAAATTACCATTTTTGCTATCTAGAGAAATTAATTTTTCTCTATTCGAAAAAATAATTCTTGGGCTTTGTTTTTCATTTCCAGACCAATATACTAAGCCTCTATGAGCGACTGAGTTTCCAAATTTTTTTGATTTCCATATTAGTTCTCCGCTCTTTCCATCAATAGCAACTATAAACCCACCAGCTATTGGAGTATAAATTATTCCATCATTAATAATAGGATTAGCTTGTATAGATCTTTTTTCATTTTTCATTTCAAACTTCCAAGCCAGTTCTAGGAATTTGGAATTTTTTTTATTAATTTGTGTTAAATTTGAATAACGATTTGAATGATTATTTCCATGACTTCTAGTCCAGTTATTCAAGTTTTCTCCAACTATATTTTTGTTAGTAGTTAAATTTTCCTCAGCTTTAATAATTTTAAACTCTTCCATTTGTTCTCTAGTATTAAAACTTTCTATCGCCCAATAATCTTTATGATCATCTTGAAAATTTAAAAGATAGTTCTGAATAATTTTATCTAGTTTTTTGTATAAAGATTTTAAAAAATTATTATTAAGATTTTTAAAGTCATATGTAACACTGCTTTGGTTTACAAAATGAATGTCAATTTTTTTAAAATCTTTCCAGATCCATAAAGTGGTTAGCAAAATTAAGCTAAAAAAATATATTAATACTTTTTTCATTTTGAATTAGTTTTTTTTATATTAGACATTCTTTATTTTAAATATAAAAATCAATATGATAAAAAGTACTAATTTTTTTTAAAATTAGTTTCTTAAAGAAAACTTTTAACTATAGAACTGCCCAAAAAGGTTTTTTTTTATTAGTTTTAATTCAGTTGTTCAGGACATCAAATAAGCCTTATATTACAACATTAATTTAAGTATTTTTGTATTTAATTATTAAGATAAATCAGCATTTTTTTTAAAAAATGTTATAATTTTCTTTTTCCAATATTTAAAAAATATGACAAATAAAAATACATATCAGGCAGATTCTATCAAAGTTTTAAAAGGTCTTGAGGCTGTTAGAAAAAGACCAGGAATGTATATTGGTGACACAGATGATGGAACAGGCTTACATCACATGGTCTATGAAGTAGTTGATAACTCGATTGATGAAGCATTGGCAGGTCATTGTAAAAATATAAATGTTAAAATTAATTCTGACGGAACAATTACAGTAAATGACGACGGCAGAGGTATCCCAGTAGATATTCACAAGGGAGAAAAGAAATCAGCAGCAGAGGTGATTATGACACAGCTTCATGCAGGAGGTAAATTTGATCATGATTCCTATAAAGTTTCTGGCGGGTTACACGGTGTGGGTGTTTCAGTTGTCAATGCGCTTTCAGAAAAATTAAAGTTAGAAATATTTAGAGATGGAAAAAAACACTACATAGAATTTCAAAATGGTGAAGCCAAAGCTCCTTTAAAGATAATAGGAAAAGCAAAAAATACTGGTACACAAATAACCTTCTTACCTTCAAAGGAAATTTTTTCTTCAATTAAATTTAATGCTAATATTTTGATTAAAAGGATGAGAGAATTGGCATTTTTAAATAAAGGAATAAAAATAATATTTACAGATGCAAGCCAAAAGAAAGAAAAAATATCAGAATTTAAGTTTGAAGGAGGAGTTCTTGAATTTGTAGATTTTTTAGATGAAAAAAGAGAAAAGTTACAAAACAAAAATGGAAATGATTTATTTAGAAAACCAATATATATCGAGGGAAAAAAAAATAGTATTGAATTAGAGTGTTCATTAAAATGGAATGCAGGATATACAGAAGATATATTTCCATACACGAATAATATTTATCAAAAAGATGGTGGAACCCACTTGTTGGGATTTAGAAGCGCATTAACCAGGGTAGTTAATAAATATGCCAATGAAAATAATTTACTAAAGAAAAATAAACTAGCAATATCAGGTGATGATATTAAGGAAGGTCTCACTTGTGTGCTTTCAACTAAAATCCCTGATCCAAAATTCTCATCTCAGACAAAAGATAAGTTAGTTTCATCAGAAGTAAGAATGATTGTGGAAACATTGGTAAATGAAAAATTATCTATTTGGTTTGATCAGAATCCTTCAATTGCAAAAATTATTTTGGCTAAGGTTATTCAAGCTGCAATGGCTAGAGACGTTGCTAGAAAAGCAAGAGAAAATGTAAGAAGAAAAGGAGCCCTTGAATTAAGTGGTCTTCCTGGAAAATTAGCTGATTGTCAAATTGGCAAACAAGAAGGAACCGAATTGTTTATTGTAGAGGGAGATTCAGCAGGTGGTTCTGCAAAACAAGGAAGAAATAGAGCTAATCAAGCTGTTTTGCCACTTAGAGGGAAGATACTTAATACTTATGTAGAAGATTTTAATGTGAAGAAAAATGGTAACGGTAACGGTTCTGATCAGAGAACAAGAGCTTTGTCCAAAATGATTTCTTCAAATGAGATTGTTACCTTGATCAATGCCTTAGGTTTAGATCCAAAAGCACATGAAATTGATTTAAAAGATTTAAGATATGGAAAAATAATAATTATGACGGATGCTGATGTAGATGGTTCCCATATAAGAGCCCTTCTTTTAACTTTTTTTAATAATAAGCCATTTAATAAACTAATTGAAAATGGTCATGTTTATTTAGCGCAACCACCATTATTTAAAATCAACAAAGGTTCAAAAGGAATTTATATAAAAGATGAGAAGGAGCTAGAAGATTACATAATAAACAATAATAAAGAATTAAAAAAAATAAAAAAAGGTTCTAAAGAATATTTTAAAACACTTGATTCAGAAAAATTAAAAATGAATATTCAAAGATTCAAAGGGTTAGGGGAAATGAATCCCGAAGAGTTATGGAGTACTACATTAGACCCAGAAACAAGAAATTTACTACAAGTACAATACTCAAAAGATTTAAAAAAAGATCAAAACTTAATACATACTTTGATGGGTAATGATGTGGCACTTAGAAAAGATTTTATAGTTTCAAATGCCATAAATGTTCAAAATCTTGATATTTAAAGATGAAGTTTTTAGAGACTTCAAAATACCATTCATTTAAAAAATCAACTTATATATCATTAAGATGGATTGGAATTATAGGACAATTAATTGCTATAAATTTTGTATATTTTTTTCTAAACTCAAATTTTGATTTTGTTGCATCAAATATAATTATATTTCTTGGCATATTAAGTAATTTATATTTAATTTTTATTTATGAAAAAACCCAACTATCAGATAGATCTGCTTTTTTATTCTTACTTATAGATATATTACAGTTAGGTGCTCTTCTTTATTTGTCAGGGGGGATAACCAATCCATTTGTGATTTTTATATTGATACCAAGTGTTTTTTCATCATCAAATTTAAGCTTAAGAACTAATGTTTTGTTAGTAACGCTTACTATAATTATAATTATTTTTTTAACTTTTCAATATCAAGATTTACCAATTAATTTAAATAGTGATTTTCATAATAATCATTATTTTTATTATTCTATCCCAGTTTCTTTGATTATCGCTTTGGTATTTTTAAATTATTTTGCAATGACATTTGGTACCCAATCAAGATTAAGAAAAGAAGCATTAGGAAAAATGGAAGAAGTGATGGCTAAAGAGCACGAACTATTATCTTTGGGTGGTCAAGCAGCTGCCGCAGCACATTCCTTAGGCACTCCACTTTCCACAATAACAATTATTACTCATGATTTAATGAAGCAAGTTAAGGGTCAGAAAGATATAGAAAAAGATGTCGAATTATTAAATAGCCAAGTTAATCGATGTAATGAAATTCTAAAGCGTTTAACGCTTAACCCTGTTGAAGAAGATGAATTTATTGATAAAGATATTAATATTAGAGATTATTTAGGAGAAATTATTTCATCATTTAAAGAAATTAGCAAAAAAGAGTTTGTTTTAAATATCGACCAAGACTCAAACCCAAAAAAAATAAATAAATCTATAGAAATAGTTTATGGATTAAGAAATTTTATTGGAAATGCTAACAAATTTGCCAAAAATAAAATTTTTATCAATTTAAAAAGTGACAGTGAAATCACAGAGATTATCATAGAAGATGATGGTAATGGTTATCCTAGAGATATTATATCAAAAATTGGAGAACCATACTTAAAATCAAATTATTCTAAAGATAAGTCAAAGGAGGGCCTGGGTCTTGGTTTATTTATTGGAAAAACTTTATTAGAAAAAAATTTTGCATCAGTAAACTGTAGAAATTCAAAAACACGTAGTGGAGCTGAAGTTAATATTAAATGGAAGAATAGAGAATTATTTAATATTTAATGATATTTTTTCTTTGTTTCAAATAATGAACTTAATTGAGATATCATAACATCTCCTAATTCATTTACGTCAGTAATTTTTATTGCTTTGTCATAATACCTTGAAACATCGTGACCTATTCCTATTGCTAAAACTTCAATATCAGATTTGTTTTCAATAAATTTAACAATCTTTTTTAAATGTTTTTCTAAAAAGTCACCTGAATTTACGGAAAGAGTTGAGTCATCCACAGGAGCTCCATCAGAAATTACCATTAAGATCTTTCTTTCCTCTTTTCTTTTTTTTATTCTATTGTAAGCCCATGATATCGCTTCTCCATCAATATTTTCTTTAAGCAAGCCCTCTTTAAGCATTAGTCCTAAATTATTTTTTGCTTGCCTCCAATGAGTATCTGCGCCTTTATAAACGATATGTCTTAAATCATTTAATCTTCCAGGTGTTTTAGGTTTTGAATTTCTTGTCCAAAGCTCTCTGCTTTGTCCACCTTTCCAGTTTTTAGTAGTGAATCCTAAAATTTCTACTTTGACAGAACATCTTTCTAAAGTTCTAGACAAGATATCTGCACATATCGCGGCAATAGTAATTGGTCTTCCTCGCATAGATCCAGAATTATCAATTAATAAAGTTACTACTGTATCTTTAAAATCTAAGTCTTTTTCTTTTTTAAATGATAAAGAATTATATGGGTCCATTATAATTCTTGGAAGTTTAGAGCTATCTAATAATCCTTCCTCTAGATCAAATTCCCAAGCCCTATTTTGTTTTGCAAGTAATTGTCTTTGAAGTTTATTTGCTAATTTCGTTATAACATCCTGGAAACCAATTAGCTGTTGATCTAAACTTTTTCTAAGTTTAGTTGCTTCGTCAGCGTTTTCTAAATTCTCAGCTTTAACTATTTCATCATACTGTGTAGTAAATATTTTGTAATCAAGATTAATATTATCTATATTTTTTTTTACTATTTGTTCTGAACTTTGTTCATCTGATTCAGCTTCGTTGAGCTGTTCATCTAGGTTAAATTCATCAACACTATAATCAGCGTCTAGAGAGGCTTGGGTTTGCTGGTCATTGTTTTCATCTTTATTATCCTCTCTATCACTGTTTTGATCATCATTTGATGGATTGTCTTGCCCTTGATCCTGATTTTCTTCCTCTTTTTCGTTGTCTTCATCATTTTGAAAAATATCCATTTCTTCCAATATTTGGGAAAACTTTGAAGAATAAGTGTTTTGATCTTCTAAATTATTCATCAAAAATTCCCTATGTTTTTCAATAGAATTTTCAAAATCTTTCTCCCAAAAATTTAACATTCTAGAAGTTAGAGTATTTAACTTTATTTTATGAAAGTTTTTAAGCATATATAATTCGAAAGCCTCTGCCACAGGTACATCTTCTTTTGTTTTTAATTGATCTTTTCTTTTATGATTAATTATTTGTGAATAGTTTTCATGAAAATTTTTTTCTATACCTTTAAGCATTTGACCACCTAAGGCCTCGTATCTAATCTTTTCAGCAATGTTATAGAGTGATCTTGAGAAAGTATTACTAGGTAAGTTTTTTTTATAAATTAAATCATCTGAAAATTTTTTTTTTAGGGCACTTGAGTCGGTCTCAGCACGTAGTCTTATAAAATCACTCGGATTAGTAAGATTATCGATTTCTAATGAAATTACGTCCTTAGTTTTTTTGTCTTCTATGTTTTTTTTATTTAAATCAAAATCATCTGAAATTACTTTTGCTGTTGAATTTAAAGCAATTCTAAATTTTTCTTTTAAGTTTGTATCTCTAGAGCTCATTTAAATTTGAATATTAATCAAAGACTCTGGCAATTCTTCCCCAAAACATCTTTGATAATATTCTGCGATAGTATTTTTCTCAATATCATCGCATTTATTTAGAAAAGTTACCCTAAAAGCGTAACCAGTGTCTTTAAAAATCTCAGAATTTTCAGCCCAGTGCAATACAGTCCTAGGGCTCATTACTGTTGAAATATCACCTGCTATAAATCCTTTACGAGTTAGAGATGCTACCTTTATCATATTAGCAACTTTTTCCTTACCTTTTGAATTATTTAAATTTTTATTTTTTGACAAAACAATATCCATTTCTCTATCTAGGCTAAGATAGTTTAATGTTGTAACGATATTCCATCTATCCATTTGACCTTGGTTAATTTGCTGCGTACCATGATAAAGACCTGTCGTATCACCTAGTCCAACAGTATTTGAAGTAGCAAATAATCTAAAAAATTTATTTTGTTTAATTACTTTATTTTTATCTAGTAATGTAAAATTTCCCTCAGCTTCCAAAACTCTTTGAATTACAAACATTACATCAGGTCTACCAGCATCATATTCATCAAAAACAAGTGCAACTGGATTTTGGATTGACCATGGTAAAATTCCCTCATTAAATTGAGTTACTTGTTTACCATCTTTAAGAACTATCGCATCTTTTCCAATCAAATCAATTCTACTTACATGACTATCTAAATTTACACGGATACAAGGCCAATTTAATCTAGCAGCAATTTGCTCAATATGAGTAGATTTCCCAGTCCCGTGATATCCTTGAACTAAAACTCTTTTATTAAACGCAAATCCTGAAATAATTGCTAAAGTGGTATCTCTATCGAACTTGTAGTTTTTATCAATTTCAGGGACATATTCATTTTTTTTTGAAAATGCATCAACTTCCATTTCTGAGTCAATTCCAAAAGTTTGTTTTAATGAAACTTTAATATCTGGTTCTGTATTAAGATTTGGAGTCAATTTTTTCTCTATAGGTATTTTTTAATTGGGTGTAAGCCAATGTTATAAGTTTAAGTTTTTCCTCGTATTTTTTATTTCCAGAATTCATATCAGGGTGAAATTTTTTCACAAGTAATTTGAATTTATCTTGTATTTTCTTCCACTTTAAACCCACAGAAACTCCCAATATTCCAAAAGCTTTTATGTCTTTATGATCAAATTTAAATTGACGCATATGATTATAATCTCCATTTATTTTTTCCTTATCGAGTTCATCTCTCAACGTTGTATTCCATAATACTTTGAAAAAATTATCTGAGGAGCTAAAACTTTGAGTGGGCTTATGCCAAGTCATATCAGACTTTAAAAAGTCCATTACTTGGTCATCATTCATTCCTGAAAAATAGTTCCAATTTTTGTTAAATTCTTTAACGTGTTCAAGGCAAAGCATTCTAAATTTTCTACTATTATCTTTTTCAACTGGCGCCTTATATTCACCTATTTTATTACAATTATTCCAGTCACAAATATTTTTCATGATATATAATAACATATATGGATATAAATGAGCTAATTACAATTGTAAAAAATAAATTATTAAATCAAATAAATATTGAAAGTATAAATATTGAAGATAAATCTTTTCTTCATAAAAATCATAAAGGAAATCAAAAAGGAAAATATCATTTAAAATTAATTATTAATTCCCAAGAACTGAAAAAAATGAATAAAATTGAAAGTAATAAAAAAATTTACAAGATCTTAGATAAAGAATTAAAAGAATTTATTCATTCAATTCAAATTTTAATTACTTAAAAATTTTTTTAGAAATAAACCTAAGTTTATTTTTGAGTATTGTTTATTAAAAATTGGCTTACCAATTTTCTTTAATAAAACTAAATTAATTTTTTCAGAATTATTTTTTTTATCTTTAATCATGAAAGATAAAATCTTATTCAAATCTTTCACAGAGAAATATTTTTTTATCGAAGAAGGTAGACCATAATTATCAATATGATTTATAATTAATTTATATTCATTTTTGCTAAGAATGTTTTCCTTAAAACTAAAATTTAGTGCTGTTTTCATTCCAAGTATAACTGCTTCACCATGATTTAGTTTATGGCTGTATCCTAAGCCCGCCTCATAAGCATGAGCAAATGTATGACCAAAATTTAACACCTTTCTTAATGCTACTTCTCTTTCATCTTTTTCAACTATTTTTTTTTTAATTTTACAACTTTCATAAATTGCTTTTTCAATAAATGGAGATGAAAGACTTAAAATTTTTTGAAGATTTTTATTTAAGAAATTAAAAAATTTTTTATTATCAATTAATGAATGCTTCAATATTTCCCCATATCCACAAATTATCTCTCTTTTTGACAAAGATTTAAGAAACTGAATATCTGAGAGAACCAATGATGGTTGATAAAAACTTCCTATTAAATTTTTACCATATTTAGAATTAACTCCAGTTTTTCCGCCTATTGATGAATCAACTTGAGCTAAAAGAGTTGTTGGAATATTTGCAAACTTTAAGCCTCTTTTAAAAAGACTAGCCGCAAAACCACATACATCGCCTGTAATTCCTCCTCCTAATGAAATTAAAAGATCCTTTCTTGAAAAGTTTTTATTTAACAAAACTTCTAGAATTTTATTAACACTATTAATATTTTTATTCTTTTCACTAGCATTAAAATATAACAAATAAATATTTTTATTTTTTAAAGACTTTTTAATATTTGAGATAAATTTTTTAGGAACATTTTTATCAACAACAATTAAACATTTATCAAAATCAATCGAATTCAATTTAAAAATTTTTGATATACTTAAGATTAAATTTGAACCAATGATTATTGGATATTTCTCGGTTTTAGTTATTATGTTTAATCTAGTTTGTTTCATAAATTTTTATTATTTTATTTACTATTTCACTTTTAGTTAGATTATTACACTTTATCTCATATAATGCTTTGGAATAAGTGTTGGACCGTTTCTTAATTAAATCAATTAAATCAGTATCTGTCGTATTAATTGTTAATGGTCTTTTTCTACTATTTTTAATTCTTTTTAACAATGTTTTATCATCCCAATTTAGCCAAAAAGATAAATGATTTTTTAAAATTTCTTTCCTAATATTATTATTTACAAATGCTCCTCCACCAAGTGAAATCACAGTAGAGTTTAATTTTAGTTTTTTTAAAGTTGTTTGTTCTTCAATTTTTCTGAAATAATCTTCACCCTTAACTTCAAAGATTTTTTTAATAGTAATGTTTAAATTTTTTTCAATTTCTTTATCGATATCTACAAAATTTAATTTTAATTTTTTTGCTACTAAGGACCCAATAGAACTCTTACCTGAACCCATCATTCCTAAAAAAACAAGATTTTCTTTTGATTTCATAAGTTTCTTTATTGAAAAAACATAAATATGTCTTAATTTGAAATTATCTAAAAGTATATGCAATTCATTAAAAACACAAGTTCAGGTAAAGCAAGTATCATAGGACTTGTTATTAAATCTATAATCGGTTTAGGGGTTATTTTAGGTATTATTTTTTTTCTAAGTACAATTGATTTTCCTGCACCTAAAAAAGAAATTGAAAAAATTATTCCAAATGAAAATTTTAAAATCGTTAAATAGGAAAATTCTTTTAATTAAAATAGTTTTTCTTATTTTTTTTACACCTGTGATTGCTGAGGAAAAACCAATTGACATTTGGAATATACAAAAAAGAGATAATCAAGTTATATCAGAAACAAATGTTTCAAGTGAAAGTACCGCAGGTAATACTCAGAACAGTGTTTACGAACTACAAATAAATAAACAAACAAATACAATTAAACTAGATAAAGAATTTTCATCAAAAGAAATTAAAATTGTAGGATTATACGATCCAAGTGAATACGGCTTAAGTATGGATATGTGGTCAAACTCAGATGGAACTAAATTAAAAAATTTATTTCAGAATATTAATAAGTTTAATCTTTCAGAAGATGCATCCGACATAATGCATATATCTTTGCTAACTAATGCTTATTCCCCAACTCAAAATATTACTGAGCAAGAATTTATGAGCTTTAAATCTGACTGGTTAATAAAAGATGCAAACTTAGAATTAATAGAAGAATATTTAATTAAAAATCAGATAATAAATTCACATCCAAATTTAGCAAGATATTTAGTAGATAGTTATTTATCAGAATCAAACGTTAAAAAATCATGTGAGATTTTTTCTAAAAATTCTGAACCTATTCAAGATGAATATCTGTCAAAATTTAATTTATATTGTTTAATTAACTATGGAAAAAATGAAGAGGCGCAACTAATCTTAGATTTAAAAAAAGAGTTAGGTTTCGAAGATAGTTATTACGAAAACAAAATAAATTATTTATTTGGATATCTAGACGAGGCAGGTAAAGAAATATCAATAAATTCAGTTTTAGATTTTCATTTAGCTCACAGAACTAACCCTAAGTTTTCTTATGAACCAACTGAAGACACACCTAAAATAATTTGGAAATATCTTTCAGCTGCTAATTTACTTTTCAAAATTCAAGATATTGAAATTACTGATGTAGAAAAAATTTCTACAATAGAAAAAGCTGTAAATGATAAAAATTATTCTGAGCAAGAGTTATTCGAATTTTATAAAAAATTTCAATTTAATATTAATCAATTTTTAAACGCGAAAGAGGTATATAAATCTCTATCTTCAATCGAGGGACGTGCTCTTTTATATCAAAGAACTCTTTTGTCTGAAGAACCAAAAATTAAACTAGAATTTATTAAGATATTAAAGGATCTATTTATCTCTGATGAAATCGGTAATGCCTTTGATTTAGAATTAAAAAAATTTTTAAGTGAAATTAATGTTGAGGATGTGCCTTCAAATTTTACAACATTTTATAATAATAATCTAAACAAGATAGAGACAGCAGATAAAAAGATTAAATATAATAGTAAAATTCTACATCAATCAAAACTTATAAACTATTTCAATGGGGACTATACAAAATCTAAAATTGAAGAAGATCTAGATAAATTTTTAAAGAAAATTAAAAAAGATAAAAAATATTTTTTATCAAAAAAAGATATAATTTTTCTAGAGGCACTTAAATCTGATGGAGTTGAAATTTCAAAAAAATATGACAGTCTATATGAGGTAAAGCAATCAGAAATGCCTGCCGATATTCAAACAATGATAGATAATAATGAGATTGGTGCCGCATTGTTGAGAATAATTGAGGTAATTGGACCTGACAAAATTGAAAACATTGATGAAGATACAGTTTATTTTATTATCAATACTTTAAATCAATTAAATGTTGATTTAATTAGAAATAAACTATTGCTAAAAGTTCTTCCTTTAAAAGTTTAAAAATTAGTTTATCTATTTGTTACATGAGCGTAAAACCAATCATCACTGTTCCAAACGAAGTTTTAAAAAAAATTTCAGACCCTATTGAAAATGTTGGTGAGAGTGAGAAAAAACTAGTAAATGATTTATTTGAAACAATGTATAATTCAAATGGTATAGGCCTTGCAGCTGTACAAGTTGGTATTCTAAAAAGGATTTTAGTTATTGATGTTTCAACAAAGAAAGAAAAAAAAAATCCATTATGTTTTATAAATCCAGTTATAAAAAAAATCAGTGATGAAACATCTATATATGAGGAGGGATGTTTGTCTATACCTGATACTTTTATTGAAATTGAAAGACCAAAGATTTGTGAAGTTGAATATATTGATTTAGATGGGAAATTAAAAAATATTAAGTGTGATGGATTGTTATCAACTTGTCTTCAACACGAAATTAATCATTTAGATGGAAAACTTATTATTGATCATTTAACTAAACTAAAAAGAGATATAATAATTAAAAAAATTTCAAAAAATAAAAAAAATCCAAATAGAGTAATAGTTTAGTCATGGTTAAAAAGGTTATTTTTATGGGAACCCCTATGTTTGCTGTTCCCATACTAAAATCTTTGTACCAAAATGGATATCCAGTTGAATGCGTTTACACTCAGCCTCCTCAAAAATCTCAAAGAGGTCAAAAGATTAATAAATCTCCAATACAAAAGATTTCTGAAACTTTAAATTTAGAATTTAGATCTCCAAATTATCTAAAAGAAAACAAAGAAGAATTAGAATATTTTAAATCGCTAGATGCAGATTTAGCAATTGTGGTTGCTTATGGTCAAATTATTCCTAAAGAATTTTTGAACCTAACTAAAAAAGGATTTATAAATATACACGCATCTATCCTTCCAAAGTGGAGAGGTGCCGCTCCAATTCAAAGATCAATTATGAATTTAGATAAAGAGACAGGAATTAGTATTATGAAAATAGGGGAACAATTGGACACAGGTCCAGTGTGTAACATTTATAAAATTAATATAAAAAATAATTTAAATGCCGAAGATGTTAGAGAAAAACTCTCTAGTCTAGCCGCAGAGAAAATTTTAGATAACATAGATGATATATACGAGGATAAGGCTAACTTTGTAGAGCAAGATCATTCATCAGCTACATATGCTCCAAAAATTCAAAAGTTAGAGGGGCAAATAAATTGGAAAGAAGAAGCTAAAATTATAATTGGTAAAATCAATGGACTTTATCCATCCCCTGGAGCTTATTTTATGTTTAATGGTGAGAGATATAAAATATTAAAAGCAGAAACTGGACAAGCACAAGGAAAACCAGGTGAGGTTTTAACTGATTATTTAGAAATTTCATGTGGAGACAAAAAATCAATTAAGATTAAAGAAATACAAAGACAAGGAAAAAAGCCTCAAAATATTGGTGAATTTGTTTTAGGAACACAAATTAAAAAAGGTTCATTTTTACAATGAATAGATACCAAATACTTATTGAGTATGTAGGAACAAATTTTAGAGGATGGCAGACTCAAAAAAAAGGTCCAACTATTCAGGGATTAATTCAAGAAAAAATATCAAATTTATTAAAAGAAAAAGTTACTCTATATGGCCAGGGGAGAACAGATGCTGGTGTTCATGCATTTGAGCAATCTGCACATTTTGATAGTAAAAATAAAATAATAGATACAATTAAGTTTTTAAAATCAATAAATCACTTTTTAAATCCTAAAGATATTGCAGTAAAAAATATAAAAAAAAAAAACAACAAATTTCATGCAAGATTTTCAGCAAAACAAAGAATTTATAAATATTTTATATTTAATCAAATAAGCCAACCTATAATTGAAAAAAATAGAGCATGGCATGTTCGAAAGAAATTAAGTTTAGATTTAATGAAAAAGGGAGCAAAAAAGTTATTGGGTACAAATGATTATTCAACTTTTAGATCTTCAAGCTGTAATGCAAAAAGTCCAGTAAAAACTATTAAATCAATAAAAATAAAATCATCAAAAAATAAAATTGAATTTCAATTTAGTTCTCAATCGTTTTTACAACATCAGGTTAGATCTATGGTTGGTTGTTTAAAATATTTGGGAGAAAAGAAATGGGATTTGAAAACTTTTGAAAAGAGATTTAAGTCAAAAAAAAGAACAATGTGTGCTCCTCCAGCACCACCAGGTGGTTTATTTTTATTTAGAGTTCTTTATTAATTTATTATTGCTCATAGCAAACTTTTTATTTATTCGCCATCTAGACTCAGCTCTTACAATATAGCCACAACATTTTTTTGATTTACATTTACAAGGAAACTGTTTGTAGTTTTCATCATAACCAAATCCATAATCACAAGTAAACTCCTCACCTTTTTTTATGTCTTTGATTGCTTTAACCCAAATTTTCAATCCTTTTCCATCATAATCGCAATTATTATCACAAGAATGGTTTATTAAGCCTGCAGTATTCCATGGAAAATCTCCATCTAAGTCATATCTTTTATTTATTGTAAATAAATATATTGGTTTACTATTATCGTACTTATCAGAGTTTTGTGTTTGCTTTTTCGTTATAAGTTTTCCAACATAGTCAATTATTTTGGTTCCTTCTTTAATGTCACGAGTTGCATAAAGTCCTCTACCTTTCTTATCAATTCCAGATTTTTTTATTTTATACAATTTCATGAAGATTTTTTATTTAGAGTTTTCTTAAGAATTATCAATTAAATTCTAAAAGAGCATCAACATGTCTTTTACTACTATCTCTAAGTGCATTTAGGTCATAACCGCCTTCTAAAATTGATACAACTTTCCCATTACAAAATTTTTTAGAAGTCTCTAATATTCTTTTGGTAATAGTGAAATAATCCTCTGTTTTTAAATTAAATTGAGCAAGAGGATCAGCTTCATGGGCGTCAAAACCAGCGCTAATCAGTATAAACTCGGGTCTAAACTCCTCTATTTTTTTTAATACACGGTCAAATACGTTTAAATATTCTTCTGAACTTATACCAGCTGGCAAAGGTATATTAAAGATATTGTTAAATTTACCTCTTTCTTGTTCTGAACCAGTTCCTGGGTAGTAGGGATATTGGTGGGTTGATATAAAGAGAACATTTTCATTTTCATAAAAAATATCTTGTGTTCCATTACCGTGATGTACATCAAAATCTATTATTGCAACTTTCTTATATTTATATTTTTTCAACAAATAATTTGCACCGATACTAACTGAATTTAAAATACAAAAACCAGCAGCCTTATTTTGTGAACTATGATGTCCAGGAGGTCGAACACCACAGAATGCATTTCTAAATTCTTTTTTTTCCACCCCATCAATTGCAGCAATTATTGATCCAACTGCATCGAAAGTTGCATCTTTGCTTCCAGGTGAAATGATTGTATCACCATCAAGTGAAGAAAAACCTTTTTTTGGGAAAGAATTTTTTACTAAATTTAAATAATTATTTTCATGTGTGGTTAATAGAATATCATCTGAAACTTTAGATGGTCTCTTCCATATAAGATTTTTATTATTAAATTTTTTAAAATTTTCTACTATGACTGATACTCTAGCTATTTGTTCTGGATGTCCAGGACCTGTATCATGATTTTGAGATGTATCTGATGTAATTAAGGCAGTTTTCACTTAAAGAAATTATCTAAGATTTTAGTATAAATTAAAGTTAATCTTTTTAAATCAGATAAGGACACACATTCTCCTACCTTATGCATAGTTTTTCCAACTAATCCAAATTCTAAACATGGAGCTATTTTTCTTATGAATCTAGCATCCGACGTACCACCAGTTGTTGATAATTTTGGTTTAATTTTAGTAACTTTTTTAATTGTATTTTGAATCATAAATGTAGTTTTGTTAGGCTTAGTTAAAAAAGCCTCACCAGAAACACTATATTCAATTTTATATTTTGATTTATTTTTATTACAATTTTTTTGAATTATTTTGTTTATTTTATTCTTTAATTTGTAAGATGTATGTTTGTTATTAAATCTAATATTAAAAGAAGCACTAGCTAATCCTGGAATTACATTATCAGCTGAATTATCAATGTTAATTTTTGTTATTTCTAAATTTGTAGGTTGAAAATCTTTTGTACCTTTATCAAATTTAATTTCTTTTAACTCTTTTAGTATTCGAACTAAAGCTGTTGACGGATTGTTTGCCCTGTTAGGGTAAGCTACATGACCTTGAACACCAATGACAGACAATTTACCAGTCATACTACCTCTACGACCAATTTTTATCATTTCTCCTAATTTATTTGGATTTGTAGGTTCTCCTACTAAGCAAAAATCTATTTTTTCTTTTCTTTTTTTCAAATACTCAACAACTTTTTTTGTTCCATTGATTGCAATTCCTTCTTCATCTCCGGTAATTAGAAGGCTAATAGATCCACCGAATTTTTTATTTATTTTAGAAAAATTACTTACTGCGGTAACAAATGCAGCTATTGAACTTTTCATATCATTTGCACCTCGGCCAATTAAGTATCCTTTCTTAACAGCAGGTTTAAATGGATTAACAGTCCAATCATTCAAATTACCAGGTGGCACTACATCTAAATGACCTGCATAACAAAAATTTGGACTCGCGCTACCAAGTCTTGCGTAAAGATTTTTTACGGGATAGCTATTTTTATCTTTGAACTCAAGAATTTTAGTTTTAAAACCGATTTTTTTTAATTTTTTTTCTAAAAATTTAATAACACCGGCATCAGTTTTTGTAACAGATGGAAACCTAATTAGCTCTTTTGCTAATTGAAGTTCATTAATTTTTTGCATTTTTATTCTCTTAAAAGATCGTTAACTGATGTTTTTGATCTCGTTTTTTCGTCAACTTGTTTAATTATTACTGCACAATATAAAGATGGTGCTTGTGGATTTTTTTTATCCGGCAAGGATCCTGGAACTACAACTGAATACGGTGGAATTTTTCCATAAGTTATTTCACCAGTTTTTCTATTAACAATTTTTGTTGATTGACCAATATACATTCCCATACTCAGAACAGAACCTTCTCCAACTATAACACCTTCTACTACTTCAGACATTGCTCCTAGGAAAACATTATCTTCAATAATTGTTGGTAATGCTTGAGCAGGTTCTAATACACCACCAACTCCAGTACCAGCTGAGATATGACAGTTTTTTCCAATCTGGCAACAACTACCTGCACGACTAAACGTATCCATCATTGTTCCTTCATCAATATATGCACCAATATTTACATAACATGGCATCAAAACCGCATTCTTTCCAACAAATGATCCTTTTCTTACTGGTGAATTAGGTACCATTCTAAAACCAGCCTTTTCATGATCTTCTTTTGTCCATCCAGCTGTTTTTCCTTTAAGTAAATGAGCTTTGTCATACCAGCTACTGTAGGGACCATTTAAATTTTCCATCGGATACATTCTAAAACTTAACATAATAGCCTTTTTCAGATACTGATGAGTAACCCATTCACCATTGATCTTTTCAGCTACTCTTGCTTTTCCACTGTCTAAATCATCAATAATTTGATTAACAGCATCCTTTAAAGATTTATCTGAATTTTGGCTTACTTGGTCTTTAATTTCCCAAGCTTCATTTATAATTTTTTCGATACTCATAATTTTTATGAGTTTTTTAATAACCTTATTTCTTTTAAAAATAAAGAAAGATTTTCTATTTTGTAATCAATATACTCTTCATCAGACTCTTTTTTCCCCCAGTATTCGTCATTGATTAACCAAACTGTTTTTGCTCCTCTTTTTTTTCCAATTGATAAGTTTTTTGCAATATCTTCAATGTAAAGTGTCTCAGTTGGATCTATTTGAAATTTTTTGACCATAAGATCAAATGTTTTTGCTTCAGGTTTTGGACTGTATTCAGCATCAACAATATCAAATACACCATCAAATTGATCATCAATTCCTAAGTGAGTAATAATATTTTTAACATGTTCTTTGCTACCATTTGTAAAAACAAATTTGTTTAGATTAATATTTTCTAGCTCATTTCTTAAAACAGTATCTTTTTCTAAAAAATCTAAATTAATATCATGTACGTATTCTAAAAATTCTCTTGGTGGTATATCGTGATGTATCATTAAACCATTAAGACTAGTGTTATATTTATGAAAATAATTTGTTTGTAATTCTTTTGCTTCTTTTAAATTTACATTTAATTTATTTGAAATATATTCAGTCATTTTTTTACTTACTTGACCAAATACTCCTTCAAGATCACTGTAAAGTACCCCATCACAATCAAATAATATATTTTTGATATTCTTTAATTCGTTCATTGTCTTATTAAGGTCCCAGAGCCCTTGTCAGAGAATATTTCCCACAAACATGAATGTGGCTTTGTGCCATTAATTATACCAACTGCTGTTACACCATTATTTACTGCATCTAAGCATGCATTTATTTTAGGTATCATACCCTCTGTAATAGTTTTATCTTTAATCATTTCCATAATCTCTGATGAGGAAATTTCTTCTATTAAGATTTTATTTTTATTTAGAACACCATCTACATTCGTCATTAATAAAAGTCTTCTTGATTTTAAAGATTTTGCTATAGCCATTGCGGCAGTATCTCCATTAATATTATATGTTTGATTTTCTTTACCTAATCCTAATGGTGAAATTACAGGAATTTTATTTTGATTAATTATATTTAATATTTTTTGATTATTGATCTCATTTGGTATTCCTACAAATCCCAGCTCTTCTGCTTCTGGTATAGTTTTTATAATATTATTATTTTTTGTATGAATAGGAATTGCTTCTGTTCCTTTATCTTTTAAAGAATTAACAATGTCATCATTAAAATCAATCAAAACAGATTCAACAATATCAATTATATGTTTATCAGTTACTCTCAGTCCTCTTATAAATTTTGATTGAATATGTGATTTTTCTAGCTCTCTTTTAATTCTAGGTCCACCACCATGAATTACCACAGTTGCAAGGCCTAATTTATTTAAAACACTAAGATCGGTTATAAAATTATTAAATACGTTTCTATCAATTAAAACGTTTCCACCATATTTAATTACTATTAAATCATTTTTGTATTTTTCAATATACTTTGTTACTTCATTAATTGGTGGCCCATCTTTAGGTAATATCTTTTCAAGATCCATTTATTATTTATTTATTAGGTTACAGTTTTAACTGTTGTACGTTTCATTATTACAACCTGCTGAGCCATTGTTAAAATATTATTAACTGTCCAATAAATTACTAGCCCACTTGGGAATGGTGCAAGAATTACAGTTAAAAATAAAGGAAAGAACATAAATATTTTTGCTTGCATTGGATCTGTTGGAGCGGGATTTAACTTTTGTTGAACCCACATTGATACTCCCATAGCAACTGGCCATGCCCCAATTACAAGGAAAGAAGGTACGTCATAAGGAAACAATCCAAATAAATTAAATATAGAAGTAGGATCCTTAGCACTTAAATCTTGGATCCAACCATAAAAAGGCATATGACGCATTTCTATCGTTACAAATAAAACTTTATACAAAGCAAAAAATACAGGTATTTGAATTAGAATTGGTAAACATCCAGACATGGGATTTACTTTTTCTTTCTTATAAAGAGCCATCATTGCTTGTTGCAATTTCATCTTGTCATCTTTGTGCACTTCTTTAAGTCTTGCCATCTCAGGCTGAAGAGCTTTCATTTTAGCCATGCTTCTGAATGAAAAATTAGCAAGTGGAAAAAATGCTACACGAATACAAACAGTAACGGCAATAATTGCCAATCCATAATTACCAAATATTTTAAAGAAATATTCTAAAGCAGTAAACAAAGGACGTGTTAAAAAGTATAAAAATCCCCAATCAATCGTAAGATCAAATTTATCAATTTTTAATGATTCTGCGTAACCATCAATTACATCAACTCTTTTTGCTGCCACTATTACTTGCAAGTTTTCTTCTATTGAGGAGTTTCCAGTTAACTCTAATGGTTCAGTTGTAACAAAGTTTATTCTGTATTTATTTTTGTAATCCATCGTAGTTTTAAATTCTTTTTCTCTTGGCGGAATTAGAGTCGATATGTAATATTTATCTCCTAGACCCAACCATCCTTTTTGGGCAGTTCTCGAAAATTTTCTCTCTTCAATATCATCATAATCTTCCTCGATTAATTCTTCATCTAATGTAGCGATAGGGCCTTCATGAAGAATATAAAAATCGGTTAAACCTTCTGGAATTTGATTTCTTATAATTTGTCCATAAGAATAGAAATCATAGTTTTTGTCAGTAGAATTTATAACTCTTTGTTTTATTGTGAATAAAAACTTATCATCTAACGCAATTTCTTTTTCAAAAGTGATGCCTTGATTATTTGTCCAACTTAGTTTTATAGGAGATTGATCAGTTAATTTATTATTTCCAGAAACTGACCAAATTGAATCTGCATTTGGAATATCGATATTTTTATCGGTAGTTATAAAACCACTTTCTATTATATAGCCTTCTTTAGAGCCTCGTGGCGCAAGAAATTTTACTTTTTCATCACTTTGTAAACTAATATTATATTCTTTGAAAGTTAGATCGTCTATTGCGGCCCCCTTTAATGAAATAGATCCAAGAATACTTTGGTTCTCAAATTGAATTCTTTCACTTTGTTGTAACGCTTCTTCTCTTGAAATTTCAGTTACATTTTCTTTTTGATCTAGACTAGGTGCATCTGAATTCTGTTCAGTCTTAGTTTTTTCAGCTAAATTTTCTTTCGTTACAGGTGGTGGTGCAAAAAATAGCGAGTATAATATAATTACAGCAGCTGATAAACTTATGGCAGCAATTATATTTCTAGTTTCCATTATTTATTATCTTTTATTTCTTTTTTAACTGGATCAAACCCTTCACCACCCCCTAAAAATTTTATTGGATGGCAGGTTAAAATTCTTTTTATACTAATTAATAAACCTTTAAAAAAACCGTATTCTTTTAAGGCATCAATGCTGTATTCAGAACATGTTGGTAAATATCTACAAGAATGGCCCAATAATGGACTGATCAAATATTTATAGGCTTTGATAAACTTAATTAAAATTAAAGTAAATATATTCATTATTTTATTTTTGCAAAATCCTGAAAAAGAGTTTCTTTTATAATTTTGTATTCATTATTTAGCATAGATGGCTTAGCTATAACAAGAAATGAATAATCAAAGTTTATCTTTATTTTTTTAACAGCTTCATTCATGATGTTTCTTAATCTTCTTTTAATTTTATTTCTCTTTACTGCATTTCCGATTTTTTTTTTAGTCACAAAACTGATATTTAGTCTTTTAATATCTTTTTTATTTAATTTCCCAAAAAAAATACTGACATATTTATTTGTAATCTTTTTTTGTTTAAGTAATTTTTTAAATTCTTCGTTTTTTGAAAGAGCAAGTATTTTGCTTTTCATTATTCTACACAGAAACAGTTAGTGATTTTCTTCCTCTTGCTCTTCTTCTAGCCAAAAGTTTTTTACCACCTTTAGTTTTCATTTTTGATCGGAAGCCGTGTTTTCGAGCTCTCTTTTTATTTGAGGGTTGATAAGTTCTTTTCATAATTAGATTTGGTATAGTTTTTTATAAATTTTGCCCCTTTATATTAGTAATAATTAAAATAGCAAATAGAAGATTAAGCATTAAAATAAGAAGAATCATGGAAAATATAAAAAAAATTAAGTTAATTATTGGTTTGTCTTATTTGATCTTAGTTTGTTTGTTTTTGTATTTTCTTTTTTCAAATTTTAGTATTAAAGAAATTACTTCTTATGACTTTTTGAGAGCGAATAGGTCTTATTTTATTGAGATTAAAAATTCTAGTTTATTTTCAATATTTTTTATTTTTTTAGTAATTACTATATTGTGGGTATTCCCCTTTTTAGGTTTTGGCTCTCCTATTGCATTAACAGGAGGTTTTATTTTTGGAAAATGGATTGGTCTAATTGTGGTTGTTTTAGGTTTAACTATCGGTGCAACTTTTTTATATATTTTTGGCAATTTTTTTTTAAAAAATTTTATTAGAGAAAAATTTTTAAATAAGTTTAAAAATTTAGAATATAATTTTAAAAAATCAGAGTTTACTTACATGCTGATTTACCGTTTCATAGGAGGCATTCCTTGGCAGTTAAGTTGTTTACTTCCAACCCTTTTCAATGTTAAATTAAAAAATTATTTTTTTGCAACACTTATTGGAATAATACCTTCAACATTTATTGTTGTATCTATTGGGAGTGGGTTTGAGAAAATTGTAGATAGAAATGAGGAAGTTCCTTTAATGAGAGATATAATTTTATCACCAGAAATATATATTCCAATTTTAGCTTTTTTTGCTTTGGTTTTTATTACAATTCTTCTTAGAAAATTTTTTTATAAAAATTAGTGGTGCTCCCACCCTGTACTGACCAGGGAACTAGTCATTACCAATGACTTGTTATACCATTTAACTACAGGAGCTTAGAGACAAATTGTATTTTATTGATAATAAAGCATTTTTTTCAAATTATTGCCTTAATTTTTTGATTAATATGATTTATATCTATTTTAGGAAAATGTTATGGGAATTCATTACGATTACAAATCAACTAAAGGTAATAAGCTTATGGAAAAGCAAGCTAAAAGAGAGAGAAAGCTTGCTGAAAAAAAAGCTAAACGTTTAGCTAAAGAAGGCCCAAAAAAAAAAGAGGAAAAAGTACCTGCACTAGATCCTAATAAACCAATTTCTTTAGATTTCCTGACCAACCCAAACAAAGAATGAGTTCAAAAGAAAAAAATGAGCGTTTAAGCTTGGCGCTTAGAAAAAATTTGAAGAAAAGAAAAATTTTTCAAAAAAAAAATAAAAAGAAAAATAAATAATGTCAATTCAACCTGATTCTTGGATTAAAAAAATGTGCAAAGAACACAATATGATAGAGCCATTTTTGGATCATCAAGTTTCTGAAGGAAAAATTTCTTATGGATTAAGTAGTATGGGATATGATGTAAGAATCTCCGATGAATATAGAATATTTACTAATGTAAATAGTTCTTTAGTTGATCCAAAGAATTTTTCTGATGATAACTTTATAGAACGAAAAGGGCCACACTGCATTATACCACCAAATTCATTCGTTTTAGCTAAAACAGTAGAATATTTTAGAATACCAAAAGACGTTTTATGCATTTGTGTTGGAAAAAGCACTTATGCTAGGACAGGAATAATTTGTAATGTTACTCCAATTGAAAATGAATTTGAGGGCAATATTGTAATTGAGCTAAGTAATACAACACCAAATCCTGCAAAAATATATTCAAATGAGGGAATAGCACAATTTTTATTTTTTAAATCAGATACTCAGCCAGAAACAACATATAAATCAAAGAAAGGTAAATATCAGGGCCAAACCACAATTCAAGTTGCTAAGATTAAAAAGTAATTTATGGATAAATTTCTGATTAATGGTCCTTGTAAAATAAAGGGTAATGTTACAATATCAGGTTCGAAGAATGCATCTCTACCTATATTAGCTGCAACTCTATTATTTGATAAACCTGTAGTTATCAAAAATTTACCAAGAGTTAGAGACATTAATACGATGCTAAATTTATTAAAGTCTCTTGGTTCTAAAATAATTTTATCAAGAGATAAAAAAACAGCAAAAATTATAAATAAAAAAAAAATGAGAACCTTCGCAAGTTATTCTTTAGTCAAAACAATGCGTGGTTCTATTTTAGTTTTAGGTCCACTTATTTCAAAATACCATAAATCGAAAATCTCTTTACCTGGAGGATGTTTAATTGGTGCTAGACCAGTCAATTATCATTTAAGTGCATTAAAAAAACTTGGTATGAAATATGAATTAAAAGATGGATATATTCTTGCAAAATCGAAAGGAAAACTTAGCGGGACAAATATTAATTTTCCACAGATAAGTGTTGGAGCAACTGAAAATTCTATAATAGCAGCTTGTTTAGCAAAAGGAAAAACAGTTTTAAAAAATTGTGCAATAGAACCTGAGATTAAAGATCTTACAAATTTTTTAAATAAAGCTGGAGCGAAAATAAAATGGACAGGAAGAGTTTGCAAAATCATAGGTGTAAATTCTTTAAATGAAATTGAATATTCTGTAATGGCTGATAGAATAGAAGCAGGCACATTTTGTGTAGCTGCAACACTTGCAAAAGGAAATTTACAAATAAATAATTTAAATCCTAAAATTATTGGCACAGAAATAAAATTACTAAAAAAAGTTGGCGCTAAAATTAAAACTAGTGAAAATAGAATCTTAATTAAAGGACCTGAAAAAATAAAATCAATAAAAAGTATTAAAACTAAAGAGTTTCCAGGCATTCCTACGGACCTTCAGGCACAATTGATGGTTTTAATGTGCAAAGCAGTTGGCAACAGTTCAATAACTGAAAGTATTTTTGAAAATAGATTTATGCATGTTGCAGAATTGCAAAGAATGGGGGCAAAAATAAATATTAAAAAGAATACTGCTAAAATAGAAGGAAATACTAAATTCATTGGTGCTGAATTAATGTCTAGTGATTTAAGAGCTTCTGTTGCTTTGGTTCTAGCAGCTATAGTTTCAAATGGTAAATCATATATTAATAGAATTTATCACTTAGATAGAGGTTATGAAAAAATAGAAAATAAATTAAAAAAGCTAGGCGTTAAAATTAAAAGATTAAAATAGTGAATAAATATTTAGCAAAAATAATAGCAAGTGACCAAGAAGGCTTACAAGTGATTTCCGCTTGTAGTTCAGGGGCCAAGGTTAAAATTGCTAATATAAAGTATCTCGAATCTAATAAGGTTTTTTTATTATCAATTGAAAGAACCAAGGTTGAAAGTGATCAGGATGATAAAAAAATCAATAGCATTTGTAGGTTTGATTTTGTTGATAAAGTAAAATCAAAGAATATTGATCAATCAAATCAAGATACAGTTTTAGAATTAATAGGTATAGATTATTTGAAAAATAATGATGTTTATGAAATAAATCTTATTTTTAATAACAATGCTCATATTGCTTTAACCACAGAAACTATTGAAGCAAGATTAGAGGATCAAAGTGAAATTAAATAGTTATGAAAATATTAAATAGTAAAAGTAAAAATTTCGATAAATTATTAGAGAATTTGCTTTTACAGAGAAAAAAAAAGTTTCAATCAAACTTCGTCTCAGTAACAAATATAATTAAAGATGTTAAAAAAAATGGAGATAAAGCAGTATTAAAATACGAGAAACGATTCAATCAAAATAACATAGTAATTCCAAGTTCAAAACAATTAAAAAAATCTATAAATTTACTTGATAAAAAAGTAAAGAAAGCAATAGATTCGGCTTATAATAGAATTTATAAATTTCATTCACTTCAAAAATTTAAAAATATTTCTTATACAGATAAATTAAAAAATAAACTTGAATATAAATATGTTCCTTTAGAGTCTGTTGCAATTTATGTTCCTGGTTCTACTGCTTCATACCCATCAAGTGTGTTGATGAACGCTATTCCAGCAATTGTTGCAGGCGTTAAGAGAATAGTTATGATTAATCCAGGTTATAAAGGAAAACAAAATCCAGCCGTATTATACGCTGCAAAAAAATGCAAAATAAAAGAAATTTATTCTATTGGAGGCCCTTCTGCTATTGCAGCAGTATCCTATGGGACTAAAAAAATTAAAAAAGTTCATAAAATAGTTGGTCCAGGAAACGCCTATGTTGCGGCTGCAAAAAAAGAAGTTTTTGGTGTTGTTGGAATTGAAGGTATGACTGCAGGTCCTTCAGAAGTGACTGTCGTTTGTGACAAATTCTCAAATCCTGAGTGGGTTGCAAGTGATTTAATTGGACAAGCTGAACATGATATTCTTGCACAATGTATTTTGATTTCAAAAGATAAAAATTTGCTAGATAAAGTAAAAATTGAAATTACTAAACAATTAAAAGAAATTCCAAGAGCTTCTGTTGCAAGAAGAAGTTTAATTAATAATGGAATTTTAATGTATATACCTTCGGACGCTAAAATAATAAGTGTCATAAATAACATTGCACCAGAACATTTAGAATTAAATATTAAAAATTATAAATCGCTAGTTCCAAAAATAAAAAATTCAGGATCAATATGTTTAGGAAAATATGCAGTGATGGCAATGACTGATTATAATGTTGGATCAAACCATGTGTTGCCAACTAACGGTTCTGCAAAATACTCAAGTGGTATAAGTGTAAATGAATTTTATAAAAGGATTTCATACATAAACTTATCAAAAAAGGGTATTGAAAGTCTTGGACCATCAGTTATAACACTTGCAAATTACGAAGGGTTGGTTGGACACGCCCAATCTGTAGTAAAACGAATAAGGAGAAAATAAATTTGTCAAAACAAGACTTACTGGAATTTAAAGGTACAGTGATAGACCTACTTCCTAACGCTATGTTTAGAGTAAAATTAGAAAATGGACATACCGTTACTGCCCATACAGCTGGTAAGTTAAGAAAAAACAGAATTAGAGTTCTCCAAGGTGATAATGTGACAGTTGAAATGACACCTTACGATCTTACTAAAGGAAGAATTATCTTTAGGGGATAAATAAGGCTGAGTAGCTCAGGAGTAGAGCAGAGCCCTGAAAAGGCTTGTGTCGGAGGTGCGAATCCTTCCTCAGCCACCACCAAAAACTTTCATCTTGAAATAATCTTAAAAGAAATTACCTTTAAGAGATAATAAATAACAAAAGGACTAAGAAATAAGATGAGTACACTACAAGGAAAAATTAAATGGTATAATGGTAAAAAGGGATATGGCTTCATTGAAAGAGATGATAAAGAAAAAGATGCCTTTGTTCACGCTTCAGCAGTAAAAGCTGCTGGTATGAGATATCTCAATGAAGGTGATAAACTTGAATTCACATTAGAAGATGGTCCCAAAGGTCCTTCTGCAGTCAATTTAAAAAAAATAGACTAATTTAGAAATTATTTAAAAGGGCGTTTTATCTATCAAATAGATAAACGTCCTTTTTCTATTTAGACCTTGAATAATAATTTTTTTTGTCTAAAAGACTGCTCATGAATATAAATACTACATACAGAAAGACTTTTAGAAGTACCCACAGAAACTGTTTCCATAGCCAGTAGGCTATTTATTTATATTATAATTTTAAATCCACATAAAATAAGATAAAAACAAAGAGGATAAGCCCGGGTGGTGTAATGGTTAGCACGGAAGTTTGTGGAACTTTAAGTTTGAGTTCGACTCTCAGCCCGGGTACCAAAAAATGAATAAAGAAAAAAAATTAATTCCTGGATTACCTTCAGGATTTGAAGATCGTTGGGATAAAAAACTTCTTCTCAAAAAAAAGCTTTTAAAAGCTATTGAGAATAATTTTATTAAATTTGGAGCTGAGGCTTTAGAAACCCCTTCGTTTGAGATAAGTGAAAATATAGGATCTTTTTTGGCAGAAGATGATGCTAATCCTATGTCTGATGTATTCTCGTTTCAGGATGGAGAAAAAAGTATTACTCTTAGGTATGATCTTTCAAGCCCACTAGCTAGATTTGTTGCTCAAAATAATCAAGAGCTTCCATCAATCTTTAAAAGATATGCTATTCAAAATGTTTTTAGAAATGAAAAGGCTGGTAATGGAAGGTACAGAGAATTTATGCAAGCAGATTTTGACATTGTTGGAAATGTTAATCCTTCTCAAGCAAATGCAGAGCTTTGTAATTTAATATCAAGTACTTTATTAGATTGTGGTCTAAAAAAAGATCAATTTACAATCAACATTAGTAATAGAAAAATAGTTCAAGGATTAATTGACGATTTAAAAATATCAGAAGAAAAGCAAGCAAAAGTAATTAGGGCAATTGATAAATTAGATAAACCAGGTTTTGGTTTAAAAGGTGTTGAAGATCTACTTAAAAAAGAGAGAAAAGATATAAGTGGTGCAATCACAAAGGGTGCAGACTTAAATGATGAACAAGCTTCTGAAATACTTAATTTTCTAAAAATTAAAGATTTAAAAGAATTAAAAGAAAAATTAAAAAATCCATTGTCTCAAGAAGGTATACAAGAATTAGAACAAGTATTTGAAGTATTGGGTTACAGTTTAAATTTAAATCAGGTCAAAACAAATTTTACAATTGTTAGGGGATTAGCTTATTATTCAGATTTCATTGTTGAAACAAATCTAAATTTTAAAGTTACAAATAATAAAGGTAAAGAGGTCGATATAGGTAGTATTTGTTCTGGAGGAGCTTATGCAAAATTAATTTCAAGATTTAAAGGTGTAGATATTCCAGGCACTGGAATTAGTTTTGGAGTTGATCGATTGTTGTTTGCTTTGATGCAATTAGATCAAATAAAAGTAGATAGTCAAAAACCAGTTTTAGTTTGTGTGATGGATGAAAAATATCTTAAAAATTATTATGAAATTTTAGATTTATTAAGAAATAATAATATCAATGCTGAAATTTTTTTAGATTCAAAAAAAAATTTAGGTAAGCAACTAACCCTAGCAAATAAACGTGAGTTGGATGTTGCAATTATATGTGGTGAAAATGAATTTAATGAAAATACAGTCACTATAAAAAGCCTTAAAGGTGTTAAGGGTGAAAATAATAAAACATTTCCAAAAGAAAATTTAATCGATGAAGTCAAAAAACTTATCTGAAAATATCCTTAGATCTGTAAAATCTAAGGGTTTTAAATATATTGATTTACCCTCAGTAATTGAGGCTAATCATATTGTTCAAAGATCGGGAGAAAATTTTAGAAAGTTTATCTTTTCTTTTACGGATCAAAATGGAAGTGAGTTATGTCTAAGACCAGATTTAACAATTGTATCTTGTTTAAGATATTTAGATAATAATTTAAAAGGTAAGGAAAAAATTTTCTACAGTGGTCAAGCTTATCGAAAATCACAAAACAAAAAAGACTCAATTATTAGAAATCAAATCGGATTTGAAATTTTAGGATCAAAGGATGAGAAAATTGATGATAAAGAAATTATAAATACATCTCTTAAATCGCTTCAAAATGTAAAATATTCTTCAGGAACGCTAACGATTGGAAATGTTGAAATATTTAATTTGTTAATTTCAAAATTGGATATTCCAAAGAGATGGAAGCTAAGATTGTCCAGACATTTCTGGAGAGAAGATTATTTTAATGATTTATTAAAAAGGCTAGAAACTAACTCAGATGTTGATCCAACAATTGTAGAAATTGATAAAAAACGTTACCTGAAAATGCTTAAAGAGGATTTATCAAATATTGTGGCAGGAAGAACAATTAATGAAATATTAAAAAGATTTGATCAGAAAATAAAAGATCCTAGAAGAGCCAGTAAAGGAAAAAATGTTTCAAAAATAATAAAAGATTTCTTAAAAATTAAATGTCCAATAAATAAAGCAGCAATTGAGTTAAATAAATTTTTTAAAAAAAACAGAATAAATTTAGCTGTAGATCAAAAATATTTTCCAATTTCTTATAACAAGGTTTCAAAACTAAATGTAGTTTTTTCTGCATCCTTTGGAAGGCAATTAGAATATTACACCGGAATGGTTTTTAAAATTGATATTAAATCTAAAAACTCATTAAAAAATATTATTAATGGCGGTCGTTATGATGGTCTAATTTCAGACTTAGGATCAAAAAAACAAACTCCAGCAGTAGGTGCTGCTTTGAACTTAAATTACTAATGACAAAGAATATTTTAAATATTGGAATTCCAAGCAAAGGTAGACTAAGAAAAGATGTTTTAAATATTTTTAAAAAAAATAAATTAAACCTCATTTCTGAAAGAGGAGAAAGAGATCTTTTAGGGTCAATAAAGCAATATAAAAATATTAAGATTTTATATCTTCATGCAAGAGAGATTATTGAAAGACTTGGAGATGGATCTCTGGATATAGGTTTTTCTGGTTTTGATTTATTAAAAGAGAGTGAAATAAGCACTCAAAAAAAAATAAATGTTTTAAAAAGATATAATTTTGGTAAGGCTACATTAGTAGTTGCAATTCCTGATCCATGGATAGATGTGCAAACTGTTGCGGATTTAGAAGAAATTGCATTTGAATTTAAAGATAAGAAAAAGAAAAGACTAAGAGTTGCAACAAAATATCCAAATTTAACAAGGGAATTTTTGTTTTCAAAGGGTGTTACCCAATTCAAATTAATCGATAGTTTAGGTGCTACCGAAGCTTATCCTTTTACAGGCTCTTCAGAAATAATTACTGATATCACTTCTACTGGAGAAACTTTAAAAGCAAATAATCTGCGTATTTTAATGGATGGAGAGATACTTAGATCAGAGGCTTGTATGATGATTTCTAAGTCTTCCAATAATAAAATGGGCCTTAGAAAAATAGTAAAATTACTTTCTAAAAATTAAATCTTTCCAATAAATAAGAATAATTTTGATAATATCTAGATTTCTTATCACAGCATAAAGAGCAATAAGAGCACCTATAACAAATAAGATTTTTAATATAAAAATTAATTCCATTTATTATCTTATCATTTAATTATTAAAATCAAAACTCATCTGAGGACCTAAATCTTCTTTTCCAGTAAAATATAAATCCTTCCCTTTTCCTTTAATCATCCAATCGTGATGAAAAGAAGTTTGTTTTTTTGATTTTTTCAAAGATTTTTTTACAGCTTTCATTATTTTTTCTGCTCCTAGCACTGGAACTGCCATTCCGATTTGTCTTCTAACAGACTCTTTACCACCAAAAAAATTATATTTATCAGGAAAAGTTTGTAATCTTGCTCTTTCTCTATTTGTTAAAGCTCTGTCTTCTTTATAATGATAAACATGGGTTCCACCACCACCACTTCCAGTTACTGTATAAGCAGGTTTTGAACTATCTAATCTTTTATAAATATGACTCATTCTTGCTTTTTTGACACCTGGTAATCCGTCTTCATCATCTCCTAAATCCCAAACATTTTTACCTTCAGCTGTTTTTTGTAAACGTCTGATTACTTTATCATCATGTTTAGTTTTTTCTTGGTGTGTTGCCCATTTCGGTATTTTGTCTAAAGCTTCTTTACAAGTAACAAAATTACCATCAACTTTTTTTGGTTTTTCATAATTTATCATATTTTTGCAAAAAAAATCTTCTCTAAAACCAACAAGTATTATTCTATGTCTTGATTGTGGAACACCATATTCTTCAAATTTATAGTTATCAGCGTATATTCTATATCCATGTTTAGAACAATTAGCTAAATCACCCATTATTTTTTTAAAATTTTGATAATTTTGGTTTTGAAGTTTTTCTTTATCAAAAATATCTTTAACCAATACTTGTTCAGATGAATTAAATTTAAGTTTTTTACTCAGAGAGGTAACATTTTCAGCAACAAAAAATTCTGGCTCAAAAAAGTTTAGAACTTTGCAAGCATACTTATAAAGTCCTCCAAATTTACCTTCCATTTTTTCTTTTTTGCCAACTAAACTAAAATCATTGCAGGGAAATCCAAATAAAAGACCATCAATTTTTCCAAAATCTTTTTTTATTTTTTTTAAATTTGAAGGTCTTGAAAAATCTTCTATGTTTTTATTAAAAGCTTCACACTTTTGATTTTTTTCAAAGGTTTTGCAGGAGTCTTCATGGTTATCTACGCCCCAAACATGCTCAAATCCAGCATTTTTTGCTCCTTCAGCAAAACCTCCAGCTCCACAAAATAATTCGGCTATTTTTAATTTATTATTTGACATTTAATTTCAGAACTGTTATCAGATCGTCTGTGAGAACACAAATGAAATATATTAAGAAATATAATAGAAAAAAGAGAGGGTAATTAAAGGTCATAAATGGTTAAAAAAGACGATAATAGCAGAACACGACATATGACGCCATCTGAAAAGTTTGAGCACTATTTTAACTTAAGAATGAGGCTTTTAAAGAGTGCTTTAAGAGGCGTTGGATATTTGTCTAATAGAAATACTTACGAGGTACCAGATAAAGCACAAAAAATTGTAGAGGATTGTTTAAAAAAATGGAGCAAAGAATTTGTATATGACAAATGGAATCGTAATTCCAAAAAGAAAAATAAAAATCAAAATTCAGAAAATCTTTATGAACAATATTTTAAAAAATAAAATTGAAGAATTGATGCACGTTAATAAGAAGAGGTTATCATACACGGTGTGCAGCTACATCGATAGAACACTAACTATACCTCTTGCCAGAGTGCATCCTGGTTTTGTCTTATGTTTGTGTTCGAAAGTTGCAATTAGCAAGTTAACTATGCGAATTTTAATGCGTGCAAAGCTACATCTTTCTTTCTTTTTATGTAGCTTGTACGTGTTAAAAAATAAACATATAGGAGTTTAATTGAGGAAGGATTACTTTCATTCTCTTTTGCAGGATAGATTGCAGTATGTACAAGAATTTGCAAGGGATTATACAATATACTTACAAAGTGTTGAATTTACGAAAAAAACTGATTCAGAATTTTACAAAAATAATAGAATATTGTTTTTATTAAACAAAATCCTAAATCTACCAACTAATACATTAAAATTCTTAAATGTTTTAAAAAGCAAATTCATTTTAAAAAAATGCTTAAATGAAATTGAAGTAATAAAAAAAGAATTGAAAAATTATGAGTAAAATTGTTTGGAATTTTGAAAGGAGGGGATCTACACAAAGTGCGGTGGGAGATTATATGCCTGGCAAAATTTTACAATCTAGAAGATTAGATCCTATAGATATAATTACTAGGGAAGGTGGTCAAAATACTTTAAACCAGCCAATAGATGAAAATTTTATTAAGCCAGTAAATGTAGAAATAAAGTTAATTGAACTCACTGGAAAATACTTAGATGAATATTTAAAGGAACTGAGATGGGATATATTGAAAAATCACATAGAGTCTTGTGCCAATAGAAGTAAACAGTCGGAACTTTCAAGAAATTTAAAAAGATCTCTTAAAGAAATGAAAGATACAAAAAGTTTATATATCCTAAATATTGAAGACTCTAATTCATTTGGATTGACAGGCCCCGAAGGTGATATGGAAGCATCTCAAAAACCAAATTTTTTTAATCTTTGTAAAGCAAATTTTTTTACAGCTGAAAATCCAGACCCGAGAAGAGGTGGAAGTTATGGAGTTGGAAAATCAATATTCTGGATATGTTCTAAACTTTCTACTGTGTTGTTTTCATCCTTAGTTGATAAAACAGATAGCAACCCATCAGGTTTAAGAATATTTGGAAGAACTGAGCTTGCTACTCACAGTATAAAAAAAAAATCATATAAAGGAACTGGTTTTTTTGGAGTTGGTTCTTTTGAGAAAGAAGAGGGATATTCTTATGAAGCATCAAGATCTGTGTGGAATAATAATGAAATAGCTAGAAAATTATATTTAGATAGAGATAAGAATAAAGGAACTGGAGCAACTATATCTATTGTTGGACTAAAAGAGAATATCTATGGAGAGAGTCTTGAGGGACACGAAATACTTATAGGCTTAAAAAATAAATTTGAAAAATTTTTTTGGCCAGCTCTAATTCCATCAAGAAAAAAGTTAAATTTATCATTTGTTTACCAGAGAAATTCAAAAATTCGAAATGAATATGATCATTTATTTAAAGTTGATCTAGCCAAGTGGCAAAAATTTATTGATGCCTACGAGGCAAGAAAAAATGATGTTGTTAAAATAGCAAATACCCAAAACTCACTTGCTAAAAGAGACTTAAATTTAAAAATACCTCCAAGAATAATGACAAAAGAAGAAAAAGAAAAAAATAAGATTCAAACAAACACACCATTTGAATTTTCTATTCAAAGAGGAGATCAAAGTTCCTCAAATGATGATGAGGCTAATAAAATAGCTTTAATAAGAGGTTTTGGAATGGTAGTAGATTATTATAAACCATCTGCAACATCAATTAGTAATACACTTCCTTACTTTGGAGTTATTAAGGTTGGTCATTTACTTGGCTCTTCTCATTCAAATGAAGTATCAGAAACGTTTTTTAGAGATCTAGAACCTGCATTACACGATAGATGGGACGCAAAAACAAAAGGTCTAGATACCAAATATAAAAACGTAAGAAAAACAGTAGAAGAATTTTATGAAAAAATTGATGAAGGTTTAATCGAAATGCTTGGAGAGGAAGAGATTGAAAGTAAAAAAGGTCCTGAATTATTAGCAGGAATGTTAAATCTTGGATTTAAGGGAAAAAAGGATTCAGATTACATCATATCGTCAGAAAATATCAAAGCAGTTCCTACTGAAAAATTTAAGTGGAATGTTAGTGGAACAATTAGAATTTCAGATTTTCCAAATTCTAAAGAAAAGAGTAAACAAAAAAATAAAAAAAACTTGTGGTCTGTAGGATTTGGATTTTCAATAAAAGAAGAAACTAGCAGAGGAGATAAAATACCATTTTCAAAAATTACATTTATTGAAAATGACAATGTGACATTAATAGAGAAAAATAATGGTGCAAAAGTAGATGTAGCAGATACAAAAAGTTTTTCTTTTGAAGGTGAAATAAATTTAGAAAATCTTGTTGAAAAAGTTGATACTAAACTATTAGCAATCAATTTTTTTACATCAAATAATTAGATATATTATGGCAAATAAAGATATTTTTTACCAATATAAAATTCTTGAAGCACCAATTGAATTATATTTAAAACCCGGTGATGATAAATTAAAATTTTTAGGAAGTGTTTTGAATATTTATGAAAAAGAAAAAATTGAAAATCTTAAATTAAAGATAACAGCTAAGGTTAGCAACCCACAAAGTGTTTTATTTGAAAAAAATAAGGATGTTTGGGAATATTTAGATTTAATATTATTTGTTAAAGGTGTGAAATCAATTTTTAGAAAATCCTATGTTTTTAAAAAAGAGGGAAATATTTTTAAAATTGAATTAGATTTTCATAAAAATGATTGGAGAAGCGATGTTGAAATTTCTGCAATATTAGTTTTAAAAAAAGATTTAAAAGAAAAAACTGGTTTCGCCTCAGTAAAAGGTACTCAACTAGGTTGGTCCTCATCTTATAAAGTTTGTTTTGACGAGCCTGAGGAAAAATCAGGAGGAGAGTCGATGGAAATTGAATGGGAAAGTTTCAGTGGAGATAAACTTCGATGGCTTAATAAAAATTATAGTAAAGATATTTATGCATTAGATCTAAGGGGCGGAAATAAAATGCCTAAAATTTATTTAAATTCAGATATGGATACTCATCTTAAGAGTATTCTTAACGAAAATTCAAAAAGATCTAGTCTTAAAACTTCGTCAAGAGATTTAATGTTTAAAAATATATCAACATCCATTTTTGCTCAATTATTAACTGACTCATTAATAGAATATAATAAGAATCTTCAGGAACAAGAACAATCTGAAAAAAGTATTGCAGTTGAAAATGCTTGGGAAGAACTTAAAAGTTGGAAAAGACAGCTTATTGAAAATTACTCACACAAAATATTACCAGATAGCAGAAAAAAAGATTCTTTAGATGACCTTAAAGAATCCATGTATGATGATCCTGACAAAATTTCTAGTATCCTAAAAATAATTTTAAATATAGCCCAAAATTCACTTGGTGAAACTACAGAAAAAGTTTTTTCTGAAAATGCCAGACTACATCTAAGAAAGGAAAAAAAATAATATGTTAAAATTTTCTGAAATTCTAACAAAAGATGATTTACTTGAATATTTTGGTGGTAAAAAATTTGATACAATTGAAGTTGAAATTGGTAACGAAAAAAATTCTAATTTAAATAAAGATCTGAGACCATTGGAGCTCAAAGGAATGATTAATCAGAATATTAGATTAGTTGCTAATGACAAAAAAACTATTCTCAAAACAGATGCATCTTTTTCAAGAATAATATTTGATCAATTAAAATATTTCCCAAGAAGAGAATTGACCGATATGAGATTTTGGCAATACCTAGGTTTAGAATATTTGCAGGACTATATTTGGTTTCGTTGGTCAAAGTCTCTACAAAAAAATAATCCTCTTAATAAAGAGCAAAAAATTAAATTGATTAAACAAGTAAATAAAGATGATGAGGATAAATGGTCTTCTATAACAACACGTTTCTTAGGTGGTACAAGTTTAAAGTCTTTAACTTCTAGACACGCAATTAGCAGATTATTTTGGCCACACCATATCTTAGAAGATCATGATCTTGTTAAGCTTTGCTTTGAAAAACAAGATATTGCAGTTGCTGTTTTTGAAAGACAATATGGGATGCATCCTGAGGCAGCAAAATCTTTTATTAAAAATATATCTAAAAAACACACTGGTCTTGAAAAGAAAAATATTCAACAGGAAGCAAAAAAATTAAATAGGTATTTTGCAACAATTAATGCCGATTACCTTGATCAAAACTCTATTAAAAAATTAATATTTGCTTAAATAATGCAGTCACAAAAAGATTATAATTATAAAAAAAATTATATAAACTTTCAAAAAATGAAAGGAATTTATAACAAAGATAGTTATGATTTTGTTTTAAAGAATTTCGATAATCTTAAAATTTTAATAAAACACTTAGAATTTTCTGTAAGAACACTCAATTGTTTAAAAGAACTTGGAATAAAAGACGTAGGTGAATTAATCCAGCTTTCAGAAATATACTTGATAAGATCACCAAATTTTGGAAAGAAAAGTCTAACAGAAGTTAATGAAATGCTAGGTCGTTTAAATCTTAGACTAAATACAGATATTATTTGGCCTATAGAAGAAGATAGTCATCAAAAAACAATTAAAGAGATCCCACACGAATATTTACAAAAATTCAAAAATCTAGAGGAAAAACAAGAACATGAATTTTTAGAGACACATTTTGAAAAATTATTAACTCCAATCGATAAAATAGGTTTTAGTTTAAGAACAGTAAACTGCTTGAAAGATTTAAGTATTAAAGAATTAGGACAATTAGTTATTTTTTCAGAAAGTGAATTAATAAGGACAAAAAATTTTGGTAGAAAGTCATTATTTGAGATTAAAAAGATTTTGAGTGGCCTAAATTTAAACCTTAATACTCCAATTCACTGGCCACCTACTAATTATGATAAATTAAAAAAACGAATTAAAAAAATTACAAATATTTTGTCATATTTTGATCCAATCTCTAAAAAATTAAAAAAGATTAATTTAGACAGGTCAGAATTGAACGAAAATTATTTATTTGATTTGATCAAATCATTTTTAAATGAAAGAGAATACTTGATATTAAAAAATAGATATTGGAAAGGCTTAACTTTAGAAGAAATTGGTCAAATAGAAAAAGTAACACGTGAAAGAATTCGACAAATAGAGGCAAAAGCAATTAGAAAAATTAAAAGAGCTTATTTAATATTTAATAAATTCCTTGAGATCAATAAGAATGAAATTTTTTTGAAATATTCATCAACTGAAAATTTAGTTACTTATAAGTCTTTGTCTAAAGTAAAAAACAAATATCCCTTAAATTCAAAAGATGGACTAATAAGTTTAGCTTATGATATTATTTTAGAGAAACAATTTTACAAAGACACTGATTTAGAGAAAAAAGAAAATTTTTTTGATAAATTTTTTCATAAAGTAGATGGTGGTTGGCTTAAGTATCATTATGATAACTTCGAAGATGATGCCGAGGAATTAATATATTATTTGGATAAGAAACCACTTCCAAGGCAATGTGAAAGTGCCAGAGAACTATCCAATATATCAATTGAAAATTTTAAAGATGTAGCCAAATCAGTAGACTCTAAAACTGATTATTATCTTATAAATAATTATTTTTGTGAAAATAAAAAAAATTTTGCATATTTATCAAATAGTTATCTAGTAAAAATGCATGAAATTTTATTCAATGCATCGCCTAATACTTTTATTGAGAATGATAAAGTCATGAAATTAATAAAGAAAGATAAGTTTTTAGGAGAATGTGCCTGGTCAAAAACAATAATTAGAGCCAAAGATTTAATGAGAGGAAAGGGTTTAGTTGATACAAATCATTTATTTTTTGTATCAGGAGCCGGTATCATACCTTTAGGAGCTGAAAAAAATGATTATTTTGAAGATATAGAATTAGAAGACAATCCTATAGAAGATTTAGATATTTTTAAAGAGGAGACATATTCAGAAAAGCTCTCTAAATATCTTGCGATCATTGAAAGTATTTTAGAAAAAAATAAAGCAATTTCTCTTAAAAGACTCTCTGAAATATATGTTAAAAAAATAGAACAAAATATTAGGCCTCAACAAACTCTTAAACTCCTAGGAATATTATTATCTAGTTACGAGAAATTTATTCAAATAGGACCTGGTGTTTGGTCATTAAAAAATATTCCCAATGCTGATAAAAATTTAGCTAATTATATTTTAAAAAATAAAGAGTCTTATCCAGCAGATATGTATAGTTTGATAAAATTTTCAAAAGAAAATTTATCAAAATATTCTGGATGTGGAACAGATTTTGAGAAGGAAATTTGTATTCAAGGAAAAGAAATTCTTAATAAAGATACATATGATAGTTTTGTCCATGTTTCAAATCCAGAAAAGTGGAGCACAAGTCAAACAATTATCAATAAATTTCAAGAACAAAAACGAATCTCGAATTTCTATCTAAATGTAAAAACATCTGGATCATTCAATTTAGAAGATGAAAAAAAAATAAAAAGCTATGATATTGATAATTTGGGTTTCGCAATTTTAAATATTTTTCAAGACAAGACAGTTAGCATTGTAGGTTTAAATACCTTTTTTGATTACTCTTTATTTTGGAATACATCAGCTTCTATATTGGTATTATTGTCATATGCTGGTTTAATTGAAACACCTAATTATAATTTAAAACCGCACAAAGTTAACTCGACAATAGTAAATGATATAAGAAATTTAATTTTAAAAGAAATTATTGAAAATGGTAATTTAAATTGGAATAGAGAATTTGGTAAAAAAATTATTAAAATGATTAAATCAAACTATTCCAATTTCATAATAAAAGATAATTGGATAACAGAGGATCTAAGATTAAAAAATATTATCTAAAAGTATGCAAATAAATAAATCAAAAAATACCAAACCGGAAAAATTGATAAGATCTAAACTATATGAGAACGGATACAGATTTAGAATTCATGTAAAAAAACTTCCTGGTAAACCAGATATTGTTCTTCATAAACATAAAACAATTTTAAATGTTCACGGATGCTATTGGCATTATCATGGCTGCGCTCATAGCAATGTACCAAAAACTAAAACTCAATATTGGATAGAAAGATTGGAGCTTAATAAGAAAAGAGACTTTTTGAATAAAAGTAAATTAATTAAATTAGGCTGGAAAGTAATTGATGTATGGGAGTGTACTTTAAAAAGAAAGAATATAGATAAAACTTTTAACACTCTGGAACGTCTAATCATTGCCTAAAGATATTTACCAAATCATGGATAAAAGTTACTTAATGGAGTTGAAACTATCTGAACTTAAAACAGAAAATCAAAAAGAAGTTTTCTTTAGGTATTTATCTATAGCTGAGCATTATATTTCAACTGAAAATGAAAAAGAGGCTAAAGATATTCTTAAAAATTTAGGTTTTGATAAAAAAATAATTAACTCTTTTATAAAAACAGTTCAAAATCATGTTGCGTCGGAATTTTCTGATATGAAAGAAATTATGATGGGAAAGGTTCCAAAGAGGTTACTCAATTAATGCTTATTTTTAATTATAGTTCAAAAAAAGAGCTTAAAGCTAATATTGGTAAAAAGCTTAATTACACAGAAACTAGCATTTTTGGTGCAGAATATAAGTCTAATGGTATTTTGGTTGGGAGCAATAGACCTCATTTAACAAGTAATTCTGGGAGAGAAT
>CACNTB010000009.1 GCA_902623305.1 uncultured Pelagibacteraceae bacterium
AATAAGATCTGGTATTGAGTGTTAAATATATTTTTTGTTGCTAGGAAAAAAATAAAAAAATTATAAGTTAATATTAGTAAAGTTGTAAAATTATTTACATAAATTTTTTTCCAAAATATTTTTTTTTGTAAGTAATTAAACAATAATTGATGCAAATGTTTATTATCTGCTAAAATTGGAGATCGTTTAATTTTAAATTTTCTAATTATTGAAAATAAATTTTCAAAACAAGGGTACCATAATAATAAAATTATAAAAAATGGTGAAATGTTTTGATTAAAATTATAAATATTAATTAATATGGCGCTTGTAATAAATGCCAGCAAATATGCTCCACTATCTCCCAAAAAAAATTGATTATTTAAATTGAAAAGCGAAAGAACTATCAAAAAAATTATAATGTAAATTAATTTTTCTTTATCAATTCCAAATTCAAAATGGAAACCAAAGTATGAAATTATTAAGTAAATCGCTAAATAATAAATTAGCACTAAACCGTTTAAACCATCTATAAAATTTGTTCCATTAATAACAATCATTAAACAAAAGGTTGTAAATATAAAGCTAAAAAATATGTTATTAAGTATTATATCTAAATAATAAATCCTAGTAGGTGTTACCTCAACTTTAAAAATATATACAAAAATGAATATAAAAAAAATTTGTAATAATGATCTAATTGCTGGAGATGGTAAATAATTTGTGTCTGATGCTAGACCGATAGAAAAAATTAAGATTAAAAATAAACAAATCAATAAACTAAATTTATAAAATATTAATAAACTTATAATTAATATATAAATACCTCCTGTAAGAGGTATTTCTTTATTTCCTAAAAACTTTTGATGGGCCTGTCCATTATAATTATGAAAAATTTTTAAATTTTTTAAAAAATAATTTGAAAAAGAAATTATTAGTGCAGTAATAAAAGCAAAAATAAAAATATTCATTTATTTTTTAAGGTAGTTTATACTTAAACAAATTAGATAATATAATGATTTAAAAAAACCGAAACCCATATACTTAAAATAAACAAAAAAACCATCTATTATTTTTTGAATTGAGGATGATGAAAGAGAATTATCTAGTTTTCTCCAACTAGCAAGATTTTTATCTAATCCACCAATCTTGTAATTATTTTTTAATATTTTTAACCAAAGCACAAAGTCTTCCTTGGTCCTTGTTTCAGCAAAATAGCAGTCATTGGTTATAATTTCTCTTCTTAGCATAACTGTTGACAAACCAATATCACATGATTTTAATAATTCTGAAAACTCATTGAAATTTCTTGCTTTTCTCTCTGAAACAACATTATTATTTTTATCAATAATTTCATATGTAGTGTGACTTATCATTAAATTATTTATTTTCATAAAATTAATTTGATTTTCTAACTTATCCTTCCTCCAAATGTCATCTGAATCTATAAAAGCTATATATTTACCATTTGAATGTTTGATAGCTATGTTTCTGGAAACACCTGCACCCAAGTTATTTTCATTAACAATAACCGAAATTCTTTCATCTAAATTTTTAATTTGATTTATGTATTCTAGATCATTTTTTTCAACATCATCATACACTATAATTAATTCAAAATTTGTGTAAGTTTGATTTAGTATTGATTGTATAGATTTCTTAACATATTTTTTTTTCCTAAAATAAGGAGTTATGATAGTAATTAAATCCATACATTTATTTTATATAAATATTTAAATATCAAATGAAACAAAAAAAACTAATAATATTTATGCCTTCTATAGAGGGAGGTGGTGTTGAAAAGAACTTATTCATTATTTCTAACTTTCTTGCAACTAAACTAAAAAATACTTCACTAATTACAGCTAGTAAGTCTTATAATCCAAAATTTAAGAAACTTAGTGTCGTAAATCCTAGAATAAATACAGAGAAATATTCTTCTAGAAGATTAAAATATTTTTTTTGTTTAATTGAATTAATCAAAATTCTTACATTTGATAGAAATGTTGTTTTGCTTGCCTTTCAGGCAAATTTATATTGTGCAATAATTTGCAAAATATTTAATGTTGATATTATAGTAAGATCGAACTCTTCTCCAAGTGGGTGGGCGCTTAATTTTTTTAGAAGAAATATCTTTAATCTACTTTTAAAAATTCCAAAAAAAATAATAGTAAATAGCAAAGAATTTCAGAAAGAATATAGAGAAAAGTTTCAAATTAAGACTTATTGTATTTATAATCCCCTTGATCTCAAAATTATTGAGAGAAAATCTAAAGAAAAAATTAAAAATAATTTTTTTAAAAAATTTAAAGATTTAAAAATTATATTTATTGGAAGATTAGTAGATCAAAAAGACCCACAAACTTTTTTTAAAGCTCTTAAATTAATTAAAAATAAAGTAAAATTTAGAGCAATTATTGTTGGCAAGGGCATTTATTTTAATAGTATGAAAGAATATATAATTGATAATAAAATGAACAACGAGGTCAAATTTTTAGGATGGCAAAATAATCCATTTAAATTTTTGAGATCATCTGATTTATTGGTTCTTACCTCAAAATATGAAGGGCTGCCTAATGTTCTTTTAGAAGCAGTCAGTCTTAAAAAGTTTATAATTTCATCAAACTGCAAAACTGGACCAAAAGAAATTTTAGATAATGGTAGAGGTGGTGATCTTTTTAAAATTGGAGATTACAAAGATTTATCAAATAAAATTATTACGTATTCCAAAAATAAAAAAAAATATAAAAAAAAAATTAATTTTGCTTATAAAAGATTATATAGGTTTGATTATGATATAAACCTTCAAATGTATTTAAAATTAATCAAAGAACAAATTTACAATTGAAAAATAGTTTGATTATTAATTATGTATGTGAGGTAAATTATCCAAATACCTCAGCATATAGTATTCATGTTGTTAAAATGTGTGATGCATTTTCTAAATTTTCAAGTATTAACCTATATGTTCCTTCAAGTAAATATTCCCTAAATAAAATTAAAAATTATTACAATCTTAAAAATAAATTTAATCTAAAATGTATTTTTAAAAAAAAAATAAAAATCAATTTTATAAATAAAATTTATTTTTCACTAAAAATTTTAAATCAAGAAAAACGTAAAAAAAATGTTAATCATTTATACGTTTCAAGAAGTATTATTTTTGCTATTATTTCTTCAATTCTTGGAAAAAAAACCATATTAGAAATTCATCATAATTTAACCGGTTTAACAAAAATATTATTTTACGTTTTAAAATTTTTTGGATTAATAAATGGTTTAAAATATATATTCATACATAAGAATCTTATAGAAATTTTTAAAGTTAAAAAAAATGACTATATTTGTTTAGATGATGCGGTTGATATAAATGATTTCAAAAATTTCAAAAAAACAAAAAAACTAAAGAAAACGTGTGTTTATGTTGGAAGTTTTCATTCAGGAAAAGGGATTGAATTGATTCAAAAAATATCAAGAAAACTCCCAAATATCGGTTTTCATTTATATGGTGATAAAACATTTCTAAACAATTATAATTCACAAAAAAATATAAAAATATTTGGACATATTAAGTATAAAAATATTCCAAAAATACTTTCAAATTATACGATTGCTTTAATGCCTTATGGCGACTTTATTTCTGGTAGAATAAAAAAAGTTAATTTAGCAAATTATATCTCCCCATTGAAAATGTTCGATTATTTAGCAAGCCCAAATATTATACTAGCTAGTAATTTAAATGTTTATAAACATATCCTTAAACATAAAAAAAATTCTATATTAATCAAAAACTCAAATATTAAACTTTGGTGTGACTGGATTAATAAAATTTTTCAATCATCAAAAAAATATGAATATATTAGAAAAAATGCATTTTTTACTGCTAGAAATTATACATGGCATGAAAGAGCAAAAAAAATAATTAAATTTTCAGAAAGTTTTTAAGCTAAAAATTTAGATAAAATTTTATAATGCCTAAATTTAGTAAATAGTTTAGATTTTTTTTTTGCACCTATTTTCATGTTATTTAATTCCTCATTTGATAAATTAAAATATCTAATAATTTGATTTTGAAGATCGTTTAAATTATTATTTTTAAATAAAATTCCATTATCTGTAGATATAAATTCCTCAGGTCCACTTGGACAATTACTTGAAATTATAAAAGTATTACTTGCAGCCGCCTCTATCATTACAAAACCTGGATCTTCCCATAATGAGGTAGATATAATTCCTAGTGAATTATTCATAAAAGGATAAATATTGTCTTGATACCCTATTATGTGTATTTTTTCTCTAATTCCTAAGTCATGTATTACTTTATAATATTTTGCTTTTAACTCACCATCTCCAATAATAACTAATTCTAAGTTATTTATAATTTTAGTAATATTTGCGAAAGCTTTAATCAACAAAATATGATTTTTTTGCTTCGTAAATCTTCCAATAGATAAAAAATATTTAGTATTTTTAAATTCATTTTTAATAATTTTTTTTTTTTTATTTATTTTTCTTATATTGATTACTGGATCAGGTAAGAAAATAATTTTTTCTTTTTTAATGATATTAAGTTTGTTTATTTCTCTTAATGAGTCCATTGTTGGACAAGTGATTAATTCAATATTTTTACTATTCCATTTCCAAATTAATTTTCTTAAAAAATTAAATTTTACTTTGCCAGATATTCTAATCACAAGCTTTGTGTCAAATTTATTAAATAAAAATAAAATTAAAGGCAATGATGTTATAAGATGAATGATTAAATAATCTGATTTTTGTTTTTTTAAAAAATTTTTAAGTGGAAAATAACAATTTATGAAAATTCTCAAAAATTCTATTCTACTATTTAAAAAACCATTTATTTTTGTATTAATTTTAAATTTTGATTGAAGATTTATTTTTTTAATGTTTTTACGACTAAATTCATCATTAAATTTATCCCATTCTCCTCCACAATTAATTATATATGGTAAAAATTTTCCCTTTGAAAATTTTGATAAAGAAAATGCAGAGTTTATTACAGCTTTAATTGTTGCTACATTCCCTATAAAAGGAGACCAATAAAAAATATTTTTCATTATTAAAAAAATTTAATTTTATGATATTTTTTATAAAATTATAATTAAATAAGCCCTAAATAAAAAAATGTCTAAAACTATTAACAAATTTGATCAAAAAATTTCAAATTTTATATTTGAGCATGAAAAAAATAAAAAAAATTTAAACATCCTTGAGTTTGGAGTGAGAAAAGGTATTTCCACAAAAAAATTTTTAGATTTATGCAAACAAAATTCTGGAAAATTACTATCAGTTGACATAAACGATTATTCCAATTTATTTACAGATAAAAATTGGACTTTTCTAAAAACAAGAGATGATAACTTTGATAATATCAAAAATTATATCCAAGAACCATTGGATATAATTTTAATAGATAGTCTTCATGAGCCTAAACATGTAAAAAAACTCATCTTCATGTACTGGAAATTTTTAAAGGTTGGTGGATCTATGTACGTCGATGATATTAGTTGGCTACCTTATATTAAAGGAAATTGGAGAGATCATGAATATACAGAAAAAATTAATTACGATACCTTTAACGAAATTCTAAAAATTCTTGCAAATAATTTTGATAACTTTAATCTTGAGTTAAATTTTATTGACTCAGGTATGGCAAGATTATCAAAATTAAATGATAATATACTCCTTGATCCTAGAAATTATAAACTTAGAAAAAATGTTATGAAAAATAGTTTAAAAAATATAATAAGTTTTTTTAGAAAAACTTAAATGCATAAAAAATTTTTCTCAATAATTACAGTTGTACTAAATAAAAAAAACAATTTAGTTGAAACTATAGAAAGTTTGAGAAGACAAACATTTAAAAATTTTGAATACATAGTTATAGATGGTGGGTCAACTGATGGAACATTAGATATTATTAAAAAAAATTTAGATATAATTACGTATTATAAAAGTGAAAAAGATTTCGGTATTTATGATGCAATAAATAAGGGTTTAACTCATAGTAATGGGGAATATATTGGAATTTTAAATTCAGGTGATAAATATACTTCTAATGGTCTTAAAATCATAAATGAATATTTAACTAATAAAAATTTTGATTTTATTTTTGGATCAGTAATGAAAAAAATTCTTAGACATGGCTACAGAAAGTATAGAATATATTGGAATTTTGATTTTTATAGCAGTCATTCTTCAGGTTTTTTTATTAAAAAAGAAGCTCAATCTAAATTAGGAAACTATAATCTTAAATATAAAATTTCATCCGACTATGATTTATTTTATAGAATGATAGTGATTAATAATATGGTTGGTACATCAACAAAAAAAAATGAGTTAATTGGTATTTGGAAGACAGGAGAGTCCTACTCTAGTACTTGGAAATTTATTGAACATCTTCAAGAAGAAATTCAAATCAGAGTAGATAATAAACAAAATTTATGTGTCGTATTTTTTGTATATTTTATTCATTATTTTAAAAATTTAAGGAAAATAGAAAATAAAAATAAAATTAGTTTTTTCTTTAAAAAATTTAAAGAAATCTTAGAAAATAGATAAACTAAATATACCAATTCTTAGAAAGATAAACATCAGGAAGGGCTTTTATATTTTTTTGGTCTAAATCATGAGGTAACTTTTCAATATTCTTATTTTTTAAACATAAATCTTTTCTTAAAAATGTAACTTCAATAGCAGTTGGTAAATTTTCACCACACACTTTAAAATAACCTTGGCAATTATTTGGATGAATGTGTGCTATGTGAAAACTTTTTAAAATTTTTTTAATAGAACTTAAAAATATATTGTAACTTAATCTATTGTATAATTTCTCAATAAAGTGAAATTCTATAACCAGTACTTTGAATAATTCTAAATATTTTTTTGAGGTTGAGTTAATCACTTCATACTCAGATCCCTCTATATCCATCTGTAATATAAGGTTATTGTTGTTATTTTGATAATTATCATCTATCCATGATTGTAATGTTGTTTCATTTTCTTCATTTTTAGATGATAAATTTTTCTTTAAAAAATTGAACTTTTCAATCCTAATGTCACTTTGATCTATTGTTCCATCAGCTAAATAAAGATTAATTTTTTTTTTATTTAATTGATTTTCAAATTCATGAATTTTTCCCACACCAGGTGAAAAACAAGTATCGATTTGATCTAAGATATCTGGAATTAAATAGCCACCATCATTATCTGCTCCAACCCTAATTAAATTATAACCTAAATCTTGAATTCTCATCAAACTTATGAGTTTTGTAATTTCATCTCTCTTAACCGTGCTATCAATATGCAAATTAAAGTATCTTAGAAAAAAATTTAGAAATTTTATAATTTTTATTTTTATAATATACAACATTTTACCTTAGTCTGTATGCAATAACTTTATCTCCACTTTCTGCATCTTTAAATTTTGATCCACCACTAGCATTTATTATGAGATAAAAACTATCTTTATATTTAATTATAATTGGACATCCGTATGCAACAAAAGGAAGTTCATCTTCCCATAATAACTTTCCATTTAACGTATTATAGGCATATATTTTTTTATCTCTAGTACCAGACATAAAAAAAATTTTTTCACCCGCTGAAACAGGGCACCCAAAAATTTCACTGCCTGTATCTTTGTATTTTTTATCTAATTTAGGATAATGTCCATGAGATATTTGCCAATTTTTTTTTTTATCAAAAATATCTATAGATGTAATAGTTCCCCAAGGAGGTGAATTTAAAGGTATACCATCATCGTTCACAAATCTTTGATATTTTTCAATGTTTAGTTTTTTGTAATTTATAATTTTTTTTAGTTGAGATATGGTTTTTTTTACATTTCTTTTAAATTTAATAAAATCAAAAGTAAAAATAGATAAAGAGTTTTTAAATAAAATATATATTTCTTTTAAAAGATTAAATTCCGAAGGATCCTTTAATTTCGATATCCAAGCTATATTATTTCCTGGGATTAAAACTTCTCCTTTTGGTAACACGGATATGCCTGGCCATTCATTTCCTCCATGAAAGCCATAATGAATATAATTTTTAGATAAAGATAATGTTTTGTATTCAGAAATAATTGAGTTATCAATCAATAATTTTGCTTGATCAGAAAATTCGATACTTAAATTATTGATATCATCTTCTAAAAAATTATTTCTGGAAAATTGAAGCCAATCATCGAAAATTCTTTTTGTTGTAAAAACTTTTTTATCTTTTGTGTGATAAAATTTCTTTTCAACAAATTTTTCAATTGGCTTACCATTTAATCTGTTTAATAGAATCAATTGACCAGATTTAGTTGCCTGAATAACATAATTCTTATTTTCTTTATCAAAAAGAACAGGAGCTGAAGCCATATCTAAGTTTAAAACATCATGTGCAATTTCTTGAAAATGCCATTTATACCTTCCAGAATTAATATCCAATGACACAATTGAATTGTAAAATAAATTAGGTCCTATTCTACCTTTTGAGGAATAAGCAGGTTTAGCATTGGCTGTTGAAAAAATTATTTGATCAAATTCTTTATCAATAATTCCACCTCCCCATACATCCCAATGAAATTTTTTATTATTATTAATTTTTTTTAATTCTTTTTCATCGTCACTGTTAATATTGGCTTTCCATATAACCTTACCTGTGTCCAGATTATAAGATATAGGACTATCTCCATTAGGTAATAATATCGCATTATTACCATCTATAAGAATTGGCGCCACTAAACTCTTCTGCACAATTTTTCTAGGCAATTCTAACTCTGTACAATCAAAAATATTAATTAATTTAATTTCGTTGTGTCTGGGGAATACTGCGTAGACATGATTTTTAAGAGAATTTTTAATATAAAGATTTAAACCTCTGTATGGTGCTCTATCAGGTTTTCCAATATTCTTACAAATTTCAGTTCCATCCAAAATATTTAAAACTATTAAGTTTTTTTTTCCATCTAAATGAATAACTTTGTCTTTATAATTTGCTAATTTAGTTTGAGTAGTTTTGTATACTTTGGATGAATATTCCCATGATTTACTTATTTTTTTTAAATCTTTTTCTAAATAAGTCATTTCATAGTAATTTTTGTTATCTGCCATTAATAAATTTTGATTTTGATAAAATACAAAAGATAAAATTAATATATATTTTTTAATCATATTAAACGAATCTTAAACAATAAGTATTTTATAAATGAAATTGGTAAAACTGTTACATACCATTTATAATAAGCAATCAACTGATTTTTTGAGTTAATTCCATTAAATAAAATCTTTTTAGATTTAGTTCTTTTTTTAATTAATAAAGAAAATAAGGGAATGTTTGATTGACAATAATAAATTTCATTACAATAAGAAAAAATAATTGCCTCTTTTAAACTTTCAATTCCGAGTTTATTTCGATGAAATTTTCTCTTTGATAAATTAAAATCTCTGATTTTATCTGCTCTGAAGCTGTTAAGATATATAATTCTATTTTTATATTTATTTTTTAAAATATTTAAATATTTTTTTTCTTCTGTAATTATAAAGAATTTAACATTATTTTCTCTAGCAATTTTTTTTTCAATAATTCTAATTATATCATAAAGTGTAGGAGGCAAATGATGATTGGGTGTTACTTTTTGATCTGTCCCTCTTAAATGGATACCAACAATTTTTAAATTTTTTTTGAAATTTTTTTTATAAAATTGATCAACTTCGTTTAATACTTTTTTATTAATTCTTATATAATTCAAAAAAATTTTTTTTAAACTTTTATCATTATAATCTTCGATTTTTACTGGAAAATTATTATTACAAAAAATAACTTTCTTACTTTTATAAACCTTTGATAATTTATACTTTGTGATTTGTTCAAAGTATAACTCCCAAACATTTTTTATGTTATTCATGTTTCTTTTTTCATGATACTTAGTTGGAAAATTTTCCATATCAATTATTGGAATGTATTTTTTTTTAAGTGCATAATTAATATTTTTTAAAACAAATAAAAAATTAGAAAATAATCCAGCACCAGGTGATCTTTTAATTATATAAAAAGTTTTATTTGGATAGTAGGATCCAAAATTATATTTTTTTGATTTTTTTTTTGTTTCTAGGGATATTTTTCTAAAAAAATCATTCTGACCTATTAATGAATTTTGAAATTTATACTTATTCAAAAATTTATTTATTTTTTTTTTCAACTAGATATTTTTTGTAATAATTTTTAACTTTTTAATATTGATATTTAGTTTTCTAATATCAATATTTAGCATTTCAAGCGAAATAAATTTATTATTTAAATTGAATTTTTTTAATATTTTTTTGTGTTTTATAGTATTGTTAGATAAGACTTTTAAATTTTTTTCACTAATTTGAAAGTTTTTAAAATACTTTTTATCTTTTTTTTTTAGAGAAATCTTATCATTTTCTAATAAGAAATTACCTGTATCTAGATTCATGAATATCTTTTTGAATTTATTAGCCTTAAGTAAATGTAAAACTTCATTTACTGTATTTAAATAATCACAGTTATAATATTTGGCATTTGGTTCAATTAAAAAATTGATATTTTTTTTATATAAAATTTTATCAATTTTTTTTAATATTAGAGAAAAACTTCTATCAGCATCTTGTTTCGATAATTGATTTTTTTTCCTATTCATTGGAGAACCAAAAATAATATTGGAAATACCAATTTTCTCACAAATTTTTATTACTTTTAATAAATGATTATAGTTTTTTGAAAATTGTGATTTATTTAAAATATTAAGATTTTTTTTATAAAATATGGCTTGAGTGCTTGAAACTTTAATTCCATATTTTTTTAAAATTTTTTTAAAGGTATTAATTTTTTTTTCATTAATAATATACTTTGGTGCTACTTTGGTAATTGGTAATTCGATATAGCGTATACTATTTGATCTCAGAATTGATAAAAAAATTTCTAAATCATCAAATTTTTTTAAAGCTAACAATGATACTGACAGTTTAAAATTCATTATTTTTAATAAATTTTTTGATCCTACTTAATATTATTTTTTTACTAATAAAGTATCCATTTTTTGGTTTAAAATTATACAAGACTGGTTTTTTTCTTTTACTTTTAATATTTATTTCTGGAAAAAATTGCAAAATTTCACTATTTTGAATTGGTTGACTGTACAGCTCAAATACTCCTGTTTTTTTATCTCTAATTAATTTTAATATATCTTTTGATATTGTCTCTAGATCATACCATTGGAATTTATCATTTATAAAAATATTTTCTAAATTTTTTTTATTTATTAGATCAAAAATTATATTTTTTTTTAAACCTTTGCCAAATACACCAGGTAACCTAATTATAATTTTATTTTTAAATTTTTTGTTTATAAATTTTTCAAATTCAAGTCTATTTTTTCCATAAGAATGCTTAAAATTTACGTCTATCGTTGATATTAATATAAATAGTTTTGTATTAATTTTTTTTATTTTATTAATTAGATTTTTCATATTTTTATAATCTTTTTTTGGATGCTTATTAGCAAACCACTTTTCAGCTGGGAGAGCAGAGCAAAAAACAAAATCATATTTTTTTGTTGAACTTATTTTAGAAATATTTTTTGAATTAAATTTTTCAATTTTGAATTTTGTTTTTTTAATCTGGTTAAAAAAATTACTACCTATTAAACCAGTGTATCCAATTAATGCAATTATTTTTGATTTCACTAATTTTTTTTTAACATTTCTGCAATATAATCCTCGAAAGAAAATATATTAGAAATTTTTGGTGATGTGCATGAAATAATATTTTCATGTTTTTTTATAGCTATAGATCTTTTATCCGACATTTCATTCGGTAACACTTTGTAAGATAAAAAATATCCCTTGTAAGTTAAATCATTTTTGAAATTCGGGTAATAAATTTGCATATTTTTTTCCATTTGATTAACTAATTTATAAATCTTTCTCTTTGGTAATTTTTTTTTAAAATTGTTTAATTTGCTGATATTATTAAATCTTTTAACGTGAGTAAAATCTGCATGTGTAAGGGTATAATGATCTTTATAATCTGCATATGGATAAAGTGAGGGTAATTTTCCATCCATTATTGTTAATGGAAAAGTGTGAGATGATCTTTTCTTTTTATAAATACTTGAGAGTGTTAATACATAATTAAATTTTGAATAGTGTCTATTGATTAAAGTGTTATTTGTACAATCAAGAATATAATCACATTCTTTTTTTATTTTATTTAAATTTGTAATTTCTTTATTAAAAATTATATTTTTTTTTAATTTTTTTTTATAAAAAGCTTTAATTTTATTATTTTTTATTACACCTTCATTTGTTAAAAAAATACTCTCAAGATTCTTTAATATCTTTTTTTTTTTAATTTTAAATTTTAGATTATTTGATTTAAGAATAGCTTCATATGTTTTTCCATCAATTAACGAAGTTTTACTAGCAATACAATAAAAATTATTTTTTGGAAAATAAATATATTTTTTATATTTTGAAATAAATCTTTTATAATTTCTTTTTATTTCATCTATAGTGAATGATGATCGTGGGTAATGAAAACCTTTATGCAGCCTGAATTGATTAAAACCGGACGCACCCAAAAAAATATCTTTCTCCTTTTCAAAAATTTTAACATTATGCCCCTGTTCTAGTAAATAAATAGCAATATGACATCCATACCAGCCTGTACCAATAATTATAAAATTTTTTTTAATCATTGAGTTTATATAGTTTATTATTTCTTAATTGATATCTTTTATTAAAAAATTTTTTACTCAAATTTTTATGAGATATTAAGATTAAGATTTTATCTGAGTAAAATTTTTGAAAGTTTTTTAATATATTAATTTCAGTTACTTTATCTATTGCATTCGTACTTTCGTCAAAAATGTAAATTTCAGCATCTCTATATAACCCTCTAGCTATTCCAATTCTCTGCATTTGTCCTCCTGATATGTTTCTTGCTGCATGAGAGACAACTGTATTAAACTTATTTTTTGATTTGTTTATAAAATTAAATATTTCAGAATATTTTGAAACGGCAATAATCTTATTAAAGTTTATTTTTTTTGCATCAGAATTTAGAGAAATATTTTCATTAAAAGTTCCATTAAATAAAAAATTATCTTGTGGTGTGTATGAATACAGGTTTCTTAATTTTCTAAAATCTTTATATAAAAATAATTTATTATCTATTTTTACTTTTCCTTTTCTTGGTTCCAGTATTCCAAGTAAAATATTTACTAACGTTGTTTTGCCTGAACCAGATTTACCACTAATTAGAATTCTATCACCTTTATATAATTCTAAGTTCAAATTTTTTAAAATAACTTTTTTTTTATAACTAAAATTAATATTATTGTATCTTATTCTCTTAATTATTTTTTTAATTCCAGAATTTTTATTTTTTTTATTTTTTTTATTTGAAATTAAATTTAGTACAGAAATCGATTGAAAATAATTAGCTCTAAATTTAGCATTCGAACCATAAATATTTTGCATTAGGGGTACAACTTTTTGAATTGAAAACGCTATAGCTGCAAAAATTGGGAGTTTATTAATTAAATCAACTCCATTGATCTTTAAAAAATATATAAGTAAAGTAAATGAAACAATAGTAAACGCAATTATTAATATTCCTGGAGATGTAATTAGAATTGAATTAATTGTTTGAGATTTTGCAATTCTGTAATCTTCTTTAGTAAACTTGTTTAAAAAAAAATCTTCTAAGCTATTTACTTTTATTAATTTAAATAAACCTAATGAATTATTTAATAAATTTGTTCTTTGTTCGTAACTTTCGGATAAATTTTTGCTATTTAAACTTAAAATTTTTTTAAAAATGTTAATTAAAATAAAATAAATAATCCCGAATACTATTATTGCCAATATAATGAAGTTTTCCAAGATATTAACTAAAAAAATAGTGATAAATAATAGTATTAAAGAATTTGAAAGAATTGATAAAATTTGTTGAATTAAGACTGTTACGCTGTGCATTTTAATTATTGATGAATTAACTATATTTTCATCACTTTTTTGTTCTAAAATCGAGTCAGAATGTATTAAATTTCCAAACATTCTTAAATTCATCTCATGAGTGATATTATTTGAAATTAAATGACCTAAATACCCAAGGCAAAATTTTATAAAACTTGAGATTAAAACAATTGTTATAAAAGATAATGTTATTAAGAGTACTAATGAATTTGTATTTTCATTACTTAAATCTATATTGACATTTAACTTTTCAAGATATTCTATGATCTTACTCGGATCTATTAGAGTATCAACAAATGGTATTATCAGAGATATACTTGCAACTTCTGTGAATGCTCCAATAATAGATAAAATAAAAAATATTAATATAATATTTTTTCTTCTATTAGATAAAAGGTTAAAAAGTTTTTTAATAATTTTTCTATAGCTTATATCTATCATGATTTTTACCAGGCTAAATAATCTTTTAATACTCTTTCTAAATAAATTTTATCTTTTTTGCTTAAATTATATTTTGCTTTAAGAATATTTTTTTTTGAAAATTTTAAATTAAATTTTGATTTTACTTTTTGACTTATTTTTAAAAAATTATTTAATTTCTTAGATTCTGAATTAAAATTATTCAAGAATTTTTCATATTGTACAATATGTATATTCTTATTTTTTATTTTTAATTGATTTTTCCTGATTTTTTTATACCACTTTGCAAAAGTTACAACATTTGAAGATGGGAAAGCTTTTGAATTTCTTGAATGCATACTATAATAAATTGATCTAGGATCTCTGTTAACTAAGATAATTTTTAAATTATTAAAATATTTAAAATAATCATTTGGTCTCCAATAACTAACAGATTGATCTAAAATGATGTTTGTATTTTTTGATCTATTTTTTTTTTGACATAATTTATCTATAAATTTTCTAGTTTCTAATAAAAATTCCTTTTCATCTTTAGGCAATCTTACTTTGAATATTTTAATTTTGTTTATTTTTTCTTTAAGTATTTTATATTTTATAAAAAAATATAATTTACTTAAAATATTTAAATTCAAATATCTAAATTGGGGCATTGCATAATATTCGATATAAGAAATTTTTTTGATATAATTTGAAATAATTTTATTTGAATTTTTTGGATATATTGGTTTTAATTCATTACTTACGTTACCTTTGATTTTTGAGGATAAAATAGAAAATTTTTCAAATCTTTGAAATGCTATTGCAGCATTATTTACAGAAAAATTCTCATAAAAGTTTTTATATAAGTTATCGATTCCATCTGGATCGTTAATTAATCTAAACTCATTCCCATAAAAAGGAGACTTGAAATCGTCACGATTTTTTAAATAATCGTGCACTGCTCCGCCTCCGCTATTTCCAGAACTCGCTGTTACAACATACATTTTTTTTGTCCAATATTTGTATATGACTGTTGACCCGTATAGTCAAATCCACTAAATCTTTATGGTGTCTTTATGTTCAAACTTTATTAATGATTAAAAAAAATATAGGTATATACGAAATAAATTTCAAAATCAAAAAACAAGATGATTTTTTACAAATGATGTTAAATTTTTGCTTAAATTAAATATATTATCTTAAAAAATTCTTATGAAAAAAGATTTTAAATCAAGGCTTATTAATCTTGAGTTATCAAAAAAAAATCATATAACGTAAATAAAATTTTATAATTATGAAAAAAATTTACTTTATAAGACATGGTAAAGCAGCTATGGAAGGGTCTGATAGAGAGAGAGTTTTAGATGAGGATGGTATTATTCAAGCAACATCGCTTTGTAAAAAAATAAAAGATCAATTTCAGGGGAAAAACGTTAAAATAATTTCTAGTCCTTTTAAGAGAGCAATGCAAACTATAGAAAAACTATCTTTAGATTTTAGTGCTAATATAGAAAAAAGTGATGCACTAGAGGAAATAAATATTGGAAAAGATCAAAATTTATCTAAACATCAGATAATCGAGAAGATGTGGAGTGATAAAAACTTTAAAGTACAAAATGGATCATCACAATCGGAACATGTTGAAAAAATTAAAGATGATATTAATAATATTTTAGAAAATTTTTATAATAGTGATTATAATTTAATATTAGTTTCACATGGAAATTCAATTGGTATTATTCTAAAATATTTTTTAAACACAGATTTTACATTTAATGACTGGAAAAAAATTAGTATGCCAGATATGTATTCCCTAGAATTTGATGAAAAAAATAAAGTTATCAATTTTAAAAGAGATATAACAGGCATAGAGAGGATTTTTACAATTTAGACATGAAAGAAGAAATTAATAAAAAATATTTAAAAGAAAAACAATATAAAACCACTAAATATTTAGAAGCTAGAATTAAAATTCATCAGTTTACAAAAAATAAGATAGGTTTTCATGAATGGATATTTAATCAATACGATCTCTCAGAATTTGAAAAAAATAAAGATGAGATAAAAATTTTAGATGTTGGTTGTGGTACAGGAATTTTTTGGAAAAAAAATATAGATAATTTTAAAAAATTTAATCTTAATATTACTTTTACAGATGCTACATCGGCCATGGTAGAAAAGGAAAAAATTAATACCGAAGAATTAAATGCAAAAAAAACTTTTGAAGTAGCTGATATAGATAATCTAGACAAATATAAGGGACAATTTGATATAGTTTTTTGCCATAATGTTCTTTACCACGCTGATAACAAAGATAATTCAATTAAAAATCTAAAAGATTGTTTAAATGATAAACCATCATCTTTTTGTAGCATCACAACTAATAGTGAAAAACATATGTTAAATGTTTATGAAATTGGAAGAAGTTTAGATAAGAATTTTCCTATAGATAGAATAATTGATTCATTTACTGAAGAAATAGCAGATCAAATGCTACCAAAATATTTTAAATTAGATAAAAAAATTGAAGAAGAGGAATTGAGAGTTACAGATTGGGACATTTTAATGGGTTTTGTCGCATCAGGGGTTGAACCAAGAGGAATAAGATTAGTAGATAATTTCTGGGACAACTACAAAAAAATTTATGATGAAGAATTCAAAAAAAATGGATATTTTAAAATAATCAAAAGATCTCCTTTGTATATTTGTAAAAAAATTTAATCAAAAATGATTTTATGGGTAACAGGAATCTCTGGAACAGGCAAAACTACAATTGCCAAACCTCTTTACAAAAAATTTAAAAAAAAATATAAAAATTCATTGTACCTTGATGGTGATGAAATAAGATCAGTATTTCAGAATAATCTTAAGTATACTTTAAAGGATAGAAATAAAAATGCAGAAAGATTTATAGCTTTAGTTAAGTATTTTTCTGATCAAAAAATTAATTTGATAATTAGTGCAAACATTACATCAAATAAATACAGATTAATTGCAAGAAGAAAATTAAAAAATTTTCTTGAGATACATATTAATGCTAATTTAAAAAATTTAATTAAAAGAGATTATAAGAATTTATATAAAAATGCGTTGAAAGGAAAAATTAAAAATGTTGTGGGAGTTGATATTAAATATCAAAAACCAAAAAAAGTTGATTTTATAATTGAAAATAATGGTAGTAAAAAAGAGTTTTTATACAATATTAGGACTATAATCTTAAATCTTAAAAAATATAAAAAAAAAATTTTTTAGATAAGCAAATCTCAAGGATTAAAAAAACTTAATTTATAAATTTCAATTTATTTATACTTTTTAGGAAAAAAGTTAAATCAACTTTATTGTCAATCTCAAACCATTTATTATTGTATCCAGCAGTACTAATTTTAAATCTTAATTTTATTAAATTATTAAACAGTTCAGTAAGAGAAATTTTATTTTTATTTTTGATTTCTGGCATTTTTTTTTTAATCAATCTCCATATTTTTGGAGTTATCTTAATTAATCCCATATACTGACCTTTAATATTTTTTAATTTTTTTTCCTTACTTCCTATTTCAACTAAATTATTATTTTTATCAACTTTAAAACTTTCAGCATCATCCAATGGATTTTTATATCTTGATTTCCAATTTTTTAACCATTTTTTATTATTTAAAATTACAAAATCTTTTTTGTTTTTTTTTAATATTTTAATTGCGTTTTCTTCGTAGAAAATATCTGAGTATGAAATAATGCAATTATAATTACTTAACCATCGATCTGCTTTGGTAAGGGAATAAACCATATTAGTTTTGTACCAATATCTATTATGAAACTTTTTTAGTTTATATTTCATAAATTTTTTATTGTTATATCCTGTAACAATGCAAATTTTTGTAATGTTATTTTTTTTAAAATTTTTTATTATATGATCGAGTAAAGTTGTTTTTTTAAATTTCAAAAGTGATTTATGAGAATTTTTAATTAAAGAACCTAATCTTGAACCTCTGCCTGCAGCTAAAATTATTCCACGCATTAATTATTTTTAATAAAATTTCTTATTAATTTAATATCTTTATTTTGAAAGAATTTAAATCTTTCTGGATGCCACATTATTCCAAATAGCTTATTAAATTTATGTTTAATAGATTCAATTTCATTATCTGATGATTTGTGTAAAAAATATAATCCATCTCCGAGTGTTTTGATACCATTTCCATGATAACAAGTGATCCTTCTAAACTTTTTGCTATTTAAATAAAAAATACTATTTTTTTTTGCTACATGACCTTTAATTTTTTTTAATTTTCCTTTAAAATAAAAATTAATTAATTGCATTCCTCTACACAATCCTAATAAAGGTATATTTTTCTCTATTGCATATTTCAATAGATTGATTTCTGTAAAATCTCTAAGTTTATTTTTACCAATATCTTCTCCGCCACTAATAACAATAAAATTAATTTTATTTTTAATCATAAAATTTCTTAAACTCAAAATATTTTTTTTATTTTTTTTATCAAAATTGCTAATTAAGTATATTTGGCAATTAAAACATTTTCTTAAAAAATAAATTAATTTATTATCTATAAAATCTCTCGTTTCGTTTCTCTCCTTAATAAATATTTGCCCCATCGATACAGCTATATTAATCATTTTTAAATTTCTATTTTATTTACTGAGCAATCTAAAGTTATATTTTTATTACTTTTAATCCTATCGTATAATTGTGGACCACAACCAATGGCTGCCGGAAGATTAAATTCTCTACATCTTATTGCCATATGAGAGTTTACACCTCCATATTTGGTAATTAATCCTTTAATTTTGTAAGTAAAAATCCAATCATATCCTGGATCAGCATTTTCAATTAGTATAATTTTATTATTAATTTTTTTTGTTTTTTTTATACTTAAGTCTATTGTTTCCCCAGAAACTTTTTTATTTGTGATGTAGTTTGGAAGATTCATCTGAAAAGGTGCAATATATGCACCTTTTGCATCGTGAATTAATTGGGATAATTTGATAGCCCTTGAAATATCATACTTTCTTTTATTGATTGTAATTTTATTTTTTATTTTAAGTAAATTTTTTCTCTTAATTTTTTTATTAAAATTTTTTAATTCTAAGAAAGGAATATCATTAATTTTAAACTTTTTATTTAAAGCCTCTTTTTTAATAATTTTGAGGATTTCACTTACATTCTTAGAAAAAATAAACTTTGCATATTCTCTATATGAAAATGAGTCTTTCATATAATTAATAAGTTCCTTGGCAGATAAATCAATTAGGAATTTATTCAATAATTTGTCAATTTTATTTCTTTGTTCTTTGCTAAAAATATTATCTTCAATATTTTGTATTTTAATTTTTTTTATATTTGAAAAATTTATGTAATTTGTTTCATCATACCTTTTGGATAAAATATCATAAGTTCCTGGTCTCAAATGTCCATATAATAAGTTAAATTTTTTTCTACTAATTTTTCCTATTTTTAATTTGTTTACGTCTAGAACAAAATCAGTAGCGACTGAAGATATATTTGAATAAAATTTATTAACATCATTATTTGAAATAATTCTTAAGTTTTGTAAAGAATTAAGAATTGATTTTGAAATAAATGCATGTCTTGCAAGAATAGAAAATGGTATTGTACCGTATTTAATACAATCTTTTATTAATTGAGATATATTTGAGTTAAAATTTATATCTTCTTGTTTTTTTTTTAAAATATTTACAAGTCTTAAATTATAATTAATTGATCCTGGGTGATCTTTTTTGATTATATCTCTAAAATGCTTTATCAATAAATTTTTAAATATCTTTTTTTCTGATTTTTTTAAAATTTTGCCAATTAATTTATTAATTTTTAAATCAATATCGAAAGAAAAACACGTTATAGCTATTTCAAATTCTATTTTATCATGCAATTTAGGATTATTTTTCAATTTGTAAATCCAATAATTAATTATTTTTTTTGAAATACTACTTTTTAATTTTTGATGTAAAAAAGAATTAAAACTTAATTTTGTATTAATATATGGAAGACCACCAAGGCTAATCATTAAAGTATCATCTTTTGGTTTTTTATAATCCATTTTCTGTCTTGCAATTGACCACGACTTATCAGTAATTAATTTTTTATATAATGAATATGCTAAGGGTTTAGGATTTAAACCAATTATCTCAGCAGGATTCCAGTCAGGCATTTGACCAAAGACATTTTTGTTTCCTAAAACTCCTTTTATTTTTTTTGATTTAATTTTTATTTTTTTTTCTATTTGTGTTAAACTACTTAAAAATATATTATCAGTTTGTTTATTCCAAATTTTTAAATTTGTAAGTGGTCTAACTTGCAAAAGATAAATGTTTAAGTTTTTAATACAAAATTCAATATCTAATTCTTCTGTATTAAATACTCTTTCTAGGTCTTGTACACTTTTAATTAATTTTTTAAATCTTGGAGATCTTAAGTAACTAAATTTATTTCTATATACATTAAGTGATTTATTTGAGAATTCACTCGAGCCTGAGGTAACAGTATCTGTTAGACCAGAAACATCATCATAATTAATAACATAATATGGTGCATTAGTGTTTGGTTCTCTCGAAAATATAACGCCACTTATATCTGGTTTTAAAATCATTTCCTGTAAAATAATTTGATTTTGTTTCAAATTTTTTTTTTCATATTTTGAAATTACCTTATTAATTGAATTAGTTATTTTTTTTTTATTTTTAATATTTACAAATAATTCGGTATGATATTTTCCAGCTTGAGAGAATCTTTTTTTGTCTTCATTTATTGCTGAACTTCTAATTGCTAGAAATTTTGTATTCTTAAATTGTTTTTGTATTAACTTAAAAATAAATTCTTTATTTTTTAACCATTCACCGACTGTAAAAAGATATGTTTTTGGAATTTTAAAATATTTTGTCTTATTTTTTAAATACAATAAAACACTTCCTTTAGTGAAATTATGAATATTACTTGAACCCATAAATTAAAAATTAAAAAATATTGCTTGACCAGTTGGTAAAGGCCATAAAATACCAGATTTATTTATGGACCATTTATCAATTTCAATTCTTGATTCTTCATGATTAGGCCATCCATAATCATCAAATACAATTATTGAATTTTTATTTAATCTGTGAGAAAAAAATTCCAATATTTCTTTAGTAGCAATTGATGAGTTTAAATCGATATGAAGCCAGTCTATCATGTTTTTCTCTTTATATTTTTCTAAAACATGGGGAATAAAGCCTTTTAAAAAATTAGTTTTTTTAAATTTTTCTAAATTTTTTTTTGTGATTTCAATATTATTATTTTCATATCTTCCTATTTGTTTGCTTTCATTTTTTTTTAATAATGATGAGTCCATTTGTTCCCAAGAATCTATTAATGTAAAATGGTCATATTTTATACTTTCTTTTTCTAAAAAACTAAGAGCAAACCATGCTGTTAGACCATCTGCTACTCCAGCTTCAACTAAGTTTATTTTCTCCTTTTTTAATTCCATTAAATATTTTAATGATAATAAAACATTATAATGTCGCCATTTTAATTCATAAATTTTATTTTTATTTTCATTATTTTTTTGATTTAACAAAAAATCATTTTTATTGATTTTTTCAATAAGTTCTTCATTTAGATCATTGAAACAACTTATCTGTAAAATTTTATTTTGTGTAATAGTATTTTTCCAAGGTGGGCATGTTTTTGTTTTTAAGTTCCAACCAACAAATAAATAATTTTTATTTAAATTATTAACTATTTTTTTTTTTATAAAATGTGGGAGAAATTTATAAATAGCTCTAATCATTTTTTTTACCTATAGTTGTTATTGTGCTCGACATACTAATAAAATTTAAAAGAATCCCGATTGGTAAAAATAATTTTGTTAAAAAATTATGAAATTTTGGTCTTTTGTTTAATTTTAAACTTCTATAAATACTTTTTAATTCAACACCAATATTGCTTGAATGAATAAGTTTAATAATTTGAAACTGATTGTCTGTTAAAAACTTTTGTAAATTCTTTGAAGAAAAAACATATATATGTCTTGGTATATCATAGTGGACCCAATTTCGTCTAAAGATCACCCTCCCTAAAGAATTCCAATTTGGAGTTTTAATAATAATCCTTCCATTTTTTTTTAATTTTTTTCTTAAAAGATGAATAGTTTCTGAGGGATGTATCAAGTGTTCAATCACAGATGTGAGATTTATAAAATCAAAAAAATCATCTGGAATACTTTCTAAATCATCAATAAAATTAATATTTATTTTATTTAAATTTTTTTTTGCATAAATACTTCTGTCATAACCATAAAGCTTCCATTTTGGATACTGATATTTTATATGGTTTAAATGTCTGCCACTACCACAACCAAAATCTAGATATTTTTTTTCAATATCCTTAAAATAATCTAATTCAATTTTTATTTTATCTATTTTTAAAATATTTGAAAAAATATTTTTTGTTTTTTTTAAATATAGTCTAAAAGGAGATATTTTTTTATAACTTAAATCATAAGGTATATAATTTTCTGGATAATAAAGATCGAATTGACTCTCATTTATTTTTGGATCAATACTTATCAAGTCACAATTTGTACATTTATATATAGCGAATTTTTTATTAGTAGATTGAACATATTTATCTAGATCTGAAAATAAGTATGTAAAATTATTATTTTTACAAATTATACACTTTTCTTTTTTGTTTTTTTTTTCTGAAATCATTTTTTTACTTTTTTAAATATTTTCAAATATAAAACTGAATAAATTATTCTAACTCTTTGCATTAGGCTCATATGATTTTTATATTTTTGGTAGAATGCTTTCTGACTATTTATAACATTTTTATAATTACTAGATAATCTTACCCCTTCGTGATAACGTCCAATTTTTTGAATTTCATCTAAAACTTTTATTTTATAATTGTTTAAAATAAAGTCTATTATCAAACATTTGTCTATTCCGACTAAAAGCTTTGTATCAAATCCTTTGATTGAAAATAAAGCCTTTTTGTTAATGCACATATTTGAAATATTCACTCCAGGATTATAGGCAAATAGATTTTTTAAATTTAATTTTCCATTAGCATTTTTATATTTCGAAATAACTCCATTTTTAAGCCTATCAGATCTTGTAACATAAACTTTAAAATCAGGCGTTATATTTTCTGATAATTTTTTAATATAATCTTTTTCCCAAAGATCATCGTCCTCTAAAAAAGCTAAATATTCAGAACTAGCAAGACTTGATCCAAAATTTAGAAGTTCAGCCAATCTAGTAATTGTTGGAAGATTTACTATTTTAATATTAAATTTATTTTCTGTCGCTAAATCTAAATATGCAAAGTCAATGATATCATCACCATTATTCATAATAAAAATTTCATCTGGTGCTAATGATTGATTCAAAACCGAATTTAAAGTTATCTTGAGAAGTTCTTTTCTATTACATGTTGGAATAATACAGCTAATTTTAGTTTTGCTCATTATATATTAATCTAGCCTGATTAAGTATTTATTAATAATTTTTCTTAATAACGATTGATTATCTCCAAACTTAGGTTCAGATTGATTAGGTCTTTTTTTCCATCTAGCAAAATAATATTTTCTAAACTTAAATAACCCTTTATCTTCAGTATAATAATAAATTGCCAAAGATTTTCTAAATATGTCTGAAGGGCATTCTAAAGGTTCAGGAAAACCATGATTAGACTCAAGATCAGTTCTAAACATTACACAATTGTTTATTTGAGGATAAATTTTCAAAAAATTATTTTCCATTTTTTGATCCCATAACTCCAAAGCTCCATTCCAATTTTTATTCCATGTATCGTTTAAATAAAGCAGTAGATTTATTCTTCTTTTTAACTTTCTCTTTTTTAAGTATATAAAATCAGAGTGAATTTTTAAGTATCCGCCAGTTCCAGATTGATGCATACCGCCTCCCTGCATAAGAGGATCAGATACAAGTCCAGTAAGCTTAAATTTCCTCTCTAAAATATTTATAAATTCTCTTGAGTGTAGATAATGAACTAATTCTTTTATATTTTTTGGAAATTCTTCTAAAATATTAAATGCTTGTTTTGTCTTTTGGAACATAGCATCATTTTTTTTTAAATTTCTTGGGATAATAAAATCTTTGGCAACACTATTTATAAAATCACCAGGTAAAAAATCATTTAAATGCAAATGTTGATATGGATTTTCGTGTACTACTAAATTTTTTTCGTGATAATCTAAAAACTCTTTATAATTAATCATTTTTAACTCTCATGCCTGTTTTGCTTACTGGTACCTCTAAAATTTTATTTATATCTTTAATCCCAAATATACAGTTTTGTATGTCAAAAAAAACCTCATCTAAAATTTCTTTGTAAAGTTTTAATAATTTTTCATCATGAGAAATACTTAGATAAACTGCATTTGTTGCTAAAATTCTTTTTTTTAACATTTGTTGTGTCAAGTATGTTTTAAAATAAAAATTATTTTTATGCCTAAAATTGAAGATTGGTATACCATCCATTCCCTCAATATTTATATCTACTTTATTTTTTTTTGCAGTTTGACTCCACAGTTTTTTTATTTTTTTTGTGAATGAATTAATGTGATTATAGGTTTTATCTCTTTTCATAATTTCTATAGTTTTCAAAGCTGCTGATGGCCCTAGTCTCTCTGACCAAAAGGTACTACTGATAAATGTCTTATTAGCCTCTTTCATTATGTCTCTTTTTCCAATGACAGCATTAATTGGATAACCATTGCCTAAAGCTTTTCCGAACAAACAAATATCAGGTTCAATTTTATATTTAAGATGCAATCCTCCAATGCATGACCTAAAACCTGAAGTACACTCATCAAAAATAAGGACTATATTATGTTTGGTTGCTAAATTTCTTACATTTCTTAAAAAATTTTTTTTTGGCTCTAAATTTCTTTTTACCTCCATAACTATAGCTGAAATATTTTTATTATTTTCAATTATTTTTTTTAGTGAATCAAAATCATTATAACTGAACTTATAAATTGTATTTTTTAAGTTTTTTTGCACTCCCTCAGCCCCTATTCCCTGAATAAAATGTTCATTAAGATTATTTTTATTGTTTAGATTTGCAGCTAAATACCAATCATGCCAACCATGATAACCACAAACTACTACTTTATTTTTTCCATTATATACTCTCGAAATTCTCACTGCTATAGCTGCTGCCTCTGCGCCCGTCCTACATAGTTTAACCATTTCAGACCATGGATGAATTTCAATTAATTGCTCTGCTAGAAGAATATCCTCTAAACTATTTAGTGTTGAAACGTTTCCTTTTTTTATTTTTGACAATACAAATCTATCTACTTCTGAGTTTGAATAACCTAAAACATTTGTTCCAACTCCCATATATGAAAAATCACTTAAAATCTTATTTTCTAAATCCCACAACCTATATCCTTTTGCTTTTTTAAAATAAGTTGGCCAACGATTTGGTAAAAAAATTTCAGGTCTTTTAGAAAAAAACATATTTCCTCCTGGTATAATATTTAATGCTCTTTTCCAATATTTTTGACCTAAATTCATATTAGATCCTTCATTTAATTTAAAATTAGAATTAATTAATTTTATTTTAGGGTTTGATTTAATTAGTTTCATTACATCAAAATGATTAAAATATATTGATTTAAAACTTAAATATATTTTTTCTATAAATTTATAATCTTCAAAAGTATCCAAAGTCCATCTTTCTCTGGACATATCAATTTTTTGCCTAAAATTCGTTTTTCTAAATTTTTTATTCTTTATAAAATACGTAGTTACATGTTCTTTATCATAATTAGTTTTGGCCATTTTTTTTGCTTTTGATAGAGCTTTATTTGTAAATATTTCTATATCCAATCCATCTGGAAATGTTCTGTCAATTGTGTTGCTAAGGTAATCCAGGTTATCTAGCCTTTTGAAATTAGATATCATTTGGTCAATTATAGCAGGATCTATAATGGGACAATCACCAGTGACTCTAACAATTATATCGCTATTAAATTTTTTTGAGCACTTATAATATCTATCTAAAACATTATTTTCAGAGCCATAAAAAATGTTTATATTCATTTTTTTTGCAATTTTTGCTAAATCTATATTTTCAGTTTTATTTGAAGTAGCTAATACAATCTGATTTATTGATTTTGATTTTTTTAATCTCAAAAGAAGAAGTTCAAGAATTGGTTTATTCTTAATTTTTTTTAAAACTTTAGATGGGAATCTTATTGAATTTTTTCTTGCTTGAACTATGCATACAACTTTTTTTTTCATTTCTTTAATGTCATTTTAAATATTTTTAGATTTATTCTTGAAGCAATTTTTATTTTCTTTGGACTTTTTTTTCCTATTAATTGCTCAAAATATTTTGGATCTAAACCGTATCCAGGTCTTACAACTTTTATATTTTTTTTAGAAAATTTTTCACCCTTTTCTATATTTTTATAAGCATAAATTGATCTTCTAAATTTTTTATTTTTCATTTCATTTTTTGATCTTTTAAACTTATTTAATCCTAAGAATTTATATGTTTCAGAAATTCTTTTTTTAAATGATAGGATTTCTTTTCCTTTGAGAGAAAATTTAATATCTAATCCTTTTTTTTGTCCATTAAGAGCAATATGCTTCTCAATTACTTCTGCACCCATAGCAATTGCAGCACAAGCAATATTTGTATTTTTTGTATGATCTGAAAAACCTACTCTACAACCAAATTTTTTTTTTATAATATTTATATTATTTAAATTAATATCTGACTCTTTTGCTGGATAGGCACTTACACAATATAATAAAGTAATATCTCTGCATCCAAATTTTTTAGCTGTTTTAAATGACAATTCTATTTCATCTAAATTTGATAATCCTGTAGACATAATTATAGGTTTTTTGGTTTTAGCAATTTTTTTAATTAAAGGAATATCGGTCATTTCAAAAGAGGAAATTTTATAGATTGGAGTATTTAACTTCTCTAATAAATCTACTGCTGTTTCATCAAAAGGAGTACTAAAACAAATAATTTTTTTTCTTTTTGCATAATTAAAAAGTTCTTTGTGCCAAGAATATGGAGTTTGAGCCTTTTCATACAAATTCCATAAATTGTATCCTTTCCATAAACCTTCTTTAATTTTAAAATCTTCTTTATCAGCTTTTATTGTCATAGTATCTGGACTAAATGTTTGTAATTTAACGGCGTCTGCGCCATTATTTTTTGCAGTATCAATTAGTTTTTTAGCGAGGCCTATATTTCCACAATGGTTTGCAGAAATTTCGGCTATTAAAAAAGGCTTGTTTTTAAAAATATTTTTTTGCACAAATTAATTGAAAGTATATATATTTACTTGAAATAGATAAATAGCATTAGAAACTTAGATTGTAAACTTTGTCAAAAAAACTATATATTTGCTGAGCAAAAATAGATTCATATGAAACTAACTCTTTCTAAAGTTAAAAAAAATGACTGTAAAAACATTTTTAAAATAAGAAATGAGAAATCAGTTAGATTAAATTCAAAAAATACAAGTTATATAAATTTCAATGATCATAAAAAATGGTTTTACAAAAGCTATAATTTAAGAAAAAATTATTTTTTTATATGCAAAAATAAAAATAATTCTATTGGATATATAAGATATGTAAAAAATTCTTTTTATTTTACAATATCTATTGCTATTAAAAAAACTTATAGAAATATAGGATTATCTAATTTTATAATTAAAGAGAGTGAAAATTTTTTACCAAAATCTAAACTAGTTATTTCAGAAGTAAAAAATTCAAATAAAAAATCAATAAATATGTTTTTAAATAATGGATATGTTAATGTTGCTAAAATTAAAAAAATTTCTATTTTTGCTAAATTTATAATAAGAGAAAATTTTAAAAGTAGAAAAAAAATTATTGATAAAATTAAAAAAATAAGATCAAAAAATAATGTTAATTGGATGAATATATTGGAAATAGCTTTTAAAAAATCACCAGTTGAAGCAGCAAAAATATTTAAAAATATTAATAAAACTGACAATCAAATAGTTAAGTTTTCAAAAAAACTTTCAAGCTCATGAAATCAAAAATAGGAAAAGATATATATAATTTTGGTCAAAAAATTTGGCCTTACAACAGAAGTATAACTGGAGAAGGCACATTAAATACATTAAATGATATAAAAAAAATAATCCCAGATTTAAAAATAAATAAAATAAAGTCAGGAAAAAAAGTTTTTGATTGGAAAGTACCTGATGAATGGCAGATTAAAGACGCATATATTATTAATCCAAGAGGGAAAAAAATTTGTTCTATAAAAAAAAATAATTTACATCTTGTGGGTTATAGTCAGCCGATAAATAAAAAAATAAAATTCAAAGAATTAAATAAAAAACTTTATTCTCTGCCAAATTTACCCAATGCTATACCTTATAAAACAACATATTATAAAAAGGATTGGGGTTTTTGTATAACTCATAATGAAAGAAATAAGCTTGATAAAAAAGGTTTGTATAAAGTTTGTATAAATTCAAAAATAAAAAAGGGTTTTTTACACTATGGGGAGATACTGATTAAAGGTAAGTCAAAAAAAGAAATTTTTATTTCTTCATACATTTGCCATCCTTCTATGGCAAATAATGAAATTTCTGGCCCAGCAGTATTAACATATATAACAAAATGGATTTCTGAATTAAAAAATAGAAGATATTCATATAGAATTGTTTTTGTTCCTGAAACAATAGGTTCTTTAATATATTTAAGTAGAAATTTAAAACAGATGAAAAAAAACATTTTATTTGGCTATTGTTTAACTTGTGTTGGAGATGAAAAAAATTATTCAATTATTCCAACAAAATACAGGGACACAAAAACAGATAAAATTTCTCTGCATGTAATTAAAAATACTGATAGTAAATTTAAAACATATCCTTGGGAAGAAAGAGCTAGTGATGAAAGACAATACTGTTCACCAGGTATAGACTTGCCAGTTGTTACTCTTTGTAGAACAAAACCTGGTGATTATAAGGAATATCATACTTCATTAGATAAATTAGGAACTGTAGTAACTTCTAAAGGTTTGGAGGGTGGATTTAATTTAACAAAAAACTGTTTACAAGCCATTGAAAACAATTTTTTTCCAATATCTACAATTAAAGGAGAGCCTTTTTTATCAAAAAGAAAATTGTATCCGGATGTTACAGACAAATCAGGAAGTGAAATTGATAAACTTTCTAGACTAATTATCAACATGCTGACCTGGTGCGATGGAAAAAATGATCTAATTGACATTGCTGAAAAATTAAACGTTCCAGTATGGGAATTATACGATGTTTGTTCGATTTTATTAAAGAACAAACTAGTAAAGACTCAAAATTAAATTTTTAAGCTAAAATATTTTTTGTATTTCTTCTAAATATTTATTCCACATATATTCTAGGCTTTCTTTATTATGTCTATAATCGTCTTCATACTTATTAAAATAAAATCCAGTTTCATACGCTGCTGAAATATAATAATGGAGTTTTTCATCATATTCATAAGAATTAATATATTTCTCAAAATTGCTTTCAATTTTATAAATAATTTTATCTATTTCTTGAAGCCGTTCTAAATAAAAAATATTAGGTAAATATTTCATTGACTTTAAATTGCCTATCTGGATAGCTGGTTTTTTTAAAATTGCTGTTTCAAAAATTGAAGTTCCTGAAAAAGAAATTAAACATTTCATTTTTTTATATACTAATTCATTTGGTATTTTGTGATCTATAACTTTTATGTTTGGGCAGTTTTTAAATTTATTTAAATATTTTTTTGATCTAAAGAAATACTTAAATGGATGATTTTTAACTACTAAAGAATAATTATTAGGTAAATTTCTAGCCAATATTTTTGCTGTTTCGAATTGATTGTCAAATACTGGGTTACAAATTCCAAGCATAGCTTCCGGCTCATGTTGTAAAGGAAGAAATACAAAATTTTCAATATTTTCTAATTTATCAAATTTATAAAATTTCATATCAATTATGTTTTTTTTTTTATCAATATAGTTTTTAATAATTCGAAATAAACTTATTCTTTCTGATTCATCTAGAATATCATTTTTAACTTTTATTTTTCTAAAGATTGTCTTGATCAAATTTTTTTCATCTTTAAAATTAAATAGATTGATATTTAAATTAACATCCTTAATATTCATTGGAGTTTGTATTTTTTTTCTATTTTCAGTCAAATATTCTATTGATTTATTTAAATATTTTGGTTCCTTTTTTTTATTTAAAAAATTCTCTATTTGATTTTGAAAAAAACTATTTTCACAGTTAAGATCATAAAAAAAGGCAGAAATATTTTTAACCTTTGTGTCATTTGCAAAAAAAAATGGGATTTTATTAATATTTGATAGTTGGGCAATAAGATGGTGTCTAATATCACCATAATTATAAAATATTACTAGATCGGGTTTAAAACTTTTGTAAAGTTCAACCAGGCTACAGCCAAATGCCAAAATATAATTTTTCAGTTCTTCATCATTAAGATTTTGATTATAAGAAAAAGGAAATTTATTTTTATATGAGGTTGCCTTTCCTCTTAAAGTGTGAATAAATTCCCAAATAGATTTTAATCTAAAATCCTCTAAAAACTTTTTTGAGTCGTAATTATTTTTGTTTATTATTTCTATTGAATTTTGTTCTATATAACTTTCTTCTAAAATTTTTTCAAAACTTACATCTTTTTGAAAATTTATATAACTCTCTATACTTTTTTTAAATGCTATAGCTGAGACTAATGCTCCATTTTCTTTAAGTTTTTTAATTATTTCAAACCCATGTTTAATGGCCCAATCTCTCTGCAAAATAAATAATATTTTTTTATTTTTTAGATTTTCTTCCATTAATTCTTTTTAAGCCTTTTGAAGAATATTTCACTCTTTGTTTGGATTTAAAGATCATTTTAACTGGAGAAATAAATCTGTCACCCGGCTTTAGTTTATTGATAATATTTTCTTTTTTTTTATTAAGTACTTCTTCTATAATAAGCATATTCTTATCCTTGGTGCTTACAATTATCCACTCTTTATCATGTCGTGATATTATTCCAGACATATATGGGTGATTTGAAATTTCTCCTCCATGCAGCTGAACTTTTTTGATTCTTACGTCGATATTATTAATTTTTGTTTGAGCACCATCATACGGATCTTCAAAAGCATTTATAAAATTAACTAATTCATATGAAGACATTGTCCAATCAACCCAGCTGTTTACATTTGAATTTAGTCTTGGATTGTAATTTCCAATATATTTAGGTTGATTAATTAGTTTAAATTTTTTTTTTTTTTTTATTTTTTTTATAAAAAGTTCAAAAAAAATTAAGAAATTACTCATTGAAAATTCATCAATTTCTCTAGGCGTTTGATATTCCTTTGGAATTACTGAGTTAGCAGTTTGTAAGATTGGCCCTGTATCTATGCCTTGATCGATTAAGTGAACAAGTTGGTTATCAATACGATCATTTTTCATTATTTTCCACGATGTACTCGCTCCTCCTGAATCATAAGGAAGTCTTGTAGCATGAAAATTGATTAAATTATTTTTAAAATAATTTTTAATATCTTTTTCTTTAAATATTAATCTTGATCCTAAACTTACAAATAACGTATTATCTATATCGTAATTTTTTTTTACATAAATTTTAAATTTTTTATCAACTTTATTAAATACTTTATACTCAAAATTTTTTAGGTATTTAGATTGATCAGAAGATGTAATTATAAAAAAATTAATATTATTTTGATTGCAAATCTTTTTAAGTTCTATAAATTTTTCATGATATCCAATAAAAATTATATTTTTGATATTTTTTATAAAAAAGCTGTTCTTACTAATCAAAGCAATCCCCTCATTTTTTTGTAATTTTTTTAGCTATTAAAAAATGCCACGGAAGATAAACTGGTCCTGAAAAAGTGGTATTTTTATTAAATTCTGTTTTGATAGTATAACTACCTCTTTTTTTTGATTTTTTTTTTAAGCTTTTTTTTGGAAAATATTGAATGATTTTTACTAACTTGTAACCTTTATTTGCAAGTATTTTTTTTGTTCTGTCAATTGAATGTATGTTAAAGTCACTGTCTGGATTTTTATCATTATTGAAATTTTCCTCAGATCTTATGTGTATTAAGACGTCTAACGGACCGTCATAAAATAAAGAGTTTATGGCAATCCAATTTGGCCTGATTTTTGTTATTGAATTTATAGCAGTGCTTATATCTTTAAAACAACAAAATGTGTGAATTGAAAAAAGAAGGTCTATTTTAAAATTTTTAATCGGTTTTAATTTTAAAAGATTTTTTCTCTTAAAATAATTATTTTTTGACTCATTGATCTTTTTTGCAATTTCTATTTTCTTTTTATGATAATCCCAGCCATGAAATTCAGCTGATGGAAATTGTTTAGAAATATATTGAATATTAGAGCCATATCCACATCCAGCATCAATTATTCTTTTTGTTTCTTTAGTAAGAATCTTTTTTTTTTTTAAAAAATTAAAAAAATCTTGTGTACTTTGATAAATGTTCTTTAGTTGCACTATTTCAGAACGTGCAAATTTGATGCTTTTCATATTTTATAAGTTTAAATTGAATTTTATATCAATAAATAAAATCTTTATAAGAGTAAAGATAATTTATAATTAGGTTCAATTTAAGATAAGTTATTGTATAAAATAAATAATTTATTATGAAAATTTGTAGTAACTGTGTAATGCCAGAAACTTCAGAGACATTACTATTCTCTGAAGAAAATAAATGTTCTGTATGTACACAAATCGAGAAAAAGAATGAAATAGATTGGAATAAACGATCAGATCTATTAGACAAACTTATAAATAATTATAAAGGTAAATATGATTACGATTGCATAGTTCCTTTTTCTGGCGGCAAAGACTCAACTTTTACTCTCTGGTACTTGGTAAAAGAGAAAAAACTCAAACCATTAGTTATAAGATTTGATCATAATTTTTATAGAAGTAACATTGAAAGAAATAATGAAAAAACTTTTAGCAAATTAGGTGTTGAGTACATCAATTTTAAACCAAATTTCGAATTAGTTAAAAAAACAATGCTTGAAAGTTTAATTAGAAGAGGTGATTTCTGTTGGCACTGTCATGTTGGCATTGCTGCATTGCCAATTAATTATGCCATACAAAAAAAAGTTCCTTTGATATTTTATGGTGAACCGTCAGCTGAATATGCTTCATTTTATAATTACAATGAATTTGAAGAATTAAACGTAGAAAAATTCAACAAAATTTCTAACCTTGGTATAAATGCTGAGGATATGTTTGAAATGTTAAAATCAAGATACCCAAATCAAAAATTTAATTTTAATGACTTTAAGACTTATTTGTTTCCAAGTCAGAGAGAGCTAAATATTAATAATATAAAAGCAGCATATCTTGGTAACTACATTCCGTGGGATGTGAAAAAGCAAGTTGAAATAATAAAAAAGGAATTAGACTGGCAAGTAGACGAGGTTGAGGGAGTTCCTAAAGAATATAATTATGAAAAAATTGAATGCATGATGCAAGGAGTTCGTGATTATATAAAATTTCTAAAAAGAGGTTTCGGTAGAACGGCACATTTAGTTTCAATAGACATAAGAAATAAAAGACTATCTAGAAAAAAAGGAATTGAGCTTACTAAGTTATATGATGGAAAAAAACCAAAATCTCTAGAATTATTTTTAAAACTAGTAAATATAAGTGAGGATGATTTTTATGACATCGTTTTTGATCATTTGGTAAGCCCTAGACAAGAATGGGATAAAGAAAAAGAAAAACGTAATACATCTAATTTCACCCCAAAAGATTTTAATGAATGGATTGAAAAATTTAAAAGTTAATGAATGTAGGAATTTTAAATTATGATGCTGGAAACATTTATTCAGTCTACAACTTAATCTATAATCTTGGATTTACACCTAAAATTATAAGCAACAAAAATGAATTTAAAAACATTGATAAACTAATTATACCTGGAGTTGGATCGGCTTTTAGATGCTTACAAAACCTAAAAAAGAATAAACTTTTTGATTTGTTATCTGATAATTTAAACTCTGAATTACCTATTCTTGGAATTTGCTTAGGTTTACAAATATTTTGTGAAAGGCTTTATGAAAATGGGGAGGCAAATGGATTAAATTTTCTTAAAGCAAATGTTCAAAAAATCAGCCAAAAAAATAAATTTAATATTGGATGGTCCAAGGTGGAATTTAAATCAGATGAATTAAACTCAATATTTCTTAATAATAAAGATTTTTATTTTTGTCACTCATTTTCTATTCAAGAATTAGATAAAAATGATCAAAAATTTCTTGAAGGTTATATTAAATTTGATCAAAGAGTTATTCCTTCGGTTATAAGAAAAAATAATTTCTTAGGAGTACAATTCCACCCTGAAAAAAGTCAGGTAAATGGAGTAAAATTTATGAAATATTTTTTAAATATTTAAAAAATGAGTTATATTCGAATAATACCATCACTATTATTATCTAAAAATAAACTAGTAAAAGGTACAAAGTTTAAAAATCATGAGGCAGCAGGAAATCCTGTATCGACAATTAAAGCCTTTGAGAGCCAAAAAGCAGACGAAATAATTTTAATAGATATTGATAATTATAATCAAAGTAAGGGAAATTTTGTTCCAGATCTTAATACACTTAAAGAGATTTCAAAAGAAACAAGCACTCCTTTGACTTTTGGGGGTGGAATACAAAATCTAAATATTGCAAAACAAATTATTGAAAATGGTGCAGAAAAAATTTTTCTTAACAGGTCTGTTTTATTCAATAAATTAAATATAAAAGAATTTGTTGAGACTTTTGGAGGTCAAGCAATTGTAATTGGTTTAAATATTGTAAACATTAAAGGAAAACTAAAAATTTATGAAAAAAATGATGAAGATCTTTATAGATATATAGAAAAAATGCAAAAATTAGGTGTGGGTGAATTTAAAATAACTTTTGTTGAAAATGAGGGCACGAAAAAAGGAATGGACATAAAAATATGTAGAGAACTTCAAAAAATTATTTCTATTTCTTGCATATTTGAAGGCGGAATTGGAAATCTAGAGCATATAAAATATCTGGCAATGAATAAAATTAGCTCAATTGCAATGGGAAGAATTTTAATCTTTAATGATTATAATATATTTAAAATTAAAACATTTCTCAAAAATGAAAATTTTAATGTAAGAATTTAAATATTTAAGTATTTTTTAATTTTACTATCAATATAATCTATATCTTTAAAATTCATTTTAGTGTGTAAAGGTAAAGTTAATTGAGACTCATAAAATATTTTTGAATTTTTAGAAAAAGTTTTTATTGCATTTTTTTTTAAAACTTTGTGAAAAGACAAGGGTTTATAATGAATTTGTGTCTGAATTTTATGTTTACTTAAGTAATTCATAAAATTTTTTTTGTTTTTTTTTAAATTACTTTTTAATAAAATCACAAATAAATGCCAAAATACTTTTTTTGATTTAAAATTGTAGACAGAAAAAAATTTATCATACTTTTTTAGTCTTAAAATATAATAATCTACTAACTTTTGTCTTTTAGTTTTAAATTGCCCAATTTTTTTAAGTTGCTGTAATCCAATTTCAGCATTTATTTCTCCCATTCTGAAATTTAGACTTGGACTCTGTAAATAATATGGATCTTCTATGGAGGTTCTTATTAAAGAATGATTTCTAATGGAAATTAATTTTTTATATACATTATGATTATTTGTTGTGATTGCACCACCTTCAACAGTCGTGATATTTTTAACTGGGTGAAAAGAAAATGTTGTACATCTTGAATCATTACATGAGCCAACGGGATTATTTTTAGTATCTAAACTTCCAAAACTATGACAACCATCTTCGACAATACTTATCTTTTCTTTATTTGCTATTTCTTTTATTTCTTTTAGATTAATTACATTTCCTGCATAATGTATGGGAAAAAATAAATTCGGTTTAATTTTTTTTAATTTACAAAAATCTATAACTTCAAGAAACGAATATTTGTCTATCATTCCTGTATTTTTATTTACATCACAAATTATGTATTTTCCTTTTATCAAATTAATTATACTTGCTATTGCAACAAAATTTATATTAGGAATGATTGCGACAACATTCCTTATATTCAAAGAAAGTATCGACATTAATATAGCTGAAGTGCCATTATTACAGCTTATAGAATATTTAGAGTTTGTAATTTTTGATATTCGGTTTTCAAATAAACTACATCTTTTATAATTAGTAATAAATTTCTGTTTAAGTGAACTTGATAAAAATTTAAAGTTTAAATCCTGAATATTATGTAGTCCGTAAGATTTTAAGTTTTTAGACAATTTAATTAAAGCAATTTTTCTTTTAATAAAATTTTTTTTAACTCATTATAATTTAAATTATTACCATTATCACTACTATAAGAATCTTTAAGTTTGGTTTTTATAAATTGTGAATAATTTTTTTTTAAATTAAAACTTGTGGTGTTTGCTGGATCTAAAACTACATACATATATTTATTTTCAATTGTGTGATATATATCGCTTTTTGAAATTAATTCTTCATGTAATTTTTCTCCAGGCCTTATACCTATCTCTCTAATTTTACAATTTCTTTTAATTGCTTTTGCTAATTCAGTTACTTTAAATGTTCTTAATTTTGGTACAAATATTTCACCACCCTTGTTAATTTCCAAAGATTTAACCACAAACAATACTCCTTCATTAAGTGTAATATTAAATCTTGTCATGTTTTTATCAGTAATAGGAAATGGATCATTTTTAGTTTTACATTTTTTAAATATATCTAAAACAGATCCTCGGCTTCCTAAAACATTTCCATATCTAACTACGCTAAATTTAGATATTCTTTTTCCTTTTATATTATTTGCAGATATAAAAATTTTATCTGAACATAACTTAGATGCACCATAAAGATTTATTGGTGATGATGCCTTGTCTGTGGACAATGCAATAATATTAGAGACATTTTTATCTAAACAAACTTCAATTAAGTTTTGGGCACCAATAACATTAGTTTTTATTACCTCCATTGGATTATATTCTCCAAGATTTACATGCTTTAAAGCTGCAGCATGTATTACAATATCTGTATCCTCTACTGCACGACTTAATCTCTCTTTATCTCTTATGTCTCCAATAAAATATCTTAGGAAAGGATATTTTTTTTCAGAGAATTTTTTTTGCATTTCAGATTGTTTGAATTCATCTCTACTAAAAATAATTAATTTTTTTACTTTTATTTTATTTTTTATTATTAAACTAATAAGTTCTTGCCCAAAACTTCCTGTGCCACCAGTTATAAAAATTTGTTTATTTTTAAAAATATCCATAATTAAAATTTATTATTATCTTATTTTTTCCAGTATAAGGGGTTTATTAATTGTAAATCATTAGATTTTAAATTATTAAAGTTTATATTACAATTTTTATTTTTGTTGAAATACATTAATATTTCTTTCAATTGGTCAAAATTGTCAACTCCTATAATGATGTTACTATAAAAATTATAATTTTTTATAAACATTATACAAGCCTCTAAAGCATTTATTTTATTTGTATTCAAGATTTCATCTAAATTTTTGAATTTAATTCTAAAACTTTTTTTAATTAAATTTTTTTTATTATACTCAACTAAAAGTCCTTGTAAAAAAATTGATCTTATCTGAATTTTTATTTTTTTTCTTTTTAAAATTTTCAAAATTTTTGGATTTAATATTCTTTGATCAAATAAATTAAATGGAACTTGAATTGTATCAAATTGATATTTTTTTATGATTTTTAAAATATTTTCAAAACTATAAATAGAGAAACCAATATTTTTAACGATTTTTCTTCTCTTAAGCTTTGATAAAGTTTCAAAAATTACTTTTCCCTTTTTTAATAATAAGTCGTTTTCATCATGAATTAAAATCGTATCAATTTCATTTTGAAGATCATTTCTTGAACTTTTAATAAAGTTTAAAATAATTTTATTAACATTCTTTATTTTAACATTTTTTAAAGTAGGTATTTTACTCGTAATTGTAAATTTATTTTTACTTCTTTTTAAAATTTTACCGATTTTTTTTTGGCTATCACCGTAATTTATGGCTGTATCTAATTTAGTTATCTTTTTCTTTTTGCAATATGAAATTATTTTTTTGAAATCAATTTTTGTTATTTTTTTTCTTTTCCTTAATGAACCATAATTTAAGCCGAATTGAGCAGTACCAATAGAAATTTTTTTAATTTTTGAATTCATACAAATTTAAATTACTTGATTTTAAAATTTCATATATATATATAACATCGAATATTAATATTATTTTATATTCATAATTTCAGTAAAACATGAAAAAAGGTCTTTTCTCAATTCCCGTCCATAATAAAGATAGTTCAATTTATGACGTAACAAATGAAGTCATAAACCAGGTGGTTAATGCCGATAAATGGGGTTTAAATGAGGCTTTCTTTGGAGAGCATATAACAGACAAGCATGAAAAAATTACTTCAAGTCTTTTGATGGTATCAGCTTTATCAAAGCTTACGCAAAACATTCGATTAGGAACTTTAACAACTAATCTAAATTTTTATAAACCAGCTATTGTAGCAAGTTTAATTTCAATGGCTGATAACTTAACTGAAGGTAGGCTAATGTTAGGAATAGGAAGCGGAGCAAATATGTCTGACATTGAAGCTATTGGATTTGAGGATAAAAATAATCATGCACTTACATTAGAGATAGAAGGTATTTTACAAAATTTGTTAACTAATGACAATCTGATAGATATTCAAACAGAAAATTTTAAAGTTTCTACAAAAAAATTTGGAAATGAAGAGTTGGGCCTAGGTTATTTCAATCATCTTTATAGAAATAGAACCAATCTAGATATTTTAATGCCTGCGCTTAATGAAAATTCATACAACGTAAAATTATGTGCAAAAAATAAATGGTCAATTGTAATATCAAATTTTTGCTCTGAGAAAATTATAGAAAATCATATTGAAAATTACATAAAACATTCGCCACTTAGCCAAGATGATGCCTTCAAAAAAATTAAATTAAGTAAAATTATTTTTGCTAATAAACTTAAAGATAAAGGTGAGGAGTTAGTTTATTCAGATAAATCACCTTTCATGCAAGTAACTGATATAATATTTAAAAAATTAAAAAAATATAATAAACATCAATGTTTTGGTAAAAATATTTCTTCTTCTTACGAGGCTGGGAAACAAATAATTTTGTATGGACACCCTGAAGAAATTACAAATAAAATTAAATCTAAATATGAAAAATTATCTTCAATAATATACATTACAGTTCCTTTAACTAAAAACAAAGATTTTGATAATTCGTTAGAAATATTTTCGAAAGATGTCTCACTATAAAAATATTTTTATAAATTCAGAAATTTCTAAAATTG
>CACNTB010000010.1 GCA_902623305.1 uncultured Pelagibacteraceae bacterium
ACTTATTTGAGATTTTAATAATTTAAATTTTACATTTACATAATTTTTTAAACTTTTATGTCTCTCAATGTGGTCTGCAGTTATGTTTAAAATAAAAGCATATTTTGATTTAAATATGCTACTGTAATCTAGCTGATAAGAAGAAGCCTCAATTACAAAGATTGTTTTTTTTGTAATATTTTTTTCTGATAATGCTGGATTACCAATATTCCCAATAAGTCTTGAGTCTCTTTTTTGATCAATTAAAGCATCATGTAAAATTTTAGCAGTTGTAGATTTACCGTTAGTTCCAGTAATTGTAATACTTTCATTGTTATAAAATGAATACAAAACATCAAGGTCGCTATGAATTTTTTTAAAATTTTTCTTTAAAAATTTTGATAATTTACAATTTGAGATATCAATTCCAGGACTAATAATTATTCTATCAAAATTTATTTTTTGAATTTGCTTTAGTTTAATAATTTTTTTTTTAGGTTTTAATTTAATTTTTTGATTGTCATCAAACAAATATACATCAGACTTGTTTTTTAAAAACTTATAAGATGAAAGACCACTCTTTCCTAAACCATAAATTAATATTTTTTTTCCCAAAAAAATATTATTAAATATTTCCATTATCTTAATTTTAAGGTAGCTAAACCAATCATTGCTAAAATGATAGAGATAATCCAAAACCTAATTACAACTGTAGACTCTGGCCAACCCTTTTTCTCAAAATGATGATGAATAGGAGCCATTCTAAAAATTCTTTTTCCAGTAAGTTTAAACGAAATTACCTGAACCATTACTGAAACTGCTTCTAGTACAAAAAGTCCACCAGTAATAGCTAAAACAATTTCATGCTTTGTGATAATTCCTACTGCGCCTAAAGATCCTCCAAGAGATAATGAGCCTGTGTCACCCATAAAAATTTTAGCAGGTGGAGCATTAAACCATAAGAAACCTAAACAAGAGCCAATAATTGCCCCACAAAAAATTGATACTTCACCAGTTCCTTCTATGTAAGGAATTTGTAAATAATTTGAAAATACGATGTTTCCAGTAACATAACTTATAAAAGCAAAACATGCTGCAACTAAAATTACAGGCACTGTTGCTAGACCATCTAATCCATCTGTAAGGTTAACAGCATTTGACGAACCAATAATTACAAATATTGCAAATGGTATAAAAAACCATCCAAGGTTTATGATTAAATTTTTAAAGAATGGAAAATATAAATTATTTAAACCTTGATAATCGTTTAAATAAACAAAAAAACTTACACCAATAATTGCTAATATTACTTGTGAAGTTATTTTAAACTTTGAAGAAATTCCTGATGAGTTGCTAAATTTAATCTTCTTAAAGTCATCATATGCTCCTAACAATCCAAACGTAATTGCTATGTAGACACAAAATAAAATATTAATATTTGATAAATCAGCCCAAAATATTACTGATACCAATAAGCCGAATAAAATTATTAAACCTCCCATTGTTGGTGTACCAATTTTTTTAACTATATGATCTTCAGGTCCATCGTTCCGAATTGGATTTAAAATTTTTTGTTTTGAAAAAAATTTAATAAAAGGACCCCCGATAATCAGTACAATAACCAATGAAGTGAAAAAAGATAAACCTGTTCTAAAAGTTAAATATTTAAATACATTTAAAAAACTAAAAGTATCAACGAAATTTAATAAAAATTGATAAAGCATTAATGCAATCCTTTCAGATCTTTTACTATGTCGTTGAATCCTGTCGCAAGTGAGGCTTTAATCATTAAATAATCATTATTATTTAAATCTTTTCTAATCAATTCAATAATTTGAGAATTGTATAATAAAATCCTGCCTTTTTTGGCTTTTGAAATACTTGAAAATATTATAGATGCCATTTTACCTTTAACAAATACCTTATCTATCTTAGTTTGATTAATTATTGGAGCAATAGATTGATGAAGTTTTTTAGAATGACTACCGAGCTCCAACATGTCACCAATTAGTAGGTATTTGCTTGATTTTTTTGAGTTTATTTTATCAAAATTTTTTATTGCTGATTTTAATGATAGAGGATTTGAATTATAACTTTGATCAATTAAATTAATTTTTTTATTATCAATTTTTACTACAGAATGATCTCCTCTTCCTTCAGGAATTTTAAAATTGAGAAAAATATTTTCATTAAGTTTAAATATATTTTTATAAATACTAATAACTGCTAAAGCAGAAAGTGTATTGGATATATTATTTTGAAAATCGTTAGATAATGCAAAATACTTTTTTTTATTGTTTAATCTAATATTAATTCTAAAATTTTTTCCAAAGGGCTGTATATTAATTAATTTAATGTCTGATTTCTGACTTTTAATTCCAAAAGAAACTACTTTAATTTTATTTTCTATGGCAATTTTTTTATGTAATTGAAAAAAGCTGTCATCTGCATTTAATACAGCATAACCATTAGGTTTTATATTGTTAATAATTTCAGATTTTGCCAAAGCAATTTGTTTAATATTTTTAAAATTTTTAGCATGTGCATAATTTATATTTGTTATCACACCAACATCTGGTTTTATAATTTTAGATAAATAGTCAATTTCTCCTTTTTTATCCATTCCAATCTCTAAAATTCCAAATTCATCATTTTGTTTTAAATTAAATAGACTTAAAGGGACCCCAAATTTATTGTTATAAGATTTTGGAGAAATACTTACTTTTGAAATTTTACTTAATACATTACCCAACAATTCTTTGAGTGTAGTTTTACCACAACTGCCTGTGATAGCTATAATATTTGTATCAATACTTTTTCTAAAAATTTTTGAAATATCTGTTAGGAATTTTAAAGTATTTTTTACTTTAATCTGTCGACTTTTACTTAATTTATTCTGGATTTTATTTACTACAGCTAACGATGCTTTTTTATTGAATGATTGTAAAACATATTTATTACCATCATTTTTTTTTCCTCTAATAGCAAAAAAAATATCATTTTTAGTAACTTCTTGAGAATTAATTCTTGCAGTTTTTAAAGATATAGAGGCAGACAATTTTTTAATTTTGGCTACCTCTTTAACCACATTTAATTTCAAATTATCTAATAAATTATCATTTTTGTGCTTAATAGCATTTAGAATTACCTTTCTATCTGAAAAGAAAATTTTCTTATTTCCAATATCTTGTGTTTTCTCATGGCCTTTCCCGGCAACTAACAAAATATCACCTGAATTCAAATTATAAATAGCTTGTTTTATTGCTCTTGCTCTATTAGATATTTCAATAATTTTCCTTTTTTTAATTCCCTTTTTTATATCTCTTCTTATTTTTTGAGGATCTTCAAATCTAGGATTATCATTTGTAAGAATGATACTATCCGCAAAATCACTAACTATTTTACCCATTTTTGATCTTTTATTTTGATCCCTATTTCCCCCGCAACCGAATAGGACTGTAATTTTTTTATTAGGAAATTGTTCTCTAAGATTTAAAAGACATGTTTTTAAAGCATCAGGCGTATGAGCATAATCAAGAATTACTTTTGATTGATTTTTAATTTTACCAATTTTTTCAAGCCTTCCCTCAACCGGTTTTAATTTTTGAATTGTATTTAAAATTTTATCTAAACTAATTCCGCTATATTTTGCTGCAATTATTGCCATCAAAACATTTTTTAATTGTATTTTTCCAATTAAATTTAAATTTATATTCCTTATTGAGCTATTTAATTTAATTCTGAGAAATTGACCCTCCCCTTTAAAATTATGAGATAAAAGCTCTAGATTATTTTTCTCGTCATTAAGTGTATGCAATTTTAATTTTTTATTTACTGCAATTTTTTTTATGTTTTTAAACTCAGGTATTAATTGATCTGTAATTACATTTCCTCTTTTTTTGATTAGATTTTGAAATAAATAAAGTTTTGCTTTTAAATAGCTTTTTAAATTTTTATGATAATCAAGATGATCCTGGGATAGATTAGTAAATATACCTGAATTAAACTTTAAACCATCTAATCTATTTTGCTTTAAACCATGGCTAGAGGCTTCCATAATTACATTTTCTATTTTTTGATTTTTTAACTTGCTTAATATTTTAGCCAATTTGATTGGATCTATTGTGGTATTTGATAAATTCAAATTAATACTTTTTGATTTAACACCTAATGTGCCAATTGAAGCGCCTTTTTTATTATTTAATATTAATATTTGATAATAAAAATCTGCTACTGAGGATTTTCCGTTTGTACCAGTAACTGCAATTAAATTTTTTGGTTTTTTACTATAAATTTTAAAAGCGGTTTCAGCTAATAATTTTCTTACATTATTTGTATGAATATACAAAATTCCATTTTGGAATTGATTTGTTTTTCTTTCAGTCACAATAATTTTAGATCCTTTTTTAATTGCTTTAGGTATAAATTTATTACCATCAATATTATTTCCTTTAATTGCAAAAAAAATATTATTTTTTTTAATATTCTTTGTGTCAAATGAAATTCCTGAAAAAGAAAAATTTTTATAATTTTTATCTATGTTATGAAAGTAGTTTCCTAGAAGCATAATTAATTAACCTCTATATATTTTGTGGCTAAAATAGGCCCAATTTTATCTATAACTTTTCCAGCTACCTCTACTGAGGTCCAGCCAGCAGTATTATAAAGTGTACCCTTCCACCCTCCTTTTCGATGTCTATACTTATAATAATAATCTTTAGATTTTTTTGGAGTATCTAGCATTACAACAAATACAAATTTTGGATTTGATGTAGGAAAAATGGAGGCAAAAGTATTTATTTTTGCCTCAGAATATGCTCCTCCCACAGGTTGATCAGCAGTTCCTGTTTTTCCACCAATTTCATAATTTTGAACGTCTGCAAATTTAGCTGTCCCTTCCTCAGTATTTACAATTTTTCTTAAAGCACTAACAACTTGTTCTGAAACACCTTTATTTAATATTCTTTCATTTTTTTTCTTAAAATTTTTTTCTTCATAAATTAATGTTGGCTTAATTTCAAAACCACCGTTTGATAAAACAGAATAACCCTTTGCTAATTGAAGAATTGTAGTTGCTATTCCATGTCCAAAAGAAGCTGTAGCTAGTCTACATTTTCCAAAATCATAATTTTTTTGAGGTGCAACTTCTTCAATATCAAAATCGATATCACTTAATACGCCAACTTTTTCTAAAAATAATTTAAATTTTTCTGAGCCGACTCTTTGTGCAATTTTTACTGATCCTATATTTCCAGATCTAACTAAAATTTGTTCTGCAGTTAGATCTATAGGTATCTCATTATCGTACTCACCTATTCTATATTTGTCACATTTAATTGATTTGGGTAAATCTAAAAATTCAGTATCTGGTTTAATTACCTTTGCATTTAAAGCGCTAGCAAAAGTAAATGCCTTAAAAACAGAGCCTAGTTCATACGTTCCTTTTGTTACCCTATTAATATAATTTACATTAGTTATATTTTGTCTCTGATTTGGGTTGAAATCTGGCAAGGAAACTAATGATAGAATGTTGCCGTTATTGACATTCATTAATATAGCAGCACTACCTTTGCTTTTGAAAATTTCCTGATATTTAATTAATTCTTTTCTTATTAAAAATTGAATATCCTTATCTAGAGTAAGTCTAATAGGTTTTTTTGATTGTTTAAGCTCCTCATTCAAAGATTTTTCCAATCCGGAAATACCATTATTGTCATCATCTATCTGACCCAAAACATGGCTAAAAAGGTTTTTTTGAGGGTACATTCTAAGAACTTTTTCTTCTGGTATTAAAGACTTATCCCCCAATTTCATTATTTTCTCATAATTTTCTTCTGAAATTTTCTTCTCTAAATAAAAAAATTTTTTACTTTCAATTTTTTTTTTAATTTGATCAAAGTTTTTATCAGGAAAAATTATATTTAAACTGAGAAGTAATTTTTTTTTATTGATTATATCCGAAGTTTTTAATCCTATATCGATAGATTTTACGGTCTTAGCTAAATAATTTCCATTTATATCTATAATGTCTGCTCTATAAAGTTTATTTGAAGATACAGATAGATTGATTCTTTGTGCTAAATTATCTTTTCGTGAACCTAGATGAAATAAATGTATTGCATAAATTAAATAGATAATAAAAAAAACAAAGAAAATAAAAGCTACACGATTAAATTGAATATTTAATCCACTCTCTTTTTTCTTAAATACGAAATCACTTTTGTAGTCTTCTATAGTTAGTTTCGATTTATTACCAGCCATTAATCTTTAATAATTGTAAAATTTTTAATTTTATTTTTATCATCTGAAATGATGTAGATTTTTATATCGTTTATATTTTTTTGAATTAAATTATCTTCAAAATACAGAGATTGATATTCAAGTAATCTTTCTGCAGAACTTAAGTAATCATATTCCAAGGATACATTTTCAAATTCAGATTTTGAAACTCTAATATTCTCTTTTGCAGTAAATATTTCATCTTCAATCTGTTTAGTTGTATTTTTTATTATCGCAGTTGATAGGACTAAAAAAAAAATTACTACTACTAAAGCAAATTTTTTCATAGTTTGTCTCCATAATTTTCAATTTCCATATAATTTCTGAATTGCTCCTCTATGTCAGTATCAAAATTATAAAAATCAGTTTTCTTTATTACGTATCTAAATTTAGCAGATCTAGATGGTGGATTTTCGCTTACTTCTTTATCTGAAGGAGTTATTGGTTTTTTTTGAATTAAATTAAATAATGTTTCTGCTTGTTTTACAATAGGGCTATATCGTGAAATGCTTTTATTTTCAGAAAGACTTTTAAAAAAATATTTTACTATTTTATCCTCTAAAGAGTGAAATGTAACCACCCCTAAAACACCACCTTTTTTTAAAATTTTAGCTGCATTAATAAGTCCAAAAATTAATTCACTTATCTCTTTATTTACAAAAATTCTAAGGGCCTGAAAAACCTTGGTTGCATTATGAATTTTAAAATTTTTTCTTTTTTTTGATTTATCAATAATTTTAACCAAAACTTTAGTATCAATTATGTTTTTAGATCTTTCTTTTATAATATTACGTGCAATATATTTTGCCTCTTTTTCGTCTCCAAAAAATTTAAAAATTTTTTCTAATTCTTTTTCAGCTAGTTTATTAATTGCATCCTCTGCTGAAAAACTATTTAATCCGAGCTGCATATTTAATCTACCGCTAGCATCGAATGATAATCCTTTTTGCGGGTCTTTTATTTGAGTATAAGAATAACCAAGATCAAAAATTATACCTCTTATGTTTTCATTTTTGAGCTTTAAATTACTTAATTGACTAAATTTAATATTTTTAAATATAAATCTATCTTTAAAGTTTTGCTTTAGTTGATTAGCAATTTTTTCACTCCCTTTGTCTCTATCAAGAGCAATTACATTTGTATTTTCAAAATCTAATATTTTTTTGGAATAGCCGCCCTGACCAAAAGTACAATCAATAAATGTGCCACCATGTTGAGGGGAAATAACGCTAATAATTTCTTTTAGCAGCACCGGATAATGCTTTTGCATTTTCGATACTATGGTGGCGTCCATTTATTTCTTGGAAGACCATTAATTTTTTTGTCTTCTTAAGAATGCTGGTATCTCAAGATCATCCTCTTCATCTTCATTTGAGGACAGCAAGTCTTCAGGACTTAAATTTTCAGATTCTGAACTAAATAAATCTGGTGCATCAGAATCAACACCAAATTCTTTTAAATCATTAGAAGTTTCATTCTCAAAATTGCTTTCATGAGTTTCTTGATGAGTAGTTTCTATGGCCTCTTCTGTAAAAGATTTTTCCATTTCATTAATAGAACTATCCTCAACTATACTTTCGCTTTCCATTCCAGCGTTCTGAACAAATCCGTCATTCATCATTTGATTATGAGAAGTATCAGATTTTTGTTCTTGGATAATCTCATTTTCGAGCTTTAAGGCATTAGCACCATGTGAAATTGGGTTCGCAGCCGAAGTATTTGAGAAATTAAAAGATTGCGAGGATCCAATATTTGAAAAATCAGAATAACCTGGGTTACGATTATGAATACGATGAACCATATTTACTACTGATTTTGACTCAGGTTGTTGACCATCTAATGATGTTGCAACTATTGAAACTCTAATTTTTCCGTCAAGCTCTGTATCAGTAATAGCTCCAATAATTACCTCTGCCTCTGCATCTACTTCAGATCTTATTTTATTTACCACTTCATCAACTTCAAAAAGTTTGAGATCTTTACCGCCAGTAATATTAACTAAAAGTCCTTTAGCGCCTTTTAAAGTATAATCATCAATTAAAGGGTTACTTATTGCTATTTCTGCAGCTTGCATTGCACGACCTTCGCCTTCAGCTTCCCCTGTTCCCATCATAGCTTTACCCATAGCTGCCATAACAGTTTCAACATCAGCAAAATCCAAATTGATTATTCCAGGTCTTACCATTAGATCTGTAACACTTTGAACACCATGTCTTAAAACATTATTTGAAAGATTAAAAGACTCTTCAAATGTGGTTTGTTCGTTAGCTATTTTGAATAGGTTTTGATTTGGAATAACAATTATAGTATCAACATGTTTTCTTAATTCTTCTAAACCTTGTTGCGCTCTTCTCATTCTAGAGGGGCCTTCATATAAAAATGGAAGAGTCACAACACCTACTGTTAAGATATTTAATTCTTTAGCAGCTCTTGCGATGACGTGAGCAGCACCAGTGCCTGTTCCACCACCCATACCAGCTGCTATAAAAACCATGTTTGCACCTTGAAGTGTATTTACAATTTCATTTAAAGATTCATCTGCTGCAGCTTGACCAATATCAAGTTTTGCACCGGCTCCCAATCCTTTTGTTAAATTTAAACCAATTTGAATTCTCGTTTTTGCTTTACTTAACTTTAAATCTTGAGCATCGGTGTTGACTGCAATAAATTCCACTCCTTGCATATTATTTTCAATCATTTCGTTTATTGCGTTTCCGCCTGCACCACCAACTCCTAAAACTAAAAGTCGTGGTTGTAACTCCTTTATTTCTGGTGCTTTAAAGTTAATTGTCATCTTATTTCCCCTCGTTGTTGTTTAAGTGTTTTTCCCATTTAAGACTTGCACGATTTATATTTGCTTTTTTTCTTGCTGACGTCCTAAATTTTTCAAATGCAGTTGGCTCCCAAATCTGGAAAGTTTGACCTTGACCAACAAACAGCATGCTATTTTTTATTTTTGCATGTTTTAATAATTTTATTGAAAGTGAAATCCTTCCCTCACTATCAAACTGTAAATTTGTACTTTCTGCTAATATTGATGTTGCAAAATAATCTCTTTTTTCTTCAAAAGGATTTAAAGAGTCTATCGCAGACGAAATTTTTTCAATTCTATCTTGAGAACATGCTTCAATAGAGGAATTATTAAATGAAGGATAACAAATTACACCATTGTATCCTAAATTTGACAAATGTGACCTAAAGCTAGCAGGCACAGATACTCTCCCTTTTTTGTCTAATTTGTTCTCGTAAGTAGATAAAAACATATATTTTTAAATTTATAAATTCCATAATTGGGAATATATGGGAATATATGGGTATTTAAAATGATAGTCAAATGTTGATTCTGTATTAATTTAAGTCACTTTATAAGGCAAAATTTGATGTCATTATTGCATATAGGTGAATTCTTTCCGTGTGGTTGCTCAGATAAAGAGAATGCTTTTTTATGCTCCATTAAAATTAATGCTTCTATTTAAAGCATGAATTTTTTTGTCATTGCATTTTTTTGTTTTTTTATTGTGAAGTGCCAGACAAACTATAAGCCGGGTTCTGTCATTTAAACCTATCATTTGTCTAGGCTTAAGATCGCTCTTAAGCTCAAGCAACTAACCCTGATGACTAGCCAAGGACGGCTTTTAGTTTTTCAACAATGTCATCTCTACTTAGTCTTGCTCCCAGTGGGGTTTTCCAGCGTTCATTGTTACCAATAGAACCGGTGCGCTCTTACCACACCTTTTCACCCTTGCCATGTTGTGGCGGTTTATTTTCTGTGGCACTATCCCTAGGGTTTCCCCCGCCAGGTATTACCTGGCACTGTGTCCTTGTAGAGCCCGGACTTTCCTCTTTAATTTAATAAAGTGATAAGTCATTTGTCTGGCATTAACAATTTAATTATAATCTTTAAAAATTCAAGAAATTTAATTAAATTTTTTAACAAGATTATTACTTATAATAAGGCATTCTCTATCAATTTTGCCATCAATTAGCTCTTGTCGAAATCTCCTTTGAAAAGCCTTAACTAGTAAATTTAAGTGTTTAATATTTTTATTTTTTTTCCTATCATTCATATATCCAATTTTAAAAAGATTGTTAAAAAAAATTTTTTTATTTTGAAAATTTAACTTTACTTTTCTATTTTTTTTTTGAGTATTTTTATCAATTGAGTGCCACAAACCTATTTTTTCTTTTGAAAGTAACATCCAGGGAAATTTTTCTCCTGGGTCTTTTTTTCTATCTGGTGCAATATCTGAATGTCCTAATATATTTTGAGGTTTGATTTTATATTTTTTTATTAAATATCTACTCAATTTTATAATTGTTTTTAGTTGTTCATTTGAAAATTTGTTATATTTAAAATCATGACCTGGATTACTTATTTCGATTCCAAGTGAATATCGATTTAAAAATTTTAATTTCTTCCAACTGGATTTCCCAGAATGCCAAGCAATATACAAATCGGGCACCAAAACAGTTAGCTCTCCGTTCTTTTTTATAAAATAATGACTGCTGACCTTTGAGTTAATATCTGTAAGTCTCTTAATTGAATCGCTTTCCTTTTTCATGCCCGTATAATGGAAAATTAAAAATTTTATTTTTTCAATTTTTCTTTTTTTTGGATTAAAGTTTGGAGAATAATTAATTATTTTTTTAATACTCATTTCAGTTGCATTATTTGATAATTTAAGGCCATAATTAAGACATTTTTATCACTAAATCTTGATTTACTTTAGATATATAAACAATATATAATTCTTAATAAATGATAAGATTTTTAAAAATTATTTTTTTACTCTTTTTTCTTGGATCAAATTCTTTTGCTGGATCTGATGGTGAATTAGAATTGAAAAAAAAGAGCAAAACTACAAAAGATTGCTTTGAGCCCTTAAACAGGGCGACTTTTGCGTTTAATCAAGGATTAGATAAAGCAGTTTTTAAACCAGTTGCTAAAGGATACAGATCTTTACCACCACCAATTAAAAAAGGTACTGGAAATGTTTTAAATAATCTCTCAACTTTAATAACCATTCCAAACAATGTGCTGCAAGGCGACATCAAATTAGCTGGAATAAATACTGGAAGGTTGGTCGTTAATACAACAATTGGAATATTGGGTATATTTGATGTTGCATCTGAGATAGGATTTCCAGCATACGTTAAAGAGGATTATGGGCAAACACTTGGAACTTGGGGGGTTGGCCCAGGTTGCTATTTAGTATTACCAGTTTTAGGTCCATCTACAATTAGGGATACAGCAGGAATGTTTGTGAATGTAATGGGTGGAGATCCTTATTACAATATCTCTGTAAATGGTAATAATGAATATTTAGATGGTGAATTGTATGCTGCTACTAAGATGCTATCAGCTGTAGAATTTAGAGCAACTAACATAGAATCATTTGAAAATTTAGAAAAAAATTCTGTAGATTTTTATGCTTCAGTAAGAAGTTTATATACCCAAGATAGAGAAAACAAAATCGAAAATAATCAAAGAGGAAGTATTAAAGTAATATATAAAGAAGACGAAGATTGGGAAGAAATAGATACAAAATAAATTGTAAATTAAATGAGAAAGATATTTGTTTTAATATTATTTTTTACAATTTGTATATCAAATTTTAATATTGCCTACTCTATTTCTCCAGACGTATTTATTCAATCTACAGTGAATAGAGCTTCTAAAGTTTTATCTGAAAATATTTCTAAAGAAGAAAAAATAAACCAATTAAAAGAAATTGCTAGAGAAACAGTTGATATAAGAGGTGTTGGATTTTACTCTTTAGGTTCTGCAAGAAAAAAACTTAATAATGAACAAAAAAATATTTACTCTAATTTATTTGAGAATTATTTTTTGAAAAGCTTTGCAAGTAGATTGGCAGAATATACTAATCCAGAAATTGATGTAAAAGATAAACAAATTTTAAACGATAATTATACTATAGTTAATAGTATTTTAGTTGCTACTAATGATAGACCAGAAATAAAAATTGATTGGAGAGTATATACGAAAAATCCAGACAATCCGTTAATTAGGGATTTAATTATTGAAGGACTTAGTTTGGCAAGAACACAAAAAGAAGAGTTTGCATCAATTCTTAATTCTAATGATGGAAATATAAATGCTCTTTTTAAAACTTTTGAAGAATTTTCTAATAAATAGTTTAAAATTTTATCTGGTGGGCCCGCCAGGACTCGAACCTGGGACCAATACATTATGAGTGTACTGCTCTAACCAACTGAGCTACAGGCCCTTTGATAAATCTAGGTTTTATACGATTAAAAAAGTTAATCAAGTAACAATGTTTTTATTTTGTTTCTATTTGTTTCCTATTGTAATTGCATTGGTTGGTAAATCGGTTGGTAAGTGATTTTGGATTTTTTCACTCAATATCAGTTAGCCATTTAGGCCAAGATCTTGAGTCTAAATCTCTATCAAGATTAAATTCAATTATTATTTTTCTCAAAATTTCAGATTTTGAATATCCATCTCTATAAAGTTCTTTAGCTCTTTTTATTTTAGCATTTTTAAGTTTTTGAACCTCTGAATTATATTGAATTAAATTAGATTTATCTCCACCAGAGTTTCCTATAGCCCTTTTATTTCCTCGCATAGACTTGGCCCTTTTTTCTTCAAGAACTTGAGTGATTTTTTTTCTTTTTTTAAGAGCTTCCTCAGCTAAAGATTTACTATTATAGATTTGTAATCCTCTAAATTCCATCGGGATATTGCTGTTTTTAGTTTGGGGTGTAGAAAATAAAATTTTATATTTTCCATTTAGATTGTTCTTATCAACAGGTCTAATTTTATTATGATTGCTCATCCTCATCCCCTCTTGCTTTTTTTAACATTTTTATTTCATTTTCAATCATTTGAAATTTATATCGATCACACAAATAGCTAAAATACTTCAAGGCATTATATGGAAGAAAATAAAGTTTTAAAATTAGGTTAAGAATAAACTTATCTTTGTAAAATTCTTTTTTTGCCTGCATTTGAAGTTCTTTATGAGTTAACAGCCACCCAAGGTAATTTTTCCACTCGTTTCTATTTTCTAATCTTTCTTTAATTATTTCATCAAGACTATTTTTCATTAGTTTAACCTCCCTTCATATTCATAAGAATTTTTTTCGTCCTCTAAAAATTTATTATTTACTAAGATCTTAACAACTTGAGCTCGTGATAAGGTCACTCCTGGACGTAATGATATTGCAAGCTCTTCGATTCTTTTGTAGCAATCATGATCGATAGCTACAGATTTATACTTTGTTTTATCTGTCATTTTTATCTTTCCGAACTAATAGTTCGAAAAAGATAAAATAATATATCCTGACTTTATTCATATTTCACCAATGTTGAACCTTAGTTCATTAGTTAATTTACAGGTAAAATTTTATGATCGGGTCTGATGTCACCCCTAACTTCTCAAGAGAACACTTACGCTCAGATATAAAATCCCAGTTCCCCCGCTAGGTAGTGAAAGTAACTAACCAGTCTGAGGGCTGCAAATACACATTTTATAAAGTCAGTAAATTTTATGTGTATATGTAGCCCTCGATAGAATTAAAAATTCACCTGAAAATAATGTAATGATTCTTACAAACCTTTTCAATGGTTAAATTATTTTTTTCAGAGCTCTGCTCTATCCTATACTTTCCTATTTTTTTTTGCAGCTTTTCAGGGCTCTGCTCTACCATAAATTTTTGCAGCTTTTCAGGGCACTGCTCTATAAAATTGTATGGATGATTAAACTCGTTGGTAGATAGTTGGTAAGTTTTTAAAAAAATAGAAACGGATCAATAAAGAATAATTTTAAATGGTCTTTTGAGGCATTTTGTTGAGTCGTAAATTATGAGTGTACTGCTCTAACCAACAGAGCTACAGGCCCAAAAATAAACTTAGTTATATCGTTTTTTTGAAGTTATCAATTAAAGATAATTCAATAATGGTGGGCCGTGTTGGTTACGCTCCAACTACCCCTGCAATGTCAATGCAGTACTCTACTATTGAGCTAACGGCCCAGTGCTAGCTTTCTAAGAAACTTTTTAGTTGTTTTGACCTGCTAGGGTGTTTTAATTTTCTGAGTGCCTTTGCCTCTATTTGTCTAATTCTTTCCCTAGTAACAGAAAACTGAAGACCAACTTCTTCAAGAGTATGGTCAGTATTCATCCCAACGCCAAATCGCATTCTTAAAACTCTCTCCTCTCTTGGAGTAAGTGTAGATAAAATTTTAGTAGTAGCTTCTCCAAGATTTGATTTGATTGCTTGCTCAAGTGGAGCTAAAGCTTTGGTGTCTTCAATAAAGTCTCCTAAACTGCTATCTTCTTCATCTCCAACTGGTTTTTCTAATGAAACAGGCTCCTTAGAAATTTTTAATACTTTTCTTACTTTATCAAGGGGCATTCTTAACTTTTGTGCTAATTCTTCAGGAGTAGCTTCTCGACCAAATTCACTTAAAATTAACCTTTGTGTTCTTACTATCTTATTAATTGTTTCAATCATATGTACCGGTATTCTAATTGTTCTAGCTTGGTCAGCTATGGATCTGGTTATTGCTTGTCTTATCCACCAAGTTGCATATGTCGAAAATTTATAACCACGTCTATATTCAAATTTATCAACAGCTTTCATTAATCCAATGTTTCCTTCTTGAATTAAATCTAAGAACTGAAGCCCACGATTTGTATATTTTTTAGCTATTGAGATTACTAATCTCAAATTAGCCTCTACCATTTCTTTTTTTGCTATTCTTGATTCTTTTTCTCCTTTTTGAACTCTGCTTACTAATTTTTTAAAATCTGTGACAGATATACCAAGTTTATAACTAATTTCGATTAATCTTTCCCTAATATTTTTAAACTCTTCTTTGTTTTTAGAAAAAAATTGTTTCCAAGTAATATTTGTATCTAAAAATTTTTTTAAATTTGGATTTATTTCGTTACCTACATAAAATTTTATAAATTCATTTCTTGGAATTTTATGATCCATGGCTAATCTTAAAAGATTTCCCTCTAATGATATAATTTTTTTATTTTCTATATAATGTTTCTGTACAAGCTCTTCTAATACTGAAGGGGATAGCTGTAATGATTTTATATTTTCTAAAATATCATTAACAATTTTTTCATAAGATTTTTCTTTAGCCGATGAAAAATTTTGAGAGTTTAAAACATTTTCTAATTTTTCTTTTTGATATTTAATTAATTTAGAGTATTCTTTAGTTAATGTATTAACGGTTTTTAAAACTTTTGGTTTAATTTCTGTTTCCATAGCTGCGAGTGTTGGGTTAAAGTCATCATCTTCATCTTCATTAGTTCCATCTTCTTTATCTATTTCACCAGAATTTTTTTGTTTAGCACTTGGACCTGTAGATTCATCCTCCATATAATTTGTATCAATATCAATTATCTCTCTAACTAAAATTTCATCTTTTTGTAATTGATCATTCCATTCAAAAAACTGTTGTGCGGTTATGGGGCTTTGAGAAAGCGCTATAAGCATCACATCTTTTCCTGCCTCAATTCTTTTTGCTATAGCTATCTCACCTTCTCTTGATAATAATTCAACTCCTCCCATCTCTCTTAAATACATTCTTATGGGGTCATCACTTTTTTCTATTGTTTTTCCTTCCTCTTTATTTGAATTTTCTTTTTTTCTTAAAACTTTAAAATCTGATTTCTTTTCAACTAAAGTAATATTTTCATCAAGTATGTGTATAAAAGCTTGGGCTAAATTTTCGTCAGATAAATTTCTTTTTCCAAGAGATTTGCTTAACTCTTCATAAGTAATGAAACCTCTATGAGTTCCCCTACCCATAAGTCTAGCAAATGATTTAGTAATAATTCTTTCCACAGTATTTTGAGTTTGGAGATCTTATATAATGTCAATTACATAAAAATCCATTACTAATTTAGTCTGTTTAATTGAGATTCTGCTTTTTTTTTAGCTCTTTTAGCTCATTAAACGTAGTCTCACTCATATCAACTGAAAACTTTGATTCTAATTCTTGAATTCTGAACTCAAGATCATAATTCATTAAATCTCTAGAGATATCCTCTAGTAATTCAATTATTTTTTTATCATTCCCAGGTTGGTTTTTTAAAATATGTTTGATTGGAGCAAATTTGTTAATTTTTTCAATTAATTGAACATCCAAGTTAAGATCTTGAATTGAAATTTGTGAACCAGATTTTAATTTTTCAATAATCTTTTCAAATATTTTTTTATTAAAATCAGTAAATAATTTAATATTTTCAATCAGATGAATATTTACTTGCAAAAAATCTAATTTATTTATTACTAAATATAATAAAGAAAACTCTTTTAATTCAACACCAGTCAAAGACTGACTCTCTTGAAAATATTTTTTTGTACTTTCTAAAGATTTTGTTTTTTTGTAATAAAATTTTTTATTATTTTGGTTAGAATGCGGTGTTAACTCAGCGATTTTTTCTAAAAAATATTCCAGAACATATTTTTTTATAAAATCGTCTTTTATTGTATTTGCAATTCCTCTTAATTTTTTCTCGAAAATAGCCATAGATGAAGGATTATTTTTAGTTTGTTTTTTATAATGACTAAAAATAAATTGATGGATTGATAATTTACTCTGCTTTGTAAAATCTATAAAATTATCTTTACCATTTTTATTTACATAGCTATCAGGATCTTCTTTGTCTGGTAGAAATAAAAATGATATTTGTTTTTCAGGTTTCAGTTCCTTTATTGAATTTTCAGCGGCTCTTACAGCAGCTTTATATCCGCTTTCGTCACCATCAAAACAAATTATGATATCATCAAAGAATTGGTTTAAAGTTAAAATTTGCTTGTCAGTTAAAGACGTGCCAAGATTTGCAACCACATTATCAATTCCATTTTTATTAAGACCTACAACATCCATATATCCTTCAACTAGATAAATGTGATCAATTTTGTTAGAAAGTTTTCTCGCTGAATCCAAATTATATAAATTTGATCCTTTTTTAAAAAAATTTGTTTCAGGTGAATTTATATATTTAGCTAAGTAATCTAAATTTTCAATTATTCTTCCTCCTAATGCTATTGGTTGGCCTGAAATATTATTGATTGGAAATATTAATCGACCTCTAAATCTTTCAACATATATTTTTTTTTTCTCGTCTAAATAAAATAAACCAGTTTCTACTAAAGTTTTTTCACTGTAGTCTTTTTTTAATTTTTCGAAAAAATTTGGATTTTTTTCTATGTATCCTATTTTAAATTTTTTTACTTCATCTTTACTTAGCGATCTATTTTTTAAATAGTCTCTAGCAATTGAATAGTTTTCATTTTTTAAAAGTTCATTGTGATAAAATTCAACATAATGACTAAAAATGGATTTATACTCACTCCACTTTTTTTCTCTTTCTTCATCTTGTTTTGAAAACATATAAGGTTGCATCCCTGCTAATTGAGCTAGGTATTTAACTGCTTCACCAAATTTTAAATTTTGAGTTTTCATCACAAAATCAAAAATATTTCCATGTTCAGAAGTTGCAAAACAATGATAAAATTCTTTTTCATCATTCACAGTGAACGAGGGTGTTTTTTCATTTTTGAAAGGTGATAAACCTACAAATTCTTTGCCTCTTTTTTTTAGGGAAACAGATTTTGATACTACTGATGAAACTTTCAGCCTATTTTTAATTTCATCAAGATACTCTTTTGGGTATTTCATTATTTATTCAGTAATTCTTTGATTATTGATCCTGCTTTTGAAAAATCAATTTCGTCTGCATGAGTTTTTTTTAGTTCACTCATAACTTTACCCATATCTTTTAATGAATTTGCTCCAATTTTCGAAATAACATCTGAACAAATTTTCTTAGTTTCCTCTTCACTAAGTTGCTTTGGTAAAAAACTTGTTAAAATATCGTATTCATTTTGCTCGACCTCTAAAAGATCTGTTCTATTATTCTTTTTATAAATATCGATCGATTCGGCTCGTTGTTTAACCATTTTTTTTAAAAGTTTCTTAATATCCTCATCATCAGTTTCTTTTTTGTTAGGACCCGATCTATTAACAATGTCTAAATCCTTAATTGAAGATAATATTAACCTATAGGTTGATATTTTATTTTTATCTTTAGATTTTAAAGCATTTTTATATTCATTTTCGATGGTGTGTTTTAATGACATTGTTTTTTAATCTACTTTAAAGAAAAAATTCTTCAAAAGAAAAATTGTTTTTTTACAATTTTATATTACATCTCTGTTGCGATAATAAGGCAATTATTGTATTAACCTTTAACTCATGAGTTGTAATTGAAGAAAAAAGCAAAAAAAACTAACTCAAAAATAAAATCTCAAATCAACACAGGCGTTTTAGTTCTTGAAAATAAAAAGATATTTAAAGGAATTGGAATCGGATACCAAGGCGAAGCCACTGGCGAAGTTTGCTTTAATACATCCTTAACAGGTTATCAAGAAATTATCTCTGATCCATCATACGCAGGTCAAATTATTAACTTTACCTTTCCTCATATTGGAAATGTTGGAACCAACAATGAAGATCATGAGTCTGATAAAATATGGGCAAAAGGAGTAATAATTAACTCTGAGATAACCTCACCATCAAATTACAGATCATTACTACATTTAGATGCTTGGCTTAAAAAAAATAAAATTGTCGGAATTACTGGTTTAGACACAAGAAGCCTTACAAATTTTATAAGAGATAAAGGGGCGCCAAAGGGAACAATATCTTATTTAAAGAATGGTAAATTTAATATTAGTAAACTAACGAATACTACAATTAAATGGAGTGGATTAAAAAATTTAGATCTTGCACAAGTAGTTTCAACAAAAAAAAATTATGCTTGGAGAGGTCTTCAAACATGGAAAAAAAGTAAAGGATATAAAAAGAATAATAAAAATTTATACCACGTAGTTGCAGTTGATTATGGAATCAAAAAGAATATATTAAGATATTTCTCTGACTTTAACTGTAAGGTTACAGTTGTTTCTTGTAAAACAGATGCACAAAAAATACTAAGTTTGAAACCAAATGGAATTTTCTTATCTAATGGACCAGGAGACCCAGCTGCAACCGGAAAATACTCAATCGAAATAATTAATGAGCTTATAAAAAATAATTTACCTATATTTGGTATTTGTTTAGGTCATCAAATTTTAGCATTAGCTTTAGGTGGCAAAACAAAAAAAATGAAGTTGGGACATAGAGGTGCAAACCACCCAGTAAAAAATTTAGTTCATGACAAAGTTGAAATTACCAGTCAAAATCATGGATTTGTAGTGGTTGAAGAAACCTTGCCAAAAAAAATTGAAGTAACTCATAAATCTCTTTTTGATAATACTATTGAAGGAATAAAACTTAAAAATAAACCAATTTTTTCAGTTCAATATCATCCAGAATCTAATCCTGGGCCGCAAGATAGTGTTTATTTGTTTAAAGAATTTATTAACAATATGAAAAAAAATGCCAAAAAGAAAAGATATTAAAAAAATTTTAGTCGTGGGTGCTGGTCCAATAATTATAGGACAAGCATGTGAATTTGATTATTCAGGAACGCAAGCATGTAAAGCTCTAAAAGATGAAAGTTATAAAGTAGTTTTAATAAACTCAAATCCTGCAACCATTATGACAGATCCAGATGTTGCAGATAAAACATATATTGAGCCAATTACACTAGATGTATTAGAAAAAATTCTCAAAAAGGAAAAGCCAGATGCAATTTTACCAACTATGGGAGGTCAAACTGCACTTAATATTGCAATGGAAGCTGAGAAAAAAGGAATACTTAAAAAATACAAAATAGAATTGATAGGAGCTAATTCTAATGCAATTTCTAACGCTGAAGACAGAAAGAAATTTAGAAAAAATATGATTGATATTGGTTTAGATTTACCAAAATCTGAAATTGTCATTAACAATAACCAAGCATCAAAAGTATTAAAGAAAATTGGTTTACCTGCAATTATAAGACCTGCATTTACACTTGGTGGACTCGGTGGAGGAATAGCTAAAACTAAAAAAGATTATTTTAAGATTGTTAAGAGTGGATTGCATGAGTCTCCAGTAAGCCAAGTTCTTGTTGAGGAATGTTTAGAAGGTTGGAAAGAATTTGAAATGGAGGTGGTAAGAGATAAGAAAGATAATTGTATCATCATTTGTTCAATTGAAAATATAGATCCGATGGGAATTCATACTGGTGATTCAGTTACAATTGCACCTGCTCTCACTCTTACTGATAAAGAATACCAGGTAATGAGAAATGCATCTATTGCATGTTTAAGAAAAATTGGCGTTGAAACTGGAGGATCAAATGTTCAATTTGCTATCAACCCTAAAAACGGTCGAATGGTTGTCATTGAAATGAATCCACGTGTATCAAGATCATCAGCACTTGCATCAAAAGCAACTGGATTTCCAATTGCTAAAGTGGCTGCAAAATTAGCAGTTGGTTATACTCTGGATGAATTAAAAAATGAAATAACTAAAGTTACACCTGCATCGTTTGAGCCAAGTATAGATTATGTTGTAACTAAAATTCCAAGATTTACTTTTGAAAAATTTTCAACCTCTCCTGCAACTTTAGGAACATCTATGAAATCAGTTGGTGAAGCAATGGCTATTGGAAGAAACTTTAAGGAGTCTCTTCAAAAAGCGCTCGTATCTCTTGAGACTGGTTTTTCAGGTTTAGATAGAATTTTTGATTTAAATAAAAGACAAATTGAAAAAAAGCTTAAAGAAACAATACCAAACAAGATATTACTAGTCGCCGAAGCAATTAGAAAAAAAGTAGATTTAAAAAAAATATATAATTCATCAAAAATTGATCCTTGGTTTTTAGAACAAATTAAAGAAATAGTTAATTGTGAAACACAGATTAAAAGTAAAGGACTTCCCAAAGATTTTGCAGAATTTAATAAAATAAAATCAATAGGATTTTCGGATAAAAAACTTTCAGAATTAACTAATACTTCTGAAGACGTTGTGAGAAGAAAAAGATCAGCGCTTAAAGTACTTCCGGTTTATAAAAAAGTAGATACGTGTGCTGCTGAATTTAAATCTTTTACTCCATATATGTACTCAACTTATCAAAGAAATTTTTCCATTAACTCAGAATGTGAAGCCGACCCATCAAATAAGAAAAAAATAATTATACTTGGAGGAGGACCAAATAGAATTGGTCAAGGAATTGAATTTGATTATTGCTGTTGCCAGGCAAGTTTTTCATTAAAAGATGCAGGTTTTGAGACTATAATGGTTAATTGTAACCCTGAAACAGTATCAACAGACTATGATACGAGTGATAGATTATACTTTGAACCTTTAAAAGAAGAGTACGTTTTTAATATAATTAAAAAAGAACAAGAAAAAGGAAATCTGATAGGTGTAATAGCTCAGTTTGGCGGTCAAACGCCAATTAAGCTTGCTAAATTTTTATATAACAACAAGCTTCCAATTTTAGGAACTCAATATACTTCTATCGATTTAGCAGAAGATAGAGATCGATTTAGAAATTTATTAAATAAACTAAAACTCAAACAGGCAGAGAGTGGAATTGCAAAGACATTTAATCAGGCAATAAAAATTGCAGATAAAATAGGCTTACCATTAATGGTAAGACCTTCGTATGTTCTTGGCGGAAGAGCAATGGAGATTGTTCATGAAAAAAATCAGCTTAAAAAATTTGTTGTAGAAGCATTTAAAGCTGCAGAAGAAAATCCAATTTTGATTGATAAATTTATCAATCATGCAATGGAGGTAGATGTGGATGCCATATCAGATGGAAAACAGGTTCATGTTGCAGGTATTATGCAACATATTGAAGAAGCTGGAATTCATTCAGGAGACTCCGCATGTAGCCTACCCCCTGTATCAATTAAACCATACCTTCTTAGAGAAATAGAAAATCAAACTAAAAAATTAGCGATAGCTTTAAATGTTAAAGGTTTCATGAATGTACAGTTTGCAATTAAAAAAGATGAAATTTTCGTGATCGAAGTTAATCCAAGAGCTAGTCGAACAGTTCCTTTCGTATCAAAAGCAAAAGGATTGCCTCTAGCTAAAATAGCATCAAGAGTAATGGCTGGTGAAAAGCTATCTAAGTTTAATTTAAAAGATAAATCTAAAGGTATGTATGCAGTTAAAGAAGCTGTATTCCCATTTAATAAATTTCCAAACAGTGACTTATTGTTAGGGCCCGAAATGAAATCAACTGGGGAGGTTATGGGGTTTGATAAAAACTTTGGAATGGCTTTTGCTAAAAGTCAAATTGCAGCAGCAAACTCTTTACCAAAACAAGGGTTAGCTTTTATATCTCTAAAGAACTCACATAAAGATGAGGGAATAGATTTAGCAAAAGAACTTCTTAAACTTAAGTTTTCATTATGTGCAACTAGAGGAACTGCAGAATATATTCGAAAACACGGAATGAAATGCAAAATTATAAACAAAGTAAGCACTGGATCTCCTCATATAGTTGACATCTTAGACTCTAAAAAAATTGCACTCGTTATTAATACTGGAGGTGGAAAAAGAGAGTATAGGGTAAGTGATGCTATCGCTATTAGAAGAGCGGCACTTAAAAATAAAGTTCCTTATTGTACCAATATGTCTACAGCTCAAGCATGTTTAGAAGCAATTAAGTCGCTAAAAACAAAAAAATTAGAAGTTACATCTTTACAAGACGTTTAAGGATTTACTTTCCAATCAGTTTTGAAAGTAACGTAATTTACTTGAATACAACGTCTTTCTTTAACAATTTTTTTCTTTTCCATACCATGCCAAGTGTTCGGGCCACTAGTAAACATATACCCATAGTTATTTTTATAAGGAACTGTTTTAACTTTTTCTAACTTTTCATTATAAAAATCTGTACCAAGATCCTCAGATTCATTAGCATTATTAACAAATATCAATCCTGACATTAGTTTTTCTTTTATATCACAATGAGGCTTCAGCCAAAAACCCTCTCTATCGCAAATAACTTCTACTCTAACATATGAATTAGATAAATCTTTATTAATCATTTTTGAAATAGTTTGACAAACCTCTTTGGATCTTAATTCGTTAATAAATTTAACTAGGTTGGGAAATTGTTTTTCATTTTCTTTTGTTACAAAACATCTGAATTTTATTGCCTCGCCACCAGATGCTATTCCTTCTCTAAATTCAGCTGCACCACCATCAATTGCTCTAGTACCATCATAGCTAAGATTGTGCTTACTCACATCTGGAATATCAGCTTTAACTATTTCTTCTATTGCTCCATCTGTGAGTGCATTACTATACTCCCAATGATCAAAGGGAAATTTATGTTTTTTTGAACGAGTTTGAATTGAATTTAAAAAAGACATTAAAAATTAATTTTTTGTTTGATAATATCCGCTACTCTATTAGTTTCATCAAGTTTTTGATAGCTCCAATCTGCAACTTCTTCACCTAAATTCCTAATAATATTTAACTCTCTAAACAAATTTCTAAATCTTTTGAACCTTTTGTCATTTTTTTTAGGCAAAATTTCAGCTATATAAATTGGTTTTCCAGTTAGAGCAGCTTCTGAAATCATTGAGCTTGAATCGCAAGTAACAACAATATTTTCTGCCAGTGCTAAAGCTGATAAATATGCTTTTTTGTCAACATTCATTATAACAGTATGATTGTCTCCAAAAAATTCTTTCGCATAATGAATAGTATTGATAGGGGTTCTCATTGAAGGAATCACAACTAATTGAAAGTCATGCTTTTTTAATAATTTATATAGATTGGTAAAAATATGGTTCATATTTTTAGTTGAATAATCATAATATTTAGTTGGCCCACCCATAATTAAAGTCCAAATTTTCCTCTCGTCATTTTTAATAAATGATTTTAGATAATATTTATTTTCTTCTATTTCGTTCTCAGTTAGATAATGAATTGCACCCTTAGTATTAATAACATTTTTTCCATTTAAAGAATCGTGCTCTGGAGCTACAATAAAATCAAAATGATTTAAATCTACTTTTGGATCTTGTATATGAATATTAAATACTTTTTTTTTGGATATATTTTTTAAATGAATTGAAGGGATAACACTTTTACGCCCACATGAAATAATAATATCAAACTCATTTAGATTTATATTTTTATAAACATTTTTAGAAATGGGTGTTAACTTTGGTGGTATCACTTTCCAAAAACTATTTAGTTCAACTGTATGGTGAGTAAAATCCAAATCTAAAGCTTTAGCTAAACCTTCTACCTGGCTTATCATGCCATGCATTCCCTGAGTTAATAAAATACCTTTTAATTTAGACATTAATCACTATATAGCTTTCATATGAGTCAAAATCCAACTAAACACACAAAAGTGTTAATAATTGGATCCGGCCCTGCCGGATACACCGCAGCAGTTTATGCTGCTCGTGCAATGTTAAATCCCATTTTGGTTTATGGATCTGAGCCGGGAGGACAATTAACTACAACAACTGATGTTGAAAATTATCCAGGATTTTCAGAAGTTATTCAAGGACCATGGTTAATGGATCAGATGAAAGAACAGGCAAAAGCAGTTGGAACTGAAATGATTGAGGACCATATTGGATCTGTAAATTTAAAAAGCTCTCCATTTGAAGCAATTGGCGATAGTGGTCAGAAATATACTGCTGATAGTATTATTATATCTACTGGAGCTCAAGCAAGATGGTTAAATATAAAATCAGAACAAGAATTTAGAGGTTTTGGAGTTTCGGCCTGTGCTACATGCGATGGTTTCTTTTTTAAAGATAAAAAAGTTGCAGTAGTTGGAGGAGGAAATGCTGCTGTAGAGGAAGCAATGTTTCTCACAAAGTTTGCTTCGAAAGTAAAATTAATTCATAGAAGAGATAGTCTAAGAGCTGAAAAGATGCTTCAAAAAAAATTAATGGAAAATAAAAAAATAGAAATTATTTGGGATTCGGTTGTTGAAGATGTAATTGGTGATAAAGATCCTAAAAATGTTAAAGGTTTAAAAATTAAAAATCTAAAAACAAATAATGTAGAAGAATTAAAACTAGACGGTGTTTTCATTGCAATTGGTCATGATCCTGCAACTAAACTTTTTAAAGATCAGTTAGAAATGGACACCGAAGGTTATTTAGTTACTAAACCGGATTCTACAGAGACAAATGTTCCTGGTGTTTATGCTGCTGGAGATGTTAAGGATAAAACTTTTAGACAAGCCGTTACTGCTGCAGGAATGGGGTGTATGGCGGCATTAGAGGCTGAAAAATTTTTATCTCACTAAATCAGCTATCTCATTAGACTCAAAAATTTTTTGAGGGATACTTTCATTTGCAACTTTTTCTAGTGCTTTTGCCACAATTTCAGAATTAATTGGTCTCATTTTTTTTAAAGGGCCAATTAAAATTGGGGTAATGATTTTAAAGATAATTATTCCAATTTTTTCTCCTAGTCTATTTTCTTTTCTATTACCAATCAAAAATGAAGGTCTCATAATTCCAATTTTTGAAAAATTTAAACTTTTAATTTCCTCTTCGACCTCTCCTTTAAACCGCAGATAATCTCCTGAACTTTTTGGATTTGCATAACCAGATGATATAAAGAAAAAACCTTTAACTAAATTAGATTTTGCCATTCGTGCTATTTGCTTTGGTAAATCTAGTTCAATTCTTTTATAATCATTTTTATCAGGTGAATTTTTTTTTGTTGTACCAATGCAATAAAAACAATCATCTCCTTTAAGATATTCATTAATTTGATATATTTTATTAAAATCAGTTTTAATAATATCCACTTTAGGATCGTCAATTACAACATCTGATCTTATAAAAATTTTAATTTTTGAATAATTCGAATTGTATATAAGTTTCTTAAGAAGATAGCTTCCAACTAATCCTGAAGAGCCAAATACTAAAGCTGTTTTCACTATTAATTATAAACTTTCACAGAAAGATTTTATTCTACTCATAGCTTTTTTTAAATTTGTCATTGAAGTAGCATAAGAAATCCGAAAATAACCTTCCAATCCAAATGCTGACCCTTGAACTACAGCAACATTTGATTTTTCAAGTAATTTTTGAACAAAATCTGTATCTGTTTTTAATTTTGTTTTTTTATTTAAAAGACCTTTGCAACTTGGAAATACATAAAAAGCTCCATTTGGGGTTAAACAATTAATACCTGTAATACTATTCAAACTTTTAACGACAAAATCTCTTCTTCGTTTAAATGCATTAGATCTCTTTTTAATAAAACCTTGGGTACCATTTAAAGCTTCAACTGCTGCTGCTTGGCTTATTGATGAAGGGTTAGAGGTAGATTGTGATTGAATTTTTCTAATTGCTTTAATTATGTTCTCAGGACCTGCTGCATATCCTATTCTCCAACCAGTCATAGCATATGATTTGCTTACACCATTCATTGTAAGAGTTCTATTTTTTAGTTTTGATATTTGAGCTATCGTAAAAAAATTAAAATTATCATATTTTACATGTTCATAAATATCATCACTAAGAATATAAACATTTTTATTTTTAATTAAAATTTTTGCTAAATCTTGAATTTCTTTTTTTGAATATCCTGCGCCAGTTGGATTTGAAGGTGAATTAAGTATTACCCATTTAGTTTTATTTGAAATAGCCTTTTTTAATTTTTTTGCAGTAAGTTTAAAGCCTTCTTGTTCAGTACATTTAACTATTTTTGGTTTTCCTCCTGCTAATAAAACCATATCTGGATAAGAAACCCAAAAAGGTGCTGGAATAATTACCTCATCTCCTTTATTCAAAGTTGCCATAAAAGCATTATAAAGAACTTGCTTACCACCAGTTCCAACAGTTATTTGTTCGGTTGAATAATTTAATTTATTTTCTCTTTTAAATTTATTTACAATTGCTTTTTTTAAAGCGGGAGTTCCATCTACTGCTGTGTACTTTGTATCTCCACTTTTAATTGCTTTTATTGCTGCCTTTTTAATATTATCTGGAGTATCAAAATCAGGCTCTCCTGCACCAAGTCCAATAACATCTTTGCCAGCAGCTCTTAGTTCTCTTGCTTTTTGTGTCACTGCAATAGTTGGTGAGGGTTTAATTCTTTTTAAACTATCTGATATTATGCTCATTGAAATATAAATAAATCCTACTACGTTGTTTAATATATGGAAAATACTTATCAAGATTTAATTACAGATATCCAGAGTAAAAATCCAAAAATAGGTGGAAAACTCGAAGGTGGAAAAAAATTTAAAATTAAATCTGATTTTAAACCAGCTGGAGATCAGCCTGCTGCTATCAAAAAATTAGTAGATGGCGCAAAAAAAGATCAATTTAATCAAGTATTACTTGGGGTTACAGGGTCAGGAAAAACTTTTACAATGGCAAAGGTTATTGAAGCAACTAATAGGCCAGCTTTGATATTAGCGCCAAACAAAACATTAGCAGCTCAACTTTATGGTGAAATGAAAAGCTTTTTTCCAGATAACGCTGTTGAATATTTTGTATCCTATTATGACTACTATACACCTGAAGCTTATGTGCCAAGGTCTGATACTTACATTGAAAAAGAAGCTTCTATTAACGAGCAAATTGATCGAATGAGGCATTCTGCAACTAGATCTCTTCTTGAGAGAGATGATGTTTTAATTGTTGCAAGTGTATCTTGTATTTACGGTCTTGGCTCTGTTGAGGCTTATAGCAAAATGACTTTAACCCTTCAAAAAAATTATGATTATAATAGAGAACAAATTATTAAATCTTTAGTAGCTCTACAATATAAGCGGAATGATCAAAACTTTGTTAGAGGAACTTTTAGAGCAAGAGGTGAATACTTAGAAATTTTTCCATCTCATTTAGAAGATCGAGCTTGGAGATTAAGTTTATTTGGAGATAAACTTGAGCAGATAGAGGAATTTGATCCATTAACAGGAGATCAAGTTAGAGACTTAAGCTTGGTCAAAGTTTATGCTAATAGTCACTATATTACTCCAAAACCGACCGTAGAACAGGCAATAATAAATATTAAAAGGGAATTAGAAATTACTTTAAAAAAACATCGATCAGAAAATAAATTACTAGAGGCACAAAGACTTGAGGAAAGAACAAAATTTGATCTTGAAATGATTGAGGCTACTGGCTCCTGTGCTGGTATTGAAAATTACTCTAGATTTTTGTCAGGCAGAAAACCTGGAGAACCACCTCCAACTCTTTTTGAATATTTTCCAGATAATACATTAATTTTTGTAGATGAATGTCATGTTACAGTTCCTCAATTAAACGGAATGTACAAAGGTGATAGATCTAGAAAAAGTACTTTGGCTGAATATGGATTTAGATTACCTTCTTGCATGGATAATAGGCCATTAAAATTTGAGGAATGGGATTTAATGAGGACACAAACTGTATTTGTATCTGCAACTCCAGGTCCATGGGAATTAGAGCAGACAAAAGGAAAATATATAGATCAAGTTATTAGACCTACTGGACTAATAGATCCAGTTGTAGAAATAAGACCAGCAAAAAATCAAGTAGATGATTTAATGCATGAATGTAAAAGAGTTGTAGAAAATAATCATAGGGTATTGGTTACAACGCTCACAAAAAAAATGGCAGAAGATTTGACGGAATACTTACATGAAAATGGTGTTAAAGTTAGATATCTACATTCTGATATAGACACCTTAGAAAGAATAGAAATTATGCGAGATTTAAGAATGGGTGTATTTGATGTTTTAGTTGGAATAAATTTATTAAGAGAAGGATTGGATATTCCTGAGTGTGCTCTAGTTGGAATATTGGATGCTGATAAAGAAGGTTTTTTAAGATCTGAAACGTCTTTGATACAAACGATTGGGAGAGCTGCTAGAAATGTAGATGGTAAGGTAATACTGTATGCAGATAAAGAGACAAAAAGTATAAAAAAAGCAATTGCTGAGACAGATCGTAGAAGAAGTATTCAACTTGCATATAATAAAAAACATAAGATAGATGCCAAATCAGTTAAAAAAGAAATAAGTGATATTTTAGAAAGTGTTTATGAAAAGGATTATGTAAAAATTAGTGAGGGATCAAACGTTGGTGGAAATTTAAAAAAACATCTTAAAGCCCTTGATAAAAAAATGAAAGAATCAGCATCTAATCTAGAGTTTGAAGAAGCAGCAAAAATAAGAGATGAAATAAGAAAACTAGAAAGTACAGAATTAGAAATTACATTAAATCCAAAAATAAGGCAGTATGATGTAAAAAATAAACTTTATCCTAAAGGTAGATCAACAATGGGTATGCCAGGAACAAAGGTGACAAAAAAAAGAGATAAAAAATGGAAGCACGGAAGATAATAATTACTGGTGGAGCAACTCGTATTGGAGCTGCAATTGCAAAGAAATTATCGGGTCGAAATAAAGAAATATTGATTCATTATAATAAATCAAAATCAAAAGCTGAAAAGCTTAAAAAAGAATTATCTCAAATTGGAACTAAAGTTTATTTAGTTAAGGGAGATTTAAGTAAAGAAACTGATGTAAACAAAATTGTGAAATTTGCCAAATCTAAATTAAAATATTTTGACTGTTTAATAAATAATGCATCGTTATTTGAAAATGATAAACTTGAAAATTTCACAACTGATAGCTGGGGACATCATCTAAGAACTAATCTTAGAACACCCGCATTATTAACAAAGGAGTTCGCAAAAAATATAAAAGGTAAGAATAACAATATAATTAATCTAATTGATCAAAGAGTTTTCAAACTTACTCCATATTTCTTTTCTTATACAATAAGCAAAACTGGGCTATATACTTTAACAAAGACTAGTGCTATGAGCTTGGCTCCAAATATAAGAGTAAATGGAATCGCGCCAGGCCCTACAATAAAAAATAACAGGCAATCTGAGAAACATTTTAAAAAACAATACATGGCTACTCCGCTTAAGAGGCAAGTAGATGTTGAGCAAATATGTAATGCTGTTGACTTTTTTATTAAAAATAGATCTATTACGGGTCAGGTGATATCTATAGATAGTGGACAAAGTTTAAACTGGCAAACACCAGATATTATGGGTGGTAAAGAATGAAAAAAAATAATCTCAAAATAGTTAAGATAGATAAAATTAAAACTTTATTTAACTATGAGAAAAAAATTCTAATTAATGACTTAATACTAGATTTAAAGCTTGGTTATTATGATTTCGAAAAAGAAAAAGCCCAAAAAGTAAAGTTTAGTCTAGAAATAGATTATGAGGATAGAAAGCCATCAAGTGATAAGGATATAAAATCTATCGTAAATTATGGAACTATTGTAAAGTTGATAACAAAACTTGTTAATAAAAAACATTACAATTTTCTGGAAACTTTAGCAGAAGCAGTATTTGATGAATTATTTAAAGATAAGAGAATCGCAAAAATAATGTTAAAGATAGAAAAATTAGAAATTCTTAAACAGTGTTCATCTGTTGGTATTCAAATTACCAAAAAAAGAAGTCATGATAAGTCCTGAAGCAGGAAAAGAAGTAATCAAAAAAGAACTTCCATTAATTCCCAAACTACCTGGTGTTTATAGGATGCTAAATTATAAAAACGAAATTCTCTATGTAGGGAAAGCAAAAAATTTACCCAATAGGCTAAAAAGTTATGTTGCCGAAAAAAATCATATTATTCGAACAGAAAGGATGTTGTCTCAAACAAAAAAGCTTGAGATAACAACAACATCTAATGAAAGCGAGGCTTTGTTACTTGAAGCAAACTTAATTAAAAAATTTAAACCAAGATTTAATATTTTACTAAAAGACGATAAATCTTTTCCATATATTTTTATCTCTGACCATAAATTTCCAAGAATAGAGAGACACCGGGGCGCAAAAAACAAACCAGGTAAATATTATGGACCATTTGCAAGTTCACTTGCTGTAAATATGGCGATTAAAACAATACAGAGAATTTTTTTATTAAGATCTTGTACCGATAAGCAAGTAGATGCTGGAGATAAAACTTGTTTTAATTATTTTTTAAAAAGATGTGCTGGACCATGTGGTGGAAAAATTGATAAAGAAAATTATGCAAAATTAGTTGAAGCAGCAGATGAATTTTTAAGTAAAGGAAAATCTAGAAAAATTCAAAAAACGCTTTCTAAACAAATGGAAGATGCAAGTGAAGAACTAGATTTTGAAAAAGCTGCAATAATGAGAGATAAAATTAAATCTCTAAACATAATACAATCATCTCTAACTGTTAGTGAAGCTAATTTAATCGAGGCAGATGTAATTGCAGGATATAAAGAATCAGGAAAAACGTGTATTCAAGTTTTTTTTTATCGGTCTAAACAAAATTGGGGCAATCAAGCATTTTTTCCAAAACACGATCCTGATGAAAGTTTAAAAGAAATTATTAATTCATTTGTATCTCAATTTTATGAAAATAAAGCTGTACCAAATTTAATTATTTTAAACGAAGAAATTAAAGAAAAAAAATTAATAGAGAAAACATTGTCCAAAAAGGAAGGTAAACAAATTACAATATCTACGGCTAAAAAAGGCTCAAAATTAAAAGTGATTAATTTAGCAATTAAAAATGCAAAAAATACCTTAAATAGAAAGTTATATGAAAGTGAAAATAACCGAAATTTATTAGATCAAATTGGAAAAAAATTCAAATTAGATAACAGTATAAGTTTAATTGAAGTTTACGATAATAGTCATATTCAAGGTACAAATAGTGTTGGTGCTCTAATAACTTATGGGGAAGAAGGTTTTATCAAAAAAAGATATAGAAAATTTAATATTAAAAATGAAAAATTTTTACAAGACGACTATGGAATGATAAAAGAGGTTTTGAGCAGGAGATTTAAAAGAGCTATTCAAGAAAAAGATAATTACCTAACATTTCCAGATCTTGTTTTGATTGATGGCGGTAAAGGTCAATATTCCTCAGCAAGGGAAACTATGAACGATTTAGGTTTAAATGAAATACCTGTCATAGCAATAGCTAAAGGTAAATTTAGAAATAGTGGAAATGAAACTTTTTTTCACAATGGTAAGGAATTTAAATTTACGAGAAATGACCCTGCCCTATTTTTTCTTCAAAGAATTAGGGATGAAGCACATAGATTTGCAATAAGCGCTCATAGAGCAAGAAGAAAAAAAGGAATTAGCAAATCTTTATTAGACCAAATAGAGGGCATTGGAGCCATAAGAAAAAGGGCTTTATTGAATCATTTTGGATCTGCAAGATCAGTTGAGTCTGCTAGTTTAGATGAAATAAAATCTGTAGAAGGTGTTGAAGAAAAAGTAGCAAAAAAGATATATAACTTCTTTCACGAATAATTATGCTAAAAAAAATTCCAAACATATTAACGATAGGACGAATAATAATTGTTCCCTTTTTTGTTTTAGCTTTTTATCTTCCGGGATTTTACGGTGATCTTACTGCTTTAATATTATTTATTGTTGCATCATTTACAGACTTCTTAGATGGTATGTTAGCTAGAATATTTGGGGTAGAATCAAAACTGGGTGAATTGTTAGATCCAATAGCTGATAAAATCATTGTTGCTACGGCATTGATACTTTTAGTTATGGATGGAACAATAAGAAATTACGAAGTAATTGCAGCAATTATAATTCTTACAAGAGAAATATTAATTTCAGGTTTGAGAGAATTTTTAGCAAAAGGAAAAATAAAACTTCCTGTTTCAAATCTTTCAAAGCTTAAAACATTATTACAAATGGTATCAATTGCTCTTTTATTATCTGGAGATACAGGGAACAAAATAATTAATTTTCAAGATTATAACGCTCAAACTATAGGGATTGTTCTTTTGTGGCTTTCTGCTGCCTTAACACTTTTTACTGCATATGATTATATGCGAAAAGGTATTGATCACGCTATGTCTGAGGACAGTAAAGACTAGGCTGCTTTTTTCTTCCTTACTAATGCCTGATAACTTTCATTTAAACCAATAATAGTATCACAAACTTTAAATTGATTTTCAGCGATACAAGATACTGGTGTTACTTCTGCTGCTGTTCCTGTTAAAAAACATCCAACAAAATTTGGCAACTCAGTTGGACTAATTTTTCTTTCATGTACTTTAATGTTTTTTGATTTTGCAATACCAATTACAGTTCTTCTTGTAATTCCATCTAAAAAAGAATCTGGTGTAGGGGTATGAATTTCTCCATTTTTATCTTTGAAAAAAATATTTGCTCCAGTTGCTTCAGCAATATTGCCTTCATGATCGAGCATTAACGAATCTGTATATCCTTGCTTTTCTGCTTCATGTTTTGAGAGAGTACAAATCATGTAAAGACCTGATGCCTTTGTATCCCATGGTATTGTATTAGGTGCTGGCCTTCTCCAATTTGAAATATTTAGTCTTATTCCTTCTACTTTTAGTTTAGGATCAAAGTATGATCCCCATTCCCATGTTGCAATCGCAACATGTATTTTTGTTTGTTGTGCAGAAATAGCCATCATCTCACTTCCTCTCCAAGCAACGGGTCGTACATATCCATTTTCTACTTTTTGAGTTGCGATAATTTTATTTGATGCATTATTGATTTCTTCTTCCGTATATGGAATTTCAAAACCCATTCTTCTAGCAGAATGAAAAAATCTGGCTGTGTGCTCCTCTAGTTTGAAAATTGAACCATCATAAACTCTCTCACCTTCAAATACACAACTAGCGTAATGCATGCCATGGCTTAAAACATGTATTTTAACATCAGCCCAATCAACTAATTCGTTATTGTACCATATTTTTCCAGATCTTTTGTCGTAAGGTATCATGTGTGAAACTTTTTTAATTTATAACTGAAAAATATCTTTGTATCTTTAATATGTCAATATAACTTACCTATTATGAAAGAACTTTTATATTTAAAGGATGACCAGCTTAAAGAATTAATTGAAAAACTATTCGTGAGCTACAGAGAAACCTTTTCCGACTCTAAAAAAATATTAGACAAATATTCAATTGGTTTAGCTCATCATAAAGTTATTCATTTACTGTCAATGTATGAAGGAATCTCAATTTCAGAGTTACTTAAAAGATTAAAAGTGACAAAACAAAGCTTAAATCGTGTTCTTAAAGATTTAATCAAACTTGAAATCATTATATTTAAAAAAGATGATCAAGACACTAGAGTAAAGCATGTTTTTCTTAATGATAAAGGTAAAAAAATTTTTAATGAAATTTTCAATATACAAAAAAAGAGAATTTATAATGCTTTGCTAAACTCAAGTTCTGAAGAAGTTATAAATTTTGACAATGTAATAAGTAAAATAATTAATGAATAAATTTACTGCACATATAC
>CACNTB010000011.1:0-22500 GCA_902623305.1 uncultured Pelagibacteraceae bacterium
AAGGCATTAAAAATAATAAGTAAAGTCTGTTCAGAATTAGAATAATTATGAAACATTTTATTAATTTAAAAGATATACCTACGAAAGATCTGAGAAAAATTATTACTGATGCTAAGAAAAGAAAAAGTTTAAGAAAAAAACTTAACACTTTAGAGGTTGATAAGGGTGCGCCCTTGAAGGGAAAATTATTAATTCAAATGTTTGAAAAATCTAGTTTGCGAACAAGACTAAGCTTTTATTTAGCTATAAAACAACTGGGCGGTGGTACTTTGACCTTAAGATCTAATGAACTTCATTTAGGTCAAGGAGGAGAAAGTATTGCAGATACAGCTAAAATTTTATCCACTTATGGCGATGGTTTCATGCTTAGAACTGACAGTGATAACAAGGTTAAAGATTTTGAAAAATATTTATCAATACCCGTAATTAATGGTTTAAGCCCCTCATCTCATCCAACCCAAGTTTTATCAGATGTTTTTACAGTTGAGGAAATAAAGAAAAAATCTATTTCTAATTTAAATATTTGTTGGATAGGTGACTCAAATAATGTTTTGGATAGCTTAATAGCTGCATCAGTAAAATTTTCTTTTAAGCTCAGTATTGGTTGTCCAAAAAAATTTGAACCAGGAAAAGAAGTTCGAAATTGGGTCAAGAGAAATAATAAAAAAATCTATATCTATAACGATGCAAAAAAAGCTATTCAAGGAGCAGATGTAATTTTTTCTGATAAGGTAATTTCTTTAAATGATAAAGTTAATAAGAAGAAAAAAATACAAGCATTTAAAAATTTTAAAATTGATAAAAAATTAATGAGTTATGCAAAAAAAAGTTGTATTTTTTTACATTGTTTGCCCAGAGGTAATGAAGTGAGTAATGAAGTATTCTTAGGTAAAAAATCCCACGTATGGAAGCAAGCACTCAATAGGGTACATGTACAAAAAAGTATTTTATTATATTGTTTTGGAAAATTAAGGTAGTGGCAAAGGGCTGTCCGAATTATCATTTAGATATTTTATTACAGAGGCTCTATCTTTTTCTTTTCTAAGACCTGCATAAGCCATCTTCGTTCCCTTAACCCATTTAGCAGGTTTAATCAAAAATCCATTCAGCTCTTCAAAAGTCCAATTCTTATCATATGCTGCTAAAGCTTTAGAATATTTGTAATCTTCAATCGCTCCAACTTTCCTTCCTACAACATTATATAGTGCTGGACCTATAGCATTCTTCCCACCTTTAACAATTGAATGACAAGCTGCACATTTTTTAAAAACTTTTTCACCATGTGCAACGTCTCCCATTGCCATTAATGCTGCTATATCAATTTTGTCTGACGTAGTACTTGAGCTAGTTGTGGATACAGTAGTTGAAGTTTCTACCTCAACTGAATAACCTGGTATTTTAGGTTTCTCTACATGGAATATAACATCAGATAATTTTCCTATACCAATAATAAGTAGTGCAACCATTAAAACTGCAGCAACTATTTTGTTTATTTCAAAAGAATCCATTTTTGTAAATTTTGTAATGAACGTATAACATGATAAATTAAAAAAATGCTAAAATTTAATGTATAAATTTGCCTCTACAGTTGTTTAATAGGTATAATAAATTGAAAATATAATGAAAACTTTGGTAATTATTCCCTCTAGAATGTCTGCAATTAGACTGCCAGGCAAACCTCTGTTAAAAATAAATGGTTTATCAATTATTTCACATGTATCTAAAAAAGCAGAAGAAGCCAATATTGGTGAGGTTATTGTAGCGACTGAAGACCAGGAAATAGTTGATGATGTAAAGAGAAATGGTTTCAATGCTATTTTGACAAGCAATCAACACAAAACAGGTACGGATAGAATTTATGAGGCATTAAAAAAATCAAGTATTAAAGATGTTGATTTAGTTATGAATTTACAGGGGGACGAGCCAGCAATCGACATTAACGATATAAAAATTTTGAATGATAAAATGGTAAATAATAAATCTAAATTAGGAACACTTGCTGCAAAAATAAAAAATAGTAAAAACCACAAGAATGAAAATATAGTTAAGGTCATCACTGAAAAAAGCCTGGAAGAGTATCACTTTCCAAAGGCAGTATCATTTTCGAGAAAATTTAAGCAGATTGATAATATTTATCATCATATTGGAGTATATTGTTATTCAAAAGATTGTCTTGAAAAATTTGTTCAATTGGATCAATCCAAAAATGAAATAGAAAATCGGTTAGAGCAGTTAAGAGCATTAGATAATAATATTGATATAAATGTTTCACTTGCTAGATCGTCTCCAATAGGAGTAGATACCAAGGAAGATTATCTGGCCTTAAAAAAAATAATGGAATATAAGAATTAATGGGTAAAATTTATTTTCAAGGAACCTATGGTGCATATTCTCATTTAGCAGCTCTTTCAATCGATCCTAAAGCCGAGATTTTGCCATGCAAGACTTTTGATGAGTGTTTTAAAAAAGCCTCAGAAGAATCCGAAAGCAGAATAATAATACCAGAGTCAAATAGAATTACAGGTAATATTGGTATTGAATATTTAATTTTTAAACATAGGCTTAATATTTATAAAGAGCACTTTCAAAAAATTGAACATAATTTATTAGGTCAGCCTGGAGCAAAATTAAAAGATATTAAAGAAGTATATTCACATGCTCAAGGATTGTCTCAGTGTTCAAAATTTATAAAAGATAATAATTTAGTAGAACACATAAGAGCAGATACTGCTGGATCCGCTGAAATGATTTCTAAAACAAAAGACGTTAAGCAATCAGCTATAGCATCTTCATTGAGTGCTGAAATTTATGGTTTAGAAGTAATTAAAAAAAACATAGAAAACGAAAGCGGAAATTTGACAAGATTTTTGGTTATGGGAAAAAATATTTCTCAACCAGAATTTAAAAATAAGACTTACATAACTTCTTTTTTATTTAAATTAAAAAGTAAACCAGCGGCACTATACCAAGCACTAAGTGGTCCTTCATTGAATGGGGTAAATTTAACTAAATTACAAAGTTATCCTGTAAAGAATAGTTTCGACTCTTATTTTTTTTTATGTGACTTGGATGGACATATAGAAGATGCAAAAGTTCAAAAATCTCTTGAAGAGTTAGGTCTACATTGTGAAGATTTTCACGTTCTAGGTGTTTTTGAAGCAGATAGTTTGAGAAAAAAAAAATAAAAATCTTTTCTTGTGGATTGGAAATTTTAACTGCTATAATAGATATGGAGGCTAGAGGTGGATGCTGCTTGAACCCGACCAGATCTTAACGGAAGCAGTCGTAGAGACAGTTATTCAGGTTCTAGTCTCCTTGTTAAATATATGAATAATAACTCAAAAGTATTGGCATTAAAATACAGACCACAAATTTTTGATGATCTGATTGGCCAAGAGGTTGTAACAGAAACTATTACCAATTCGATTAAAGCTGACAAAATACCTAATGCATATTTGTTCACTGGAATAAGAGGAATTGGAAAAACTACAACTGCAAGGATTGTTGCAAAAGCGCTTAATTGTTCAAATGGTATCGATAATATGTGCAAAGAAAAATTTTGTGAAAGCTGTAGAACTATAAGTGAGTCTTGTCATATAGATGTGCTTGAAATGGATGCAGCAAGCAAAACAGGAGTTGATGATGTTAGAGATTTAATTGAATTTTCAAGATATGGGCCGACATCGGCCAAATATAAAATCTTTATTATTGATGAAGTTCACATGTTAAGTAAACAGGCATTTAATGCTTTATTAAAAACTTTAGAGGAACCACCGGAATATCTAAAATTTATTTTTGCAACTACAGAAATTAAAAAAATTCCAATTACAGTAGTTTCTAGATGTCAAAGATTTGACCTATCTAGAATTAAATCCTCAGTATTATTAGAATTTATTAAAAAAATTAAGGACAAGGAAAATGGAAAAATAACAGACGATGCTTTAAAGCTTATAGTAAAAATTTCCGAAGGTTCTGTAAGAGACTCTTTATCGTTGCTAGATAGAGCATTATTAAGTTTGGATGAAGGAAAGGAATTAGACTTAAATTCAGCTCAGAAAATTTTTGGGTATTTTGATAAATCCCAATTAATTGATTTGTTCGAGCTAATTTTAAAAGGTGAAGAAACAAAAGTAATGAATATTTATAGAAAAATTTATGACCAAGGCGTTGAACCAAAAGTTTTCATTAATGATTTCTTAGAGTTACTTTACTACTTTAAAAATATTAATTCTTTAAATTTAGAAAGTACAAACTTTTCATTAAATGATGAAGAATTTTCTAAAATTAAAAATCTATCAAATCAAATAGATTCAGAGGTATTAATATTATTTTGGCAATTTGCTATTTCTTCTCTCCAAGAGATAGACATAGTATCTAACCAACACCTTTCAATTGAAATGTTCTTAGTAAGATTAATGCATTTAAGTTCGGCAAAATTTGAAAATAAAATCGAAAAAGTAGAGGTTGACTTGGAGAGTAAAAATTTAGTTAAAAATACAGAAACTCAATTAACTTCTAAAACAATCAATCAAATTAAGAATGTTGCGCAGGAAGAAAAAACCAAACCAGAAGTTCAAACAGAAATTAAAGCAAAAAATAAAATTAATATAAATGCATTCGAGGAACTAATCGAAATCTGTGTAAAAAAAAAGGAGATCAAACTAAAATATGAGTTAGAAAACAATGTAAATCTTGTAAAATTTGAAAGAAATAGAATTGAAATATCTTTTAATGAAAGTTTGGATAAAGATTTTGTAAAAGATTTATCATCAAAACTTTTTGAATGGACTGGTGAAAGATGGATTATTACATTTAGTAAATTAAAGGGACAAATGTCAGTAAAAGACGAACAAACAAATGTTAAAAAACAATTAATTTATGAAATGAAAAATTCAGAAATATTTAAAAGTGTTATGGATAGATTTCCTGACGCAGAATTAATAGATGTAAATTCAAACAAAAATGGAGTTGATAATGACTGACTTTAGTAAAATTTTAGATAAAGCAAAAGAACTTGAGGCAAAAATGAAAGAAAGCCAGCAAAAGATTAAGGAAATTAGAGTTGAGGGAGTGTCAGGCTCAAATTCTGTAAAGATAACTTTGGATGGAGATGGAGAGATGCAAACAATAAAGTTATCTGATGAAATTATGAAAGAGGACAAAACCATAATTGAAGATCTAATTGTTGCAGCACATAATAGAGCTAAATCACAACTTAAATCAAAAACAACTGAGGAAATTTCAAAAGCAACTGGAGGCTTTGGAATTCCTGGTTTTAAATGGCCTTTATAGTAAATGCAAAACATCAGTGAGATAGATGAGTTAATTAAATTAATTTCAAAACTTCCTGGTTTAGGTCCAAAATCAGCAAAAAGAATTGTTTTAAAATTAATAAATAGTCGTGACGAACTTGTAAAACCTATGGCAAATACATTGGCTCAAGTTTATAAAAATGTAGTTAGATGTAATTCATGTGGCGCATTAAAGTCAAATTCAATTGGATGTCTAAATTGTGAGAATACAAAAGAAAAATATAATAAAATTTGTGTAGTAGAGGATATTGCGGACCAATGGTCGATTGAAAATTCAAATATTTTTCAAGGCTATTTTCATATTTTGGGAGGAACAATTTCTTCAGTTGGCCAAAGAAAAGAAGATTTATTGATTAATTCATTAGTAGAAAGAGTCAACAGAGATAAAATTGAGGAGGTAATTCTAGCAACTAGTGCAACTGTGGAAGGTCAAACAACCGCATACTACATTCAAGATAGTCTAAAAAATTTAGATGTTAAAATTACTAAATTAGCACAAGGTTTGCCAGTCGGAGGAGAGATTGAAAGTCTAGATGATGGGACTTTATTTTCTGCTTTTAAAAATCGATCTAATTTGGTTTCAAACTCAGAGTAGATTTTTTTTTCAATCTATTTAAATGAAGTAATGGTTCGGTATACCCTGAAGGTTGTTCTTTACCTTTAAACACTAAATCACACGCAGTTTGAAATGCTATAGAGTTTTCATAATTACCACTCATTTTAACATATAGCGGATCATCTTTGTTCTGGTCGTCTACTATTTTGGCCATCTCTTTCATTATTTCTGTTACTTGTATTTTTGTTGTAATACCATGATGTATCCAGTTTGCTATATGCTGAGATGAAATTCTAAGCGTGGCCCTGTCTTCCATCAAACCTATGTTGTTAATATCTGGCACTTTAGAACAACCTACGCCTTGATCGACCCATCTTACTACATATCCTAATAAAGTTTGTGCAGAATTAGAAATTTCTTTATTTATATCTTCTACAGACCAATTAGGCCTGTGTGCTATTGGGATTGTTAAGAGATCATCAAGTTTAGCTGGTTCTCTATCAATTAATTTTTTTTGTTCATTAAAAATATTTATTTCATGATAATGTAAAGCATGTAATGCAGCTGCTGTTGGAGAAGGAACCCATGCACAGTTTGCACCTGTTTTTAAGTGTCCTATTTTTTGCTCCATCATGTCTTTCATTTTGTCTGGCATTGCCCACATCCCTTTTCCAATTTGAGCTTTACCAGAAAAGCCACAATTTAAACCAATATCAACATTGTTATTTTCGTATGCATTAATCCATTTAGACGATTTCATATCACCTTTTTTAATCATAGGACCAGCTTCCATTGATGTATGCATTTCATCACCAGTTCTATCTAGGAATCCAGTATTAATAAAAAAAACTCTATTTTTAAGACTTCTAATACATTCTTTTAAATTTGCTGATGTTCTTCTCTCTTCATCCATAATACCAATCTTACAAGTGTACTTGGGTAAATTTAGAACTTCTTCAACTTTAGAAAAAATTAAATCTGTAAATGCTGTCTCGTCTGGACCATGCATTTTAGGTTTTACAATATAAACAGACCCAGTTCTCGAATTATTTTTATTTTTAATATCATGTAGTGCGGCTGCAGTAGTTATAAATGCATCCATAATGCCCTCAGGTATTTCACTTCCATCACTCAATAAAATGGAAGGGTTTGTCATAAGATGACCAACGTTTCTTACAAGTAAAAGGCTCCTACCATGTAACTTTAAACCTTTACCATTTTTTGAGATATAACTTCTGTGTGGATTTAATTTTCTCTCAAATAATTTCCCTTCTTTCTCAAATTTTGACTTAAGATCTCCTTTCATTAGACCTAGCCAATTTCGATAACAAATAATTTTATCTTCAGAGTCAACTGCTGCCACACTATCTTCATTATCACAAATTGTTGATACTGCAGATTCTACTATTATGTCGCTAATTCCGGCATGATCTTGTTGAGCAGCAAAAGCTCTTGAGTCTTTTAGGATTTCAATATGTAAATTGTTATTTTTTAGTATTATTGCAGACGGATTATCGCTTTCGCCTCTATGTCCAATAAATTTATTTTCGTCTTCCAAATCAAAAATATCGGCACCTTTTAAAACTTTTAATTTACCAAATTTTACAGCAAAACTTGTAATTTTATTCCAACTTAATCCTGCTAACGAAAAATACTTATCTAAAAAATCTCTTCCATATTTTATAACCATTTCACCTCTTAAAGGGTCATATCTTTCGGATACACTATCTTCAGATTGTTCAATTAAATCTGTACCATAAAGACTATCATATAAGCTCATCCATCTTGCATTTGCAGCATTTAAAGCATACCTCGCGTTCATCACAGGCACAACCAACTGAGGTCCAGCTATATTTGCAATTTCCTCATCAACATTTTCTGTTTCAATTTTAAAATCAGGTCCCTCATTTTTTAAATAACCAATTTCTAATAAAAATTTTTTATACTCATCTGAATTAAATTCAGTACCTTTCTTGCTGATATGCCAATCATTTATTTTATTTTGCAAATCTTCTCTAAATTTAATTAATTCTTTATTTTTCGGTACAAGCTCATTAAGAGTTTTTTCGAGACCCAACCAAAAATTCTCTGCAGATACATTTGTATTTTTTAACAATTCATTTTTTACAAATGCTGATAGTTTGTCAGATACTTGTAGATTATTAATTTTAATATATTTTTCTTGCATACCACTTTAATTCGTACCCCATCTGTATTTTTGCCTGAGAGTTTTACTCCTTCGGCGGAAATTAATCTCTTTCCAGAGTGTTATGCTTTATTCGGTCCTTTTGCCTGAGAGTTTCCGGGGTGGTTGCTCCTTCGGCGCTAAAAAATAGTCTCTCCCGATAGATTATTTTTATCTGTTAAAAGAATTAAGTCAATTGATAACAATTACACCTTATTTGACATCATTTTATTGCCTTTTTTGTATTTTAACCATCAGCTATAAATAAAATATGAAAAATTATCTAAATTTTGAAACAGAAATTAAAGATCTAGAAAATGAGCTAGAAAAATTGAAAGACCCTTACAATCAAGAAGGATTGTCAGAAGTTGATACTCAAAAAATTTCAAGCACTCAATCAGAAATAGATGAAAAGTTAAAAAATATTTATTCAAACTTAGATCCTTGGCAGACTACTATGGTTGCTCGTCATGAAGACAGGCCTAAAGCAAAATTTTTTATTGATAATTTGTTTGATGACTTCATTAGCTTATCTGGAGATAGATATTATGGAGAAGATAAATCAGTTTTAACTGGATTTGCAAAATTTAACGGAAAATCTGTTTTAGTTATAGGTCAAGAAAAAGGAGAGGATTTAGATAGCAGAATAGAAAGAAATTTTGGAATGATGAGACCTGAAGGTTATAGAAAAACAATAAGATTAATGAATTTAGCAAATAAATTTAATATCCCGATAATCTCACTCATTGACACTCCAGGAGCATATCCAGGAGTAGGAGCTGAGGAGAGAGGGCAGGCAGAAGCAATTGCAAAATCAATTGAATGTTGCATGAAGCTTAAAGTTCCAACTATTGCAATAATCATAGGCGAGGGTGGTTCCGGTGGTGCAATCGCATTAGCTTCTTCAAATAAAGTTCTTATGCTAGAAAATGCAATTTATTCAGTAATATCTCCTGAGGGATGTGCAACCATTCTTTGGAGAGATCCCAAAAAAATGCTTGATGCTGCAAAAGCAATGAAGCTTTCAGCTAAAGATTTACTAAAATTAAAAGTTATCGATGAAATAATTGAAGAGCCCATTGGAGGCGCACATAGAGATAAAGATATCATACTAAATAATGTAAGAGAAATTTTAACAAAAAATTTAAATTATTTTGATGAACTGTCCTCTGAGGAAATAATGAACGAAAGAAAAAATAAATTTCTAAAGATAGGGAGAAATGATGGATTTATGACAAGCACTGAGGAATTAACTACATTATCAATTAAAAAAAATAATTTTGATAAAATTTTAAATTCAAAAAAAATGTTACTAGCAGTTGTTTGTGGATTAGTTTTAATTTCTTCAATTCTTTTACTAATTTAAATTTTTATAAAGCGCCACAACAATGTTTATATTTTTTTTCTGAACCACAAAAACAAGGTTCATTTCTTCCAATCTTTTTCCCAATATACTTAGGATCAATTTTAGGAGGACTAATTTTTTCTTTTTTCTCTTCTTCGGGTTTAACAACTTTTAAATTCACTAAAATTGTTACAAAGTCTAATTTTAATTTATCTAAAAGATTTGAAAATAAATTAAAAGCCTCCTTCTTGTATTCAATTAAAGGATCTCTTTGACCATATGATCTTAATCCAATAACTTGTCTAAGCTGTTCTAAATATTGGATATGTGATTTCCAGTTTAGATCTATTGATTGTAAAAATATCCTTTTTTCAATTTCTTTTGCGTTTTCATTACCTAAAATTTTTATTCTTTCTTCTCTAACTTTATTAAATTTTGATTTTATAAATTCTTTTAATTTAATATTGTTAGCAGAAATCAATTCATCAAATTCATTTTCACTAAAGCTTTTACCCATAATTTTTTTTAATTGATTTTCAAATTCTGTATTTTTAGGGTCAGAATTCTTTTTAGCCTTAAGATTAATCAAATCCTCTATAATTTCATGTAGAAATTCATCAGAATACTTAAAACTATCAACAGTATTCATAACTTCTTTCCTTTGTGAAAATATCACATGTCTTTGGTCGTTTAAAACATTATCAAATTTAATCAGAGTTTTTCTGATATCGAAGTTTCTTGACTCAACTTTCTGTTGAGCTCTTTCAAGTGCTTTATTAATCCATGGGTGATCAATGCTTTCTCCGTCTTTTAATCCAAGTTTTTCAAGCATATTATTCATAGATTCAGAACCAAATATTCTCATCAAATCGTCCTGCAAACTAACATAAAAAATTGAACAACCTTCATCACCTTGCCTTCCAGATCTACCTCTTGCTTGATTATCTACTCTTCTTGACTCCATCCTTTCAGTGCCTAAAACAAATAATCCACCTAATGATTTAATTTTTTCTTTATCGAATTTTAGTTTATTAGAATCTAAAGAGCCTTTTTTACCACCTAGTTGAATATCTACACCTCTTCCAGATATGCTTGTTGTTATTATTACTGATCCTTGCTTTCCTGCATTTGCAATTATTTCAGCCTCATTCTCATGATTTTTTGCATTAAGAACTATATGGTCAATATTTGCATTTTTTAAAAGTTTTGAATAAATTTCAGACTTATTTATACTCGAGGTAAAAATAAGAATTGGTTGTCCTTTTTTATTTGTTTCTTTTATTTTAGCAATTATTGCATCATTTTTTTCATTTTCTGATCTAAAAATTTGATCATTTAAATCTTTTCGTATCATTAATTTATTTGTTGGGATAACTAAAACTTGCAATCCATATATTTCAAAAAACTCTTCAGCCTCTGTTGCGGCTGTTCCCGTGCATCCTGCTAGTTTTTCATAAAGTTTAAAATAATTTTGATAAGTTATTGAAGCTAATGTTTGATTTTCTACCTGAATCTCTAATTTTTCTTTAGCTTCTATTGCCTGATGTAGCCCATCTCCAAATCTTCTACCCTCAAGTATTCTACCAGTTAGTTCGTCAATAATTTTAACTGTTTCATCTTTAACAATATAGTCTTTACCTTTTTCGAATAAGTGATTTGCTCTTAGCGCTTGATTTACAAGGTGCACAAGATTTAAGTTTTCAGGATCATAAAAATTATTATTCTTTAGTATTCCAGCTTGAGAAAAAATTTTCTCAATTTTATTTATTCCGTCATTTGTTAGCAAAATATTTTTATCTTTTTCATCTAACTCGTAATCTTGGGAAACTAATTGTTTTATTAATTTATTTACTGCAACATATTGTGTTGTTTTATCTTCAGCTTGGCCAGAAATTATTAATGGAGTTCTAGCTTCGTCAATTAAACAGGAGTCGATTTCATCAACAATAGAATAAAAGGGTTTTCTTTGAACAAGTTGACTGCTTGAGAGCTTCATATTATCTCTTAAATAATCAAAACCTAATTCACTATTTGTTGCATACGTAATGTCACAATCATAATTTAATTTTCTTTCAATATCGTCTTGATAGTTATTTATATATCCTGAGCTTAATCCTAAGAATTTATAGATTTCTCCCATTTCAACTGAATCTCTTTTTGCGAGATAGTCGTTTACAGTGACTACATGTACTCCTTTTTCACAAAGAGCATTTAGGTAGGCAGCTAGTGCAATAGTTAATGTTTTTCCCTCACCAGTTTTCATCTCAGCTATTTTGCCCTCGTGCAAAGCTATACCACCAATTAATTGTACGTCGTAGTGTCTTTCATCTCTTACTCGTTTAGATGCCTCCCTTAGTAAAGCAAATGCCTCTGGTAATATTTCGTTTAATTTTGTCCCATCCTTAATTTTTTTTTTAAATTCGGATGTTTTTTTGGGAAAATCTTGATCAGAAAATTTAATGAATTCTTTCTCAAAAAAATTAATTTTTTTTACAATTTTTCCTATTCTATCTAGCTCTTTTTGGTTGCTAGATTTTATTAAATTTGAGATTAAATTTAGTGGATTAAACATGAGTATTTAATTTATTCTTTAATTATTATCTTTAATATATGTATTAAATAAAATATTTAAACAATATGGGAATTAATTTAACAAATTTTTTATCATCTCAATCAAAAAATACTAAAATGATTGATTTTCAAGACCTTGATCATTTAGACGGTCTTTCAATTTCAGTTGTTTCAGCAAATTTATACAAAGATATCAGAGACGATTTAACAATGTTCTATTTCAGAAAAGGTGCTAATTACGCTTCTGTCTATACCCAATCAAAAATAGTATCTGAAAATATAAAATGGAATATAAACCAAAGACCAAAAAAAATATATTCTCTCATTGTAAATACAAGAAACGCTAATGCTTTCACCGGAAAGCAAGGATATGAAAGTCTAAAAAAAATAGCAGATTTAACTGCAAAAGAATTAAACAAAAAACAAAAAGAAGACGAGGAGAATCAAAAAAAAATTTCTTCAAAGAATATAATTTTTGGTTGCACTGGTACTATTGGAGAAATTTTTCCCTATGAAAAAATTTGTAACAATATTTCAAATTTAATAAAAAAAATTCGCTATACCCAAAATAAATTTATTTGGATGAAGGCAGCACTTGCAATCATGACCACGGATACAAAGCCAAAATTAGCTATGGAGGAATGTTATATTGGAAGTGAAAAAGTAAAAATATATGGAATAGCTAAAGGATCAGGTATGATACATCCAAATATGGCTACGACACTTGCATATATATTTACTGATGCAACTTTATCTAATGATATTTTAGGAAAGCTATTAAAAAAAAATATAACCAATACATTTAACGCTATTTCTTGTGACGGGGATACAAGCACCAATGACATGGCAACTATTTTTGCAACTAATGAAGTAAAAAATTATCAAGTGAAAAGTATTAATGAAAATAAAATTAAAAATTTTGATGAAGCACTAAATAATGTTCTTTTAAATCTAGCTAAAAGAGTTGTTTCAGATGGTGAAGGAGCATCAAAATTCATTACAATAAATGTTAGTAAGTGTAAAAATGAAATAGATGCAAAAAAAATTGCTTTATCAGTTGCAAATTCTCCATTAGTAAAAACTGCAATTGCTGGAGAAGATCCAAACTGGGGAAGGGTTATAATGGCAATCGGTAAAGCAGGACCAAAAATTAATCTAAAAAAACTATTAATTAAGTTTGGAAGTATATTAATAGTTGAAGGTGGAAAATTAAATCAAAGTTACGATGAAAAGCAAACAGCAAACTACATGAAATCTGAAAATATAGAAATAAATATTGAAACATTTACAGGAAACAAAAACTTTACAGCTTATACAATGGATTTAACGAAAAAATATATTGAAATTAACGCAGATTACAGAAGTTAACTTATTGAAAATCCAAATTGTATTATTATTTAATAACAATGATTAAATATAAACTTTTTTGTAAAAAATGTGATTTAAAATTTGATAGTTGGTTTGCATCTTCAAACGAGTATGAAAGATTAAAAAAGAAAAAACTTTTGAATTGCCATAATTGTAATTCAGTAAAAGTTGAAAAAACAATTATGGCACCTCAGCTAATAAGTCATAAATCAAAAAATGATGAAAAAATTAACTTAGAAAAATATAATAAAGTAAAAAAAACCATAAAAGAGTATCAAAAATTTATTAAAGATAATTTTAATTATGTGGGTGATAATTTTGCTTATGAAGCCAGGTCAATTCATTATGATCGTAAAAAAAAATCGAAGGGTATTTATGGAAGTGCATCAAATCAAGATTTAAAAGAATTGAAAGAGGAGGGAATAGATGCTCAAATGATACCTTGGATAGACGAAAAAGAAAATTAATTTTTAATAAACTTTCCTATATAGTTTACAGATAAATCTCTAGAAATATTCCATTCATCCTTAATAATATTAAAATTCATACCGTCTAATTTATTAAGAGATAAGTCGTACTTCATTAAAATTTTTTTAAGATCCTCAGGTTTAACAAATTTTTCCCATTCGTGTGTTCCAATTGGAAGCCATCTCAAAACATACTCTGCTCCAACAATTGCAAAAACATAGGATTTTAAAGTTTTATTAATTGTTGCAACAAACATAAGTCCATTTTTTTTCAAAAGTTTCGAGCAGGATTTTAAAAAAAAATCTATATCTTTTACATGTTCAACAATTTCCATATTTAAAATAACATCAAATTTTTTTTTAATACTAAGTTTTTCAGGTGATGAACATAAATAATTAATTTTTAATTTATTTTTTTTTGCATGAAGTTTTGCAATTTTTATATTTTTATCAGATGCATCGATACCTGTTACATTTGCTCCCATCCTTGACATTGGTTCAGATAGTAATCCTCCACCACATCCAATATCTAAAATATTTATTCCTGATAAAGGTCTTGATTTATTTTTTAATTTGAAATTATTAGTAATATTTTCCTTTATATATTTTATTCTTGTTGGATTAAATTTATGAAGTGGTTTGAATTTACCCTCTGGATCCCACCATTCATTGGCCATTTTAGAAAATTTATCTATTTCTTTTTTATTTACGCTAGTCATTGTGATATATAGTTGACATAATAATTTAGATGTATTTTATCAATTATTTATTAAATATTAATAATTAAAGCTAGCATGAAAACTATTGTATTAAAATTTGGTGGAACATCTGTAGGAACTATAGATAGAATTAAAAAGGTATGCAAAATTGTTGCTTTTTATAAAAAGAAAAAAAATAAGGTAGTAGTTGTTTCATCAGCAATGAGAGGTGTGACAAATGAGTTAGTTAATAAATCTAAACTGATTAGTAGCAATTTTGATAGAGCAGAATATGATGCATTAGTTTCGACTGGAGAACAAGCCTCATGCGCACTAATCGCTGGTAGACTAAAACATAATGGGTTTAAATCAAGATCTTGGACATCCTGGCAATTACCTATTTTAACAGATGGTCCTTACTCAAGTGCAAGAATTGGCTTAGTAGGTGTTAAAGAACTAAATAAATACATTAAGTCAGGCGGTATTCCTGTAATCACCGGTTTTCAAGGTATTAATAATGATTTTAGAATTACTACTATAGGAAGAAGTGGATCTGACGCAACCGCAATTATGCTTGCAAAATTTATTAAAGCTGATGAATGTATAATTTATACTGATGTAGACGGAGTTTATACTACGGATCCAAGGCAATATAAAAAAGCAAAAAAAATTAAAAAAATTTTTTATGATGAGATGTTGGAAATGGCATCACTTGGCTCAAAAGTAATGCAGCCCACATCAGTTCAGGATGCAAAGTTAAATAAAATTGATATTAAAGTTAAATCTTCTTTTGTTTCAAAATCTGGAACTTTAATAACAAATTCTAAAAAAGCATTTAGTGACCAAATTATTACTGGAATTTCTTCAACAAAAAATGATGCTAAAATTACAATTATAGGAGTAAAAGATAGACCTGGTGTTGCAGCTTCAATTTTTAAACCATTATCAAAAAATCTTATCAATGTAGATATGGTAGTTCAAAATATTTCCTTAGATGGAAAAGAGACAGATCTTACATTTACTATAAAAGACGATGATTTAAAAAAAACAGAAAAATTGATCAAACAAAATAAAAAAATATCTTTTAAAAAATTATCTTTTGATAAAGGTGTTTCCAAAGTTTCAATAATTGGTGTTGGTATGATAACGACACCAGGCATTACATTTAGAATGTTTCAAGCATTAGCATTAAAAAAAATTAATATCTTAGTTATTTCTACCTCAGAGATAAAAATTTCAGTTCTAGTCTCAGCGAAGCATGTTAAAAGAGCAATAGCTGCTTTACATAAAGAATTTAAATTAGATTAATTAAATGACTATAAGACCATTTAGAGAAATTAAAAGAAGAAAAACAAAAGTAATAAATGTGGGAAAAGTAAAGATTGGTGGCGACAATCCAATATCTGTTCAATCAATGACAAATACTTTAACTACAGATGTTAAAGCAACCATAAATCAAATTAATGATATATCTGAGGAAGGTGCTGATATTGTTAGAGTGTCCTGTCCAGATGAGGACTCTTCAAAAGCATTAAAAGAAATAATAAAACATGTATCAATACCGGTAGTTGCAGATATACATTTTCATTATAGAAGAGCTATTGAAGCAGCAGAAAGTGGGGCTAGCTGCTTAAGAATTAATCCAGGAAATATTGGAGATGAAACAAAGATACATGAGGTATTGAAAGCTGCAAAGAATAATAATTGTTCAATAAGAATCGGAGTAAATGCAGGTTCTTTAGAAAAAGATATTTTAGAGGATTTTAAAGAGCCTTGCCCAGAGGCATTAGTTAAAAGTGCTTTAAGAAATATTAAAATTTTAGAAGATAAAGATTTTTTCAATTTTAAGATAAGTGTCAAATCCTCAGATGTATTCCTTTCGATAGCAGCATATAGACAATTATCTAAAGTTATTGATTATCCTTTACACCTTGGAATTACAGAGGCAGGAAGTTTTGTATCTGGGAGCATAAAATCATCTATAGGGCTAGGAAGTTTGTTAATGGACGGAATTGGAGATACTATTAGAATTTCTTTATCTGACAACCCAACTCAAGAAGTAAAAATTGGCAATGAGATATTAAAATCACTAAATCTGAGAAATAGAGGAGTAAAGATCATTTCTTGTCCTTCTTGTGCAAGACAAGCATTTCAGGTAATCGATACTGTCAAAATATTAGAGGAGAAACTAGCACATATAAAAACACCAATAACACTGTCAATTATTGGCTGTGTTGTTAATGGACCAGGTGAAGCTGCAATGACAGATGTAGGAATTACTGGAGGGGGAAAAGGAAATAATATGCTTTATTTATCTGGTGTTCAGAATGAAAAAGTTTTGACTGATGATATAATTAATAAGGTTGTTAGCGAAGTTGAAAAAAAAGCATCTGAACTAGAGAACTAATTATGATACCCTTAAAAACTGTTGAGGAATTAATAATAAGACATTCATCCATAGAAAAAGATTTATCCTCTGGTGGATTAGATAAAAAATTATTTGCGGAAAAATCAAAAGAATACTCAGATTTAAATGATATAGTTGGAAGCGCCAAAGATTATATTTCTTTTCAAAATGAAAAAGAAGAATTGAAGAAAATATTAAATGATAGTTCTGCTGATGAAGAGTTAAAAAAAATGGCAGATATAGAATTGATAGAATTACAAAATCAACATGAAGCTAATGAAAAAAAACTAAAATTATTTTTGTTACCAAAGGATGAAGCAGATAAAAAAAATGCGATTATAGAAATAAGAGCAGGAACAGGAGGTTTGGAGGCAAGCTTATTTGCATCAGATTTGTTTAAAATGTATGAAAAAGTTAGTCACAAAAAGAAATGGTCTTTAGAATTAATCTCAATATCAAGAAGCGATGCAGGAGGGTTAAAAGAGGTTATAGCCTCCATTAAGGGAAGCAATATATATTCTACATTAAAATATGAAAGTGGAGTTCATAGAGTACAAAGAGTTCCTGACACTGAAACACAGGGAAGAGTACATACATCTGCGGCTACAGTTGCTGTTCTACCTGAAGCAGAAGAAGTAGATTTAAAAATAAATGACTCTGATTTAAGAATTGATGTTTTCAGAGCAGGTGGACCGGGCGGACAATCTGTCAACACAACTGATAGTGCAGTCAGAATTACTCATATACCAACTGGATTATCTGTGTCTCAACAAGACGAAAAATCACAACATAAAAATAAGGCAAAAGGGATGAAAATTTTAAGAGCTAGACTATATGAGCTTGAGAGATTAAGAATAGATCAGGAAAGATCCCAAGAGCGTAAGACAAAAATTGGTACTGGAGATAGATCTGAAAGAATAAGAACATACAATTTTCCTCAAGGTAGAGTTACCGATCACAGAATAAATTTGACTTTACATAAACTAGATGAATTTTTAGAAGGAGAAGTGTTTGATGAAATGATAGAATCATTAACTTTACAAGCACAAGAAGAAAGTCTGAGTAATTTAAAGTAAAAGTGTATGAATATTAATTCTGCGATTATTAAAGGAGCTAAAATTTTAAAAAATAATTTAATTAATAATGCTTTTTTAGACTCTGAGGTTTTGATGGCAAAAGTAATTAATAAAAGCAGAGAATATATTCTTCTAAATTTAAACAAAACCTTAAGTACCAAAGATCAAAATTTGTTTGAAGAATTAATTAAAAAAAGATCTAGTAGAGAGCCAATTGCTTATTTAATAAATAAAAAGTTTTTTTGGGACTATGAGTTTTATGTAAATAAACATACATTAATTCCTCGACCGGATACAGAGCTGATAGTTGATAATGTATTAAAATTAACTAAACAAAAAAATAACTGCAGTATATTAGATATTGGGATTGGATCTGGCTGTATATTATTAACAATTCTTAATAAAAAAAAAAATTTTTATGGAACTGGTATAGATATTAGTAATAAATGTATAAATATAAGCAAAAAAAATGCAATTAATCTCAATGTTCATAGTAGATTAAGATTATTTAAAACAAATGTTGACAAATTTAAATTAGGCAAATATGATTTGATTGTATCAAATCCTCCTTATATTGAAAAATGCAAATTAAAATATTTGGAAAAAGACGTAGTAAGTTTTGAACCAAAATTTGCTCTTGATGGTGGATTAGACGGTTTATCAGAAATCAGAAAAGTAATTAAAAAATCATCTGAACTGATTAAAAAAAGAGGTACATTAATTTTAGAGATTGGTTTTAATCAAAGAAATAATGTAATAAATTTATTAAAAAAAGAAGGTTTTTATATAAATAGTATTCAAAAAGATTTTGCCAATATCGATCGGTGCATCATCTGTACTAAAATATAATCATTTTAATTATGGTAACATTTAGAAATAACAATAGAAGAAACAACTTTAGAAGAAACGACAGAAATTTCAAAACTAACGGTGAAAGACAAAAATTTAATACAAATTTTTCAAATAATGAAAATTTTAAAAGAAAAGTACCCGGAAGAAATAATCATAATGCTCCAAAACTTATCGAAAAATATAATGATTTAGCTAGAGAGGCTTTGTCTAATGGAGATAAAATTTTATCGGAAAACTATTTGCAACATGCAGACCATTTTACAAGAGTTTTGAATGAAAAAGAATCATTTAGAAGAGAAAAATTCTCAGAGACTAAAGCCCAAATAATTGATAACCCTACAAATGATAATTTAGAGAATTCATCTGAAGAAACTAAAAGTGAGATTGAAGAAAACCATAAAGATGAAGCAGAAAATAATCAGACAGCCAAAAATCAGATTGAAATAAATTAATTTAATCCCAAAATTTTTTCAGATTTTAATATATCTAATTTAATTTTTCTAGTTTCAAATAACTTTCTCTCTTTATCCTTCAATATTTTTCCAGAGGGAAGTTTGAGTTTTTGAGAATTGACTTTTTTTCCGTTAACAATTACTTCATAATGTAAATGTGGACCTGTTGATTTACCAGTTGAACCAACGTAACCAATAGTTTGACCTTGTTTTACTCTTACACCAACTTTAATTCCTCGAGCAAATTTTGACATATGTGCATAAACAGTTTGATAAGTAGAATTATGTTTAATTTTTACACAATTACCACCACCACCACACCAGCCAGCTTTTTTAATAACACCATCTCCAGAAGCCATTATCGGAGTTCCCATAGGTGCTGCAAAATCAGTACCTCTATGCATTTTATTAAATCCATCAATTGGATGTTTTCTCATACCAAATGGAGAAGAAAGCCTCGCTCCATTTATAGGTGTTTTCATTAAAGCTTTTTTTACACTTTTTCCGTTTTTATCGTAATGACCTTCGCTTCCTTCTTTTTCAAAGTAATATAATGAGTTATCTTGGCCACTAAGTTTTAAATTTGCAAATAAAATTTCACCTGTTTCAATTAATTCATTTTTTTCATTTAAAAAGATCTCATACATAATCTGAAATTTGTCTTGTTTTCTAATATCTCTTTGAAAATCAACTTGAAAACCATAAATTCTAGCAAACTCTATTATTATATTTGCAGGTATTTTGGAGTCAGATGCAGATTTATAAAGACTTTGTAATATCACATTCTCATTATAAATTATTTTTTTGTCTAATTTGATTGAAATGACTTCTTCATTAAAAGAATCTTTTTGAGTATTTCTCTTTAAAGATATTTTTTGGGTATTTGAAAGCTGGAAGGAAAAATCAACTATTTTATTATTAGTTTTATCTATGCTAAATTCTATTATCTGACTCGTATTTAGTTTGTTAAGGTTAGTTTTTTTTTTAAGTGATTTTTTTATTTTTAATATTTCTTGATTATTTACTAAGTAAAGTTGTAATATTTGATCAAAAGTTTCTCCTAATTTAATTTTATGTTTTATTTTTTTATATTTTGGTTCAAGATTTTCAACTATAGAACTTAAAGTTTTTTTAAAATAAACGTTATCAATAAAACTGTTGTAAGTTTTATTTTCTAATTTTTTTTTATAATTAAAATAGCTAGTTGAAATTACAGTAAAAAAAATTAATAGAATTAATCCAAAAATTTCAGTATTTTTTTTAATTCTTAATTTTAAATTTTTAAACATTCAAAATACTTTCGAGCACAATTATTAGTTTAGAGGAGATCAAAAATCAAAAAAAACCCTATAAAATGTGAGATTTTTAGTGATTTTTTTAATCTAATAAGCTTGATTTCCTATTAATTTAGCCTATAAGCGTTGAACTTTCTCAGTAAAATTATTGTTGTCACAATAAATAAGTGAGGATTATTGAGCTTTTAAGCTCAATTAGCTATTTAAAAAGTAAAAAATTTAAGAAGAGAAGTGTGGACGGTTAAGGTTACCAAAATTTGTCGTACACACTTCAACATCATATAAATTTTATTCTTAGAATTTATATGGAAGCTAGTGTGCGCCGTTTTTAAACTTGAGAGTTTGATCATGGCTCAGAACGTACGCTGGCGGCACGCCTAACACATGCAAGTCGAACGAAGTAGCAATACTTAGTGGCAGACGGGTGAGTAACATGTAGGTATCTGCCCTTTGGCCTGGAATAACACGAGGAAACTTGTGCTAATACCGGATAAGTCTTTACGGAGAAAGCTTTATGCACCATTGGATGAGCCTGCACTTGATTAGTTTGTTGGTGGGGTAATGGCCTACCAAGACTGTGATCAATAGCTGATTTGAGAGGATGATCAGCCACATTGGGACTGAGACACGGCCCAAACTCCTACGGGAGGCAGCAGTGGGGAATCTTGCACAATGGAGGAAACTCTGATGCAGCGATGCCGCGTGAGTGAAGAAGGCCTTTGGGTTGTAAAGCTCTTTCGTCGGGGAAGAAAATGACTGTACCCGAATAAGAAGGTCCGGCTAACTTCGTGCCAGCAGCCGCGGTAATACGAAGGGACCTAGCGTAGTTCGGAATTACTGGGCTTAAAGAGTTCGTAGGTGGTTGAAAAAGTTGGTGGTGAAATCCCAGAGCTTAACTCTGGAACTGCCATCAAAACTTTTCAGCTAGAGTATGATAGAGGAAAGCAGAATTTCTAGTGTAGAGGTGAAATTCGTAGATATTAGAAAGAATACCAATTGCGAAGGCAGCTTTCTGGATCATTACTGACACTGAGGAACGAAAGCATGGGTAGCGAAGAGGATTAGATACCCTCGTAGTCCATGCCGTAAACGATGTGTGTTAGACGTTGGAAATTTATTTTCAGTGTCGCAGCGAAAGCGATAAACACACCGCCTGGGGAGTACGACCGCAAGGTTAAAACTCAAATGAATTGACGGGGACCCGCACAAGTAGTGGAGCATGTGGTTTAATTCGAAGATACGCGCAGAACCTTACCAACACTTGACATGTTCGTCGCGACTCTAAGAGATTAGAGTTTTCGGTTCGGCCGGACGAAACACAGGTGCTGCATGGCTGTCGTCAGCTCGTGTCGTGAGATGTTGGGTTAAGTCCCGCAACGAGCGCAACCCTCACTTTTAGTTGCCATCATTAAGTTGGGCACTCTGAAAGAACTGCCAGTGATAAGCTGGAGGAAGGTGGGGATGACGTCAAGTCCTCATGGCCCTTACGTGTTGGGCTACACACGTGCTACAATGGTATCTACAACAGGAAGCGAGACTGCGAAGTTTAGCAAATCCTTAAAAGATACCTCAGTTCGGATTGCACTCTGCAACTCGAGTGCATGAAGCTGGAATTACTAGTAATCGTGGATCAGCGTGCCACGGTGAATGCGTTCCCGGGTCTTGTACACACCGCCCGTCACACCATGGGAGTTGGTTCTACCTTAAGGCAAGGTTTTAAACCCTTGACCACGGTATAGTCAGCGACTGGGGTGAAGTCGTAACAAGGTAGCCGTAGGGGAACCTGCGGCTGGATTACCTCCTTTCTAAGGATGAATGAAAGTAAAATTTCATTCTAAATAATATACAGGATAATGTTGACCGTCCTCATTTCTCTTCTTAAAATAGTGTTTCTCTTGAATGGGGGCCGGTAGCTC
>CACNTB010000011.1:27500-30403 GCA_902623305.1 uncultured Pelagibacteraceae bacterium
ATGCATGAAATATCCTCTTTATCTATATTTTTGAAATCAATAAATTTATTACTGGGTTTTAATTTGGATAAATTAGCTAATTTGTAAATTTTAATTTTTTTTATTTTAAAAATTTTTTTATTATTAAAGCTATTGTCATAAACACCTATTTTAATTTTTGAAAATTTTATTATCTCGTTCACTTTTTTTGTTGGTAAGTTTGGTGAAATTTGCACCCAAGTATTACCTGAAAGGAATATCCCCAAAACAGCAACATAATAATCAATGGATTTATCTGAAAATACAGCAATTTTTTCGTTTTTATAATTTTTAAAAAAGGTATTAAAACTTGATAATCTTTTATACGCCTCGTTATATGTAAATTTTGTATTGTTATTGGTAAAAAAGAAATTGTTTGATTTTTTAAAATTAGTTAAAATTTGATTAAGAAATGAACCAATCATCAACCTAAGTTCTTATCTCTTTTATATAATAAGGACACTGTTTTTTTAATATCTCGTATTTGTTTTTTAAAAAATCAATAATTTGGGATTTAGTTTCATATTTAGTCTTTTCTATATTTTTGACTACTTGTATTTCTGCAGCTGTGCCAGTCATAAAAACGCTATCAGCATTCATAATATGTTTTAACTTATAATCATTAATCTTTAAGTTGATTTTATTTTTCAAACATAGTTCAATAATACATCTTCTTGTAACCCCATTTAAAATAGAATGTTTTTTTGGTGTATAAACTATATTATTTTTTATCCAAAATATATTACATGCGCTTGTTTCAGCTACATTCTTGTTTAAATCTAGCATTAAACAATCATCAAACTTAGTTTTTTCAATTTTAGATCTTTCCAAAACTGATATCTGGTAAGAGCCCGATGATTTTGCTTGTGTTGGATAAATATTCTCATTGAGTTTTGGGTATTTTGAAATATTTAGTGATAAAGAACTTTTATTAAAAAGCTTTCCCCACTTCCATGATGCAATTGCAATTAAAGATTTACAATTTTTAGTTTCAGGGGACATGGAATGACTAGATCTAAAGATTAAAGGTCTTATATATCCATTGTCAATTTTGTTTATTCTTACCAACTTATTGCATATTTCTATTATTTTTTTTTTTGGATAATTGACTTTTAATCGCATTAAATCTGCAGATAGAAAAAGTCTATCAATGTGCTCCCCTAGAAATAATGGTTTATTATTATAAACCCCAATACCTTCAAATATTGAGCTAGCAAAATGCAGCGAGTGATTTAAAACATGAACTTTAGCTTTTCGAGAATCAATAAATTTGTTTTGGAAAAAAATCTTCCCATTTAATTTTGAAAAATCCATTAGGAACTTCTTTTATTTAATCCCTTTTTGTAAGAAACAAAAAATACTAGCGAGCCCCTTTTACCTGATTTGACTTTAGTAACCTCATGCGGGTATAAGCAATTACTAACTATAAGACTTCCTTTACTCGGAGCATAATCAAAGTATTTTTTAGTTTTCTTTTGATAGACTCTGTACAAACCACCTTTAAAATTTGAACCAAGCTGTATTACGCAAGCTGCTAAATATTCAGGGTTACTATCTACATCTAAATGGTATCCGACAAAACAATTTTGGCCTATTTCATTAAACTGAACTCTTCGTAGGTATAAATTTTTCTTTGTTTTTAAAATTCTTTTAATGAATTTAGTTATTTTTCTTTTTTTTAAAATTGAGATTACTTTTTTTGAATATTTATTTTTAACTATTTCTGGTTTTTTTATATCTGTAATAAATCTTCCTACTAATAAATGGTTTTTTTCCCCTGCATCCCCAATTTTGATAAATTCTTTATCTACTTTTGTACAATATTTTTTTAGATTATAAAAATCATCATCAGAAAGAGGACTTAAGTTGCTTTTAAAAGGCACCATTATAGTTCCTTTATTTTTATAATTTTTAATGTAAGTGGAATAGGTTTCTTTAACCATAATTTTTAAATAATTATCATTAAAATAGATTATTTCAAATTTAATTATAATTTATATTAAACATATTTTGGTTTACCATATAGAACTGGCAAATTGACAGCAGAGTTAATATTATAAAACATTCCCATTTTTGGATGATCTAATCCAAAAACAACTGGATTTTTTATTTTTTTTGATATGATTTCACCCATAGATGTATATTCTGCTCCTTGCTTTATTAATAAGCTTAGATAATCTTTTTCATTTAAATCTGGGTACCAACTTTTGTAAAGATCCATTCTAGATGAAAGTATATCCAAGACTAATCCTTTGAATTTTTTTTCTTTGTTAATTTTATTTTTTATTAATTTTTCATTTTTTAAGCACATAGAAATCCATTTTTTTTTACTAGATAAATCTTCTACTATTAGGCCAACAGTATTTATTTCTTTGACAGATTTTTTCATCAAATTAGAACTTCTCTTTAATTTTTTAACAAATTCTTCTTCAGTTGATTTAACTCTTTTGCATATTTCCTTTGAGTACGACTCAAAATCACCGTAATAAGCTTTATGCTCAAAAGAAATGTTATAAATTTTAAGAGTTTTATGAATTTCGTTAATTATTTTTACTAGTCTTTTACCTATTAATCCCAGCCCATCGCCTAATTTATTAAAAGTATATCTATATAAACCCAAACCTATGTATACATGTTCGTAATCAGGGCATAATGGAGTTACGATTGAGATTTTACCTTTTTGTAATTTATTCAAAAATAAAATTTTCTGATCAGAAGAAATATAATCAAAATCACCAGATTTTTGTAAATCTTTAAAAAACATTTCAAAATTAAAAAGTTTTTTTATTTGGTCACTGAAAATTAACAATGTAAGTAAAGAAGGAAGATGCCCTACAACATTTGCAAAATCTGAATAGATTATATTAAAATTTTTTTCTTTTTTA
>CACNTB010000012.1 GCA_902623305.1 uncultured Pelagibacteraceae bacterium
GAAGAGGTAAAAAGAAAATTTCCTGGTAAACAAATAGAGATTTTTTCAAGTGACACAATGAATAAAAAAGATTCTAAAGAAAAAATAGATAAAATTATTAATAATGAAACGCAAATTTTAGTTGGCACTCAATTAATCTCAAAAGGTTTTCATTTTCCATGTTTAAATTGCATTGTAGTTGTTGATATTGATCTATCATCTCAAGGGCATGATTTAAGAGGTGCAGAAAAAAATTTACAGCTTTACCATCAGCTTTCAGGACGTGCAGGAAGAACAGGAAAACTAGCAACAGTATATTTTCAAACCTATGAAAATAATACTAAGATGATCTCAGAAATTACAAGTAAAAATCCAGATATTTTTTTAGAAAGAGAACTGGAGATAAGAAAAAAAAATAAACTTCCTCCATTTCAAAGGTTTATTTCTTTAATCTTAACAGGAGACAATGAAATTAAATTAGAAAAAGAAGCTATTAATTTCAAAAATTTTATTGAAAACAAAATAGAAGGAAAAATATTAGGGCCAGTGAATGCTCCATTATTTAGATTAAAGAGAAAATTTAGAATTAGATTTTTAATTAGAGGCTTAAAATCTATGAAACTACAAAGCTCTCTTGCAAAAATTATTCCAAAATATAAATTTTCTTCTGGAATAAAACTTTCAGTTGATGTTGACCCAATTAACTTCAATTAACCGCAAAAAAGAGGCCTTTTTTACGAATCCGCTACTTGAAGACATAAGGGTCATATGCTATTTAGGGCGTGATTTTTAAATAATCTTCAACATTATAGAGGAACCAAGTTGAGTAAAGACACCGAATTTTCAATAACTTCAGCTGAAAGGTACTCTCTTGCGCTTTTTGAACTTTCAGAAGAAAAAAATCTTTTAAGTCAGATCGAAGATCAGTCTTCTTCTATTCTTAATTTAATTGATCAAAGTGAAGATTTTTCTAATTTGATTAAAGATCCAACTACAAGCCAAGAAGATTTACTAAAAGTAATCAATACAATCTCTGAAAATAATAAATTTGAATCTTTATTTAAAAATTTTTTAAGTTTCTTAATTCAAAAAAGACGTTTCTTTTTTATTGAGCGTATCCTTAAAAGCTTTATTGAAATTTGTTCAAGAAAAAGAGGTGAACTTAAGGCAGAATTAAAATCAGCAAAAAAATTGTCTAATGAAGAAATTGCAAAAATTACAGAAGAGTTAACAAAAAATTTTAGCTCAAAAATAAAATTAAACTATAAACATGATGAAAGTTTAATAGGAGGTTTAGTAGTACAAGTAGGAAGTACTATGGTCGATACCTCAATTAAAAATAAATTACAACAAATCGAAAATAGAATGATAGAGGCATAAATGGAAATAAATCCTTCAGAGGTTACAAAAATATTAAAAGAACAAATTAAAAATTTTGGTGATAAAGCGGAAGTCACAGAAGTTGGTCAAGTTTTATCAGTTGGAGATGGTATTGCTAGGATTTATGGTTTGGACAATGTTCAAGCTGGTGAAATGGTAGAGTTTGCAGATGGTTCAAAAGGTATGGCTCTAAACTTAGAGAGTGAAAACGTTGGTGTCGTAATTTTTGGTGATGACAGAAATGTAAAAGAAGGTGATGTAGTAAAAAGAACTGGTAATATTGTTGACACACCAGTTGGAAAAGAATTATTAGGTAGAGTAGTTGATGGTTTAGGAAATCCTATTGATGGAAAAGGACCATTAGATAAAGGTATTAAAAAAAGTAGGGTGGAAGTTAAAGCGCCTGGTATTATTCCACGACAATCAGTAAGTGAACCAATGCAAACTGGTCTTAAATCAATTGATAGTCTAGTTCCGATTGGAAGAGGGCAAAGGGAATTAATTATTGGTGATAGACAAACTGGTAAAACAGCAGTTGCAATAGATGCAATTATTAATCAAAAAAAAATCAATGAGTCTGGTGATGAAAAACAAAAATTGTATTGTATATACGTTGCAGTTGGACAAAAAAGATCAACAGTAAGACAAATTCAAAAAACATTAGAAGAAGCTGGAGCTATGGAATATACAACAATCGTTGCTGCTACTGCATCGGACTCTGCTCCTTTACAATTTTTAGCACCATACACAGGCTGTACTATGGGTGAGTACTTTAGAGATAATGGAATGCATGCGTTAATAATTTATGATGATCTGTCTAAACAAGCTGTTGCTTATAGACAAATGTCATTGCTATTAAGAAGACCTCCAGGACGTGAGGCTTATCCTGGAGATGTATTTTATCTTCATAGTAGATTACTTGAAAGAGCAGCAAAATTAAGTGACGAACATGGTGGTGGATCACTTACTGCACTTCCAATTATTGAAACGCAAGGCGGGGACGTATCTGCGTTCATTCCAACTAACGTTATTTCAATCACTGACGGACAAATTTTCCTTGAAACAGAACTATTTAATCAAGGTATAAGACCTGCAATTAACGTAGGTTTATCTGTATCTAGGGTTGGCTCATCAGCTCAAACTAAAGCGATGAAAAAAGTTTCTGGTTCAATGAAACTAGAGTTAGCACAATACAGAGAAATGGCAGCTTTTGCTCAATTTGGATCTGATTTAGATGCATCTACTCAGCAACTTTTGAATAGAGGTTCTAAGTTAACTGAACTTTTAAAACAAAAACAATATTCGCCTATGACTGTTGCAGAACAAGTTATTTCAGTATTTTGTGGAGTAAAAGGTTATTTGGACGATATTGATCTAAAAGATGTTGCTGAATTTGAGAACAAGATTATTGAAAAATGCAAATCAGATAAGCCTGAAATTATCGAGTCAATTTTAACTTCAGGAAAACTTGAGGAAGATAAAGAAAAAATACTTGTTGAAGTAATCACTCAATTAAAAGGAAATTTTAAATCTTAATAATTTATGGCAAGTTTAGACGACCTAAAAAAAAGAATAACTAGTGTAAAGTCTACACAGAAAATTACTAAGGCTATGAAAATGGTTGCAGCAGCTAAATTAAGAAGAGCTCAAGAAAGTGCTGAGAAGGGAAGGCCATATTCTGAAAAAATGAATAATGTTATTTTAAATTTATCAAATGGTATATCTGATAAAGAAAATGCACCAAAGTTATTGTCAGGTACTGGTCAGGAAAAAACTCACCTTTGTGTAGTGATGACCTCTGATAGAGGTTTATGTGGTGGATTCAATTCTAATATTATTAAAAAAGCTAAAAGTTATTTTGCAAAAATTTTAGATGAAGGTAAAGAACTTAAAATTATTACAGTAGGGTCAAAGGGTAATGATCAATTAAAAAGAGTTTATGGTGACAAAATAATTGAAAATATTTCTTTCAAAGAGTCTAAAAATGCAAATTATTTTGATGCTGATAAAGTTGGAAAAATGGTAATTGAAAAATTCGAAGCAAGCGAATTTGATGTTTGTACAATTTTTTACAACCAATTTAAAAATGTAATTACTCAAATTCCTCAAGCACAGCAAATAATTCCTTTAAATAATGAAGGAGAAGAAAGTAGTTCAGAAGAAAGTTACGAATTTGAACCAGATGAAGATGAAATTTTAAGCAATTTATTGCCGAAGAATATTTCTACGCAAATATTTAAAGCAATGTTAGAGAATTCAGCTAGCGAGCAAGGGTCTAGAATGAGTGCAATGGATAATGCAACCCGAAACGCAGGTGAAATGGTTGACAAACTTACTATCGAATATAATAGAAGTCGTCAGGCAGCAATTACAAAAGAACTAATAGAAATCATATCAGGAGCAGAAAGTTTATAATTATGAGCAAAGGAATAATCACACAAGTTATTGGAGCGGTAGTAGACGTGAAATTTGATGGTGAACTACCAGAAATTTTAACAGCATTGGAATGTAAAAACGGTGGTAACAGACTAGTTTTAGAGGTAGCACAACACTTAGGTGAAACTACTGTTAGAACAATTGCTATGGATGCTACTGAAGGACTAAAAAGAGGTGATGAAGTTACCAACACAAATGCGCCTATTCAAGTTCCCGTTGGGCCTGAAACTCTTGGAAGAATTATTAATGTAATTGGTGAACCAATTGACGAAAGAGGTGAAGTTAAAACTAAAGAAAGTTGGCCAATTCATAGAGCTGCACCTGAATTTAATGACCAATCAACAGAAACTGAAATTCTTGTAACAGGTATTAAAGTAATTGATTTGCTTGCACCTTATGCAAAAGGTGGAAAGATTGGATTATTTGGTGGAGCAGGAGTAGGAAAAACAGTTTTAATTATGGAATTAATTAATAACGTTGCAAAAGCTCATGGTGGTTTTTCAGTTTTTGCAGGAGTTGGAGAGAGAACTAGAGAAGGTAATGATCTTTATCATGAAATGATTGAATCTGGAGTAATTAAAAAAGAAGGATCTGGTTCAAAAGCTGCCTTAGTTTATGGACAGATGAATGAGCCTCCTGGAGCAAGAGCAAGAGTTGCACTTACAGGGTTAACTGTAGCTGAATATTTTAGAGATCAGGAAGGTCAGGACGTACTTTTTTTCGTAGATAATATTTTTAGATTTACTCAGGCAGGATCAGAAGTTTCAGCTTTGTTAGGAAGAATTCCATCTGCTGTTGGATATCAACCCACATTAGCTACTGACATGGGTAACCTACAAGAAAGAATTACAACTACAAACAAAGGATCAATTACATCTGTACAAGCAATTTATGTACCTGCTGATGATTTAACAGACCCTGCTCCAGCTACATCGTTTGCTCACTTAGATGCAACGACTGTGCTTTCAAGACAAATTGCAGAAATTGGTATTTATCCTGCAGTAGATCCACTTGATTCTACATCAAGAATTTTAGATCCAAGAATAGTTGGAGATGAGCATTATAGAGTAGCAAGAGATGTTCAAAGAATTCTACAATCATATAAATCACTACAAGATATTATAGCTATTCTTGGTATGGATGAATTATCTGAAGAAGATAAACTAGTTGTAGCAAGAGCTAGAAAAATCCAGAGATTTTTATCTCAACCATTCTTCGTTGCTGAAGTTTTTACTGGTTCACCAGGAAAACTTGTTGATCTTGACTCAACTATCAAAGGATTTGATGCAATATGTAAAGGTGAATATGATCACTTACCCGAAGCTGCCTTTTATATGGTTGGTACAATTGAAGAAGCTATAGAAAAAGCTAAAAAAATGGAACAAGAAGCTGCCGCTTAATGAGTGAAGAGTTTAAAGTTGAAATAGTAAATCCTGAAAAATCTTTTTTAACAAAAGATGATGTTTCTGAAGTCGTGGTCCCTGCTTTTGAAGGAGAGATGGGAATATTGAAGGATCATATTTCTATTATTTCTTTTTTGAAACCTGGGATAATTAAGATTTTATCAAAATCAGGTGATGAAAATTACTATGTTGAAGATGGTATTGTTGAGTTCAAAAATAACAATCTATCTATTTTAACAAGTACAATTTTTAATCTTGCTGATATGGATAAATCAAAGCAACAATATTTACTTAAACAGGCAGAAGAAGAGGCTAATAAAACTGATATAAATGATCAATCTAAGTATTTAGCAGATCAAAAAGTTGAAGTTCTAAAAACACTAAATTAATTTTTTTACTTTTTCTTTAAGCTCTTTGTAAATATGATGTTTAAAATCAACCACAACATCAGTAATTAAGTCTAAGTCAATCCACTTCCAATCTAAAAATTCAGGATTAGATGTATTAATATCTATCTCATTATCATTTCCAATAAATCGCATTAAAAACCATTTTTGCTTCTGACCTTTGTACTTACCTTTCCAAATAATACCTAGTAATCTATCGGGTAAATCATAGGTCAATGTACCATCTAATTCTTTTATAAGTTCTACGCTTTTGATACTTGTTTCTTCCTCTAGTTCTCTAAATGCAGCTTTTAAATTATCCTCTCCCTCATCAACACCACCCTGAGGCATTTGCCAAAAATTTTTAGAATTATCTATTCTTTTTGCTACGAATACTTTATTTTCTTTATTCAATAACACAATTCCGACCCCACTTCTCAGTGGTAAATCTTTAAAATTTTTATTCATATTATCCGTTAAGTAACTTAATAGCGTAGTTTAATTGATTATCAGTATCAGTTTTAATTCTAAAATCATCACCTTCTTCATTTACTTCAATATCTGGTCTAACACCTACTTCAGAAATAGATTTTCCAGAGGGAAGATAATATTTTGCGACAGTTAATCTGATAGCTCCACGATTTTTTAAAGGAATAATTGATTGGACAGAACCCTTACCAAAGCTATTTTCACCAACAATGATTGCTCTTTTGTGATCCTTTAAAGCTCCAGCAACAATTTCAGATGCAGATGCTGAACCATAGTTAATTAAAACCAATAGTGTTTTTCCATCGGTAATATCTCCTTTTTTTGCAAACCATTTTCTATTTTCAGATTTTTTTCTGCTTTTTGTTGAAACTATTTCTCCATTTTCGAGAAAAAAATCTGATATCTTTATTGCTTGAGATAAAAGACCTCCAGGATTATTTCTTAAATCTAAAATAAATGAATTAAGGTTTTTATCTTTTTTAAGTTTTTTAATTTGTTTTTCTATTTGATCACTACTGTTATCATTAAATGAAGTAAGCCTAATGTATCCAATATTTTCATCTATAATTTCAGATTTTACAGATTGAACTTGAATAACTTCTCTTATGATATTAAATGTTAATGCTTTTCTTTCGCCTCTTCGTCTTACTGTCAATTCTATTCCAGAACCCACAGGCCCTCTCATTAAATCAACCGCTTCACTTAATGATTTTCCTTGAACCTGAACATCATTTATTTTTACAATGTAATCACCAGCCTTTAATCCAGCTCTGGATGCAGGTGTATCATCTATTGGTGAAATTACTTTTACTACACCAGCCTCCATGCTAACTTCAATTCCTAGTCCACCAAACTCACCACTGGTTTCTGTTTGCATTTCATCAAAAATTTTAGGGGACATGTAAGATGAATAAGGATCTAAGGATTGCAAAAGTCCGTTGATAGCAGAGTCCATACTTTCAGATTGATTGAAATCATCAACGTATTCTTTATTAATCTTTTCTAGAACCTCACCGAAGAGATCAATTTTTTTATAAATATCAATTTCAGCTGAAATAACTGTTTTATTTATATAAAAAACGGAAAAAAAAATTAATAATAAAAATTTAATTTTTTTCATATCATCACTTTTTCTTTTGGAATTAGCTCTGACCAAATTTTCTCTAATTCATAAAACTTTCTTTTTTCTGGATGAAAAATATGAACAATTAAATCAATCCCATCAACAAGTTTCCATTCTCCACTTTCTTTACCCTCAATTTTTGAGTCTTTTACACCGTTATTTTTAAGTTTTTCTAAAACTTGTTCTGATAAAGATTGAATATGTCTAGATGAAGTTCCACTTGCTATAATCATGTAATCAGCTATAGAACTTTTATCTTTAAGATCAATAGTTACAATGTCTTGAGCTTTATTGAGATCTAGTGTGTTGATTACAATTTCTTTTAAGTCTGAAATTTTGTCCATTAATTAATTTTAGATTATCAAATTTTTCTTAATTGAGAAGATGAAATGTTGACTTTATTAAACTCAATAAACTCTAGATTGGCCTTATTAAGTTGCTTAAATGTCTTTGATTTTAAAGAATTTTTTTTATACCCATGTCTATCAAAAACTAGAATGTTACATTTTTGTGAAATTAATTTAGATTTATGCCATTTATGAAAATTAATAAGATTATCGGCACCCATTAAAAAATAAATTTCAATGCTTTTATCTTTTTTTAAATGATTGATTAAATTAATAGTTTTATTTGATTTAATAATTTTTTCATAAAATTTAACTTTAATAAATGAATTTGTACCAATTATTTTTTTACAAAATTTTATTCTGTCATTAACAGATGTCTTGCTCTCTATTTTAAATGGATTTTTTTTTGTAATTGCCCAAATAACTTTTTTGAGTTTGAATCTTTTTTTTGCTTCCTTAGAAATTGCCAAATGTCCTTTATGGGCAGGATCAAACGATCCACCTAATACACCAATTTTTATTTTTGCGTTATTCAATTTAATTTCTTATTTTACCATTACTAGTGATTTCATATTTATATGAAATCAATTGATTTAAACCTACAGGACCTCTTGGTGGTAGTGTATTAGTAGAAATTCCAACTTCTCCACCAAATCCAAATTCACCACCATCAGCAAATTGAGTTGAGGTATTATGCATTGCAATTGAGCTTTTAACATTTTTTAAGAAGTATTTTGCTGCTTTTTTATTTTTTGTAATGATGGAGTCAGTGTGCATAGTGCCATATTTATTAATATGCTTAATTGCCTCTTCAGAATTTTTAACAACTTTAACAGATACAATTGATGCCAAATATTCAGTTGACCAATCTTTTTCTTTTGCAGGATATACTTGACCTTTGTAATAACTCTTCAAAATCTTATCACCAATTATTTTACAACCACTATTTTCAAGCGCCTGCAAAATAGGATTACTAAATTTTTTGACTATATTTTTATGAATAAGAATAGTTTCGGTTGCACCACAAATACTTGTATTTCTTAATTTAGCGTTATAAACAATTTCTTTAGCCATTTTTAATTCTGCATCTTTATCTATATAAGTATGACAAAGTCCCTCTAAGTGCCCAATTATAGGTACTTTGGATAATTCTAAAACTTTTTTAACTAAATTTTTTCCACCACGAGGTATTATAACATCGATATATTTTTTCATTTTAGAAAGCATTATATCTACGAGTTTTCTTTGTTTTGAGTCGATAAATTGAATAAAGTTTTCATCAACTTTATTTTTTTTAAGTGCTTTTCTAAACAGCTTAGCTAGAGCTTTATTTGAATTTATGGCCTCAGAGCCTCCTTTCAAAATCACTACATTTCCAGATTTAAAACAAAGACTAGCAACATCTGAAGTTACATTTGGTCTACTTTCATAAATAACACCAATAACTCCAATTGGTATTGATACTCTTTTTATACTCAAACCATTTGGTCTTTTCCATTTGTCTAAAGTGTTATTTATAGGATCCCTTAATTTAGCTATTTTTAAAATAGAATTTATAATTCCATTCAATTTATTCTCATTTAAATGAAGTCTTTTGATTAAGTTCTCTTTTAACCCTCTTTTTCTTGCGTAATTAACATCTTTTGAATTTTGATTAATAATGAATTTTTTTTGATTCTTAATTAATTTCGCGTAATCATTTAAGACTTTATTTTTTACTTCAGTTGTAACTTTATACTCACTAGCTTTTCGAGCTTTTATTCCAATTAAATTCATATATTTAATCATTTAAATTTCCACCATATCATCTTTATGAATAACTTCTGATTTTGCAACATAGCCTAGTAATTTTTCAATTTCATTCGAGTGATGACCCATAATTTTAGTTACCTCATCAGAAGTAAAGGAACTTAACCCTCTAGCACATTCGTTATTTTTTTTATCTAATACTTTAATATGATCACCTTTGTTAAATCTTCCCAAAACTTTTTTAATTCCCGCTGCTAACAAACTTTTTCCAGATTTTAATGCTTTTTTAGCACCATCATCAATCATTAAAGCCCCTTTAGGAGATACAGAACTTATTATCCATTTTTTTCTAGCATCTAACTTTGAAATTTTTGGACTAAACCAGGTGCAGTTATTTTTTTCAATTATTTTTGAGATAGGATTTAAATATAGTCCATTTGCGATAACCATACTAGTACCAGCAAGCTGACATATTTTTGCTGCTTCAATTTTTGTATACATACCACCACTTCCATATTCATTTACACCTTTAATATAAATTTTTTTTAGATCTTTTTTTAGGTCATCAATTTTCTTTATTAGTTTAGCATCCTTAAAAATTTTAGGATTTTTTGTATACAAACCATCAACATCAGATAATAAAATTAAGGTATCTGCGTTTGTAATTTGCGCAACTCTAGATGCCAATCTATCATTATCTCCATATTTTATTTCACTCGTTGCAATAGTGTCATTTTCATTGACTATAGGAATAAAACCAAGTTCAAAAAGATTATCAAAAGTTCGTTTTGCATTGAGAGATCTCCTTCTTTCCTCAGTATCTTCTAATGTAAGCAAAATCTGAGAAATATTTAATTTATATTTTGCAAAAGTTTGTGAAAATAAATTCATCAGCTCTATTTGACCAATAGAAGCAATAGCTTGACTCTTATCTAATTTAATATTTTTTTTGTTATAATTCATTTTCTTGCAACCCAAAGCTATAGCACCAGAACTAACAATAACTACTTTTTGATTTGTATCTCTTAATTTTTTAATATCTTTTGCAAAACTAGATAACCATTGTTTCCTAATTTTTTTATTTTGATCAACTAGAAGAGATGATCCAATTTTGACAACAATTATTTTAGAGTTTTTAAGATACATAAGACAAAAGTTTTGCTTTAATTTTTGATACAGATTCTTTTTCCAGAGTTGTCATTGTCATAATCTCACAATTTTTACCCTTTGAAAAATGATCTATAACTTCACTTGCTGTTTCTTCATCAATCAAATCGATTTTATTAAACACAATTAGTTCTTTTTTTTCTAATAACTTTGCACTGTAGCTTTTTAATTCATTTTTCACTTGATTATAAGACTCATTCAGATCTAAGTTGGTGACATCAATTAAGTGCAGTAAAGACTTACACCTCTCTATATGTTTTAAAAATTGTACACCTAACCCTATACCTTCGTGAGCTCCCTCAACTAATCCTGGAATATCTGCAATTGTAATTTCTTTATCATCGTAAGAAGCAACACCAAGGTTTGGATTAATAGTTGTAAATTTGTAATTTGCAATTTTTGGACTTGCGTTTGTTAATGCTGCTAACAAACTTGATTTCCCTGCATTTGGCAATCCAATAATACCGATATCAGCAATTGTTTTTAATTGAAGCCATATTGTAAATTCTTCTCCGATAGTGCCTTTAGTAAATTTTCTTGGAGCTCTATTTGTAGAACTTTTAAATCTTGTGTTTCCTAAACCTCCTTTTCCACCAGCAGCTGCAACATATTCTTCACCTTTTTTATTAAAATCGAAAAGAAGAGTTTTGTTATCCTCTTCAAATACCTGTGTACCTAGAGGAACTTTTAAAATTAAATCTTCACCACCTTTTCCTGTTCGATTTTGACCAGATCCGTTTTCCCCACGTTCAGCTTTGTGGTGTTGTTGATATCGATAATCAATAAGGGTATTTAAATTTTCCTCTGACTTTAAAATAATTGATCCACCTTTTCCACCATCCCCACCATCTGGTCCACCAAACTCAACATATTTCTCTCTTCTAAAACTAGGAGATCCATCTCCGCCGTTTCCACCTTTAATATAAATTTTAACTTGATCGAGAAATTTCATAATACAACATCTATTTTAATTGGTTGTACTATTAATTGGGCTTTACAGAAACGAAAGTTCTATCTGATTTAGATTTTTTGAAGACAACTTTCCCTTTAACAACTGAAAATATTGAATGATCTTTACCCATACCAACATTTTCACCCGGAAAAATCTTAGTTCCTCTTTGTCTAACAATTATGTTTCCAGGAATTACTGTTTCACCACCATACTTTTTTACACCAAGTCTTCTACCAGCACTATCTCGTCCGTTTCGTGATGATCCACCTGCTTTTTTTGTTGCCATAATTTACCTAATAACTATTTACTTACTGCTTCCTTAACTTCTTCTTTTTTTGAAGTTTTAGAAATTTTTTCAGCTTCTGATAAAACTTTACCATCTTTTGAAAAAATTTTGTTAATTCTTATCATAGAATATTCTTGTCTATGCCCATTTTTTCTTCTTGAATTTTGTCTTCTTCTTTTTTTAAAAATTAAAATAGTTCTATTTTTGCTATTTTTAATTAAATCAGCTTCTACTTTTGCACCCTCAACATTTGGAGTTCCAATTTCAATTGATTTGTTATCACCGTATGCCAAAATTTCACTAAACTCAATCTTAGTCTCAGGTTTAGAATCTGGTAGTCTTTCAATCTTTAGAATTTCTCCAGATTTTACTTTATACTGTTTTCCACCTGTTTTTATTACTGCGTATGACATAGAATGATTTAATTTAAAGTTACCGCAATATAGTTGTAGTCAGCCTTTAGTCAAGCCGAATTAATTAGAAATTATCCTTTAAATCTCTTAATTTTGAAAAGGTTTCCACATCTTTTGCTCTTAAAAATATATTACAATCCAATTCCTCTTTTAAAGTTGAGGGCATGGTAGGAATTCCATTTTCTCTTAATTTTTCTATTTTTTCTATTTTTTTTTGCAAATCTTTATTCTCAGAATCATAGTTTTTGCAAAATTTTGCATTGTTAAGAGTGTATTCATGACCACAATAAATTTTTGTCTCTTTTGGTAATAATTTAATTTTGTTTAAAGATTCAAACATTTCTTCATAAGAGCCTTCAAATATTCTTCCACAGCCAAGTGAGAAAAGTGTATCTCCAGTAAAAACTAATTTTTCTTTAAAAAAATTAAAACAAATATGTCCTGATGTGTGTCCAGGTATATGCATAATTTTAGCTTCAAAGTTTTCAGCTTTCCATATTTGATTGTCTTCTAACAATATGTCTATTCCAGGTATTCTTTTTGAGTCTCCTTTAAAACCTACAACAACTGACTCATATTTTTTTTTTAATTCTTGATTTCCTCCGATATGATCATAATGATGATGGGTATTAAGAATATATTTTAATTTTATATTTTTATTTTCTAGGAAATTTATTACAGGTTCAGATTCACCAGGATCTACAACACACGCAAAATTGTTACTTTCGTCTATTATTAAATAGCTATAGTTGTCTTGAAGACAGGGTATAATTTCAATACGCATTTTATTTTTCTATCAAAAATATACCTAGATCTGCAAATAAATTTTTAACTCCTAAATTACTCTCATTTATTATTGATGAATTAAGATTATTTAAAGCAAGTGATTTAAAAATTTTAATATCTTTTGATTTTACAAAGTGAAAAAAATCTTTGATTGTACACATATGTAAATTTGGTGTGTTATACCATTCATCTGGTAATGTTTTTGTAATTGGCATTGTACCTTTAAATAATAAATGAAATCTTACTTTCCAGTATCCAAAATTAGGAATCGTAACTATTGCTTTTTTTCCAACTCTTAAAAGTTCATCTAAAACTAGTTCAGGATTAAGAAAAGCTTGAAGGGTTTGACTTAAAACAACATAATCAAATGATTTGTCTGGAAATTGCTTTAAATCTTTTTCAGCATTTCCTTCAATTACAGTTAAACCTTTAGCAATACATTCTTGCACTTTTTCTTTTGAAATCTCTAATCCTCTTATATTTATGTTTTTATTGTCCTTTAAAAATTTCATCAAAGTTCCATCGGCACAACCAACATCTAAGACCTTCTTATCTTTTTCAATTAAATCTGCTATTACCTGAAATTCATTTTTCATAGTTAATTTTCTTCGTAAGATTTATCTAAAAAGTTTTTAAGTGCACTCAAGAAATCAGGAACGTCTAGTAGAAAGGAGTCGTGACCTTTATCTGACTCAATTTCTACAAATCCAACATCAGCTCCTATTGAGTTTAAAGCAATCACAATATCTTTGTTTTCTTGGGTTGGATAAAGCCAATCTGAAGTAAATGAAATTATAAAAAATTTCGCTTTTGTATTTATAAATGCATCCGAAAGATTACCTTTGAATTGCTTAGCTAAATCAAAATAATCCATAGCTCTAGTAATATAAAGATAACTATTTGCATCAAATCTATCCACAAAAACTGATCCCTGATATCTTAAATAACTTTCTATTTGAAAGTCAGCGTCAAATCCAAATTTAAGATCTTCTCTTTCTTGTAACTTTCTTCCGAATTTTTCCTGCAAACCTTTTTTCGATAAATAAGTAATATGAGCTGCCATTCTAGCTACTGCCAATCCTTTTCCAGGATTAGTATTCTTTGATGTATAATTCCCATCTTTCCAGTTACTGTCAGCTGTAATAGCTTGTCTACCAAGCTCATTAAAAGCAATATTTTGAGCTGAATGACTAGATGTGGTTGCTATTGGTATCACAGTTTTGGATTTATTAGGAAAGTTGCTAATAAACTGAAGGACTTGCATACCTCCCATAGAACCACCAGTTATAGAAAACAGTTTATCAATACCAAAATGATCAAGTAAATTATATTGAGCATTCACCATATCATTAATTGTAATAACAGGAAAATTTGTTCCAAAAATTTTTTGATCAGGATCTTTATGACTTGGTCCGTATGATCCCATACATCCACCAATTACGTTAGAGCAAATAACAAAATATTTATTCGTATCGATAGCTTTATCAGGACCTACTGCATAACTCCACCAACCTTCTTTTTTAGTTACAGGGTTTATTCCAGTTACAAATTGATCTCCTGTTAAAGCATGAAAAACTAATATTGCATTATCTTTCTTTGAATTAAGTGAACCGTAAGTTTCATAGGCTATCGGAAAATCTTTTATGGTCTTTCCACAGTCTAATTTTAGTGGTTTCTTTACAATTAAAGTTTTTATTTTTGTCTCAGTATTCATAGTTTTTGACTGTTTCGAATTGTGAGAAAAAAAACTATTTTAGCGGTTTTTTTTAAGCGCTCGCAATTCAGTTAAATCAGCGCATAATTTTTGTACTAGAACTTATTTATTATGTCAATTTTTTTAAAAATCCTCTTATTCTCTATAAAATTTTGTAATTTTATCTATAAAGAGCACATAAATTTAAAAAAATGATAACTCCAAATTTTAAAAAATTTAAAATTGAGGCTTATAAGCCTGGTAAATCAAAAGTTAAGAAACTTAAGAATGTAATTAAGCTTTCTGCAAATGAGTCTGCTTTAGGTATGAGCCCTAAAGCAAAGAAAATAATATCAAATAAAAATCTGAATTTAGATAAATATCCAGATGGAAAATCTCAAAATTTAAGAAAAGCAATATCTAAAGCTTATAAATGTAATTCTGAGAAAATTATTTGTGGAGCTGGTTCAGATGAAGTTATTCAAATGCTCTGTCAGTTGTTTTTAAACCCAAAAGATGAGGTTGTAGTACCTGAGTATAGTTTTTTAATGTACAGAATTTATTCAAAAATTGTTGGTGCAAAAGTTGTATTTGCAAAGGAAATTAATTTTAAAGTTTCAGTAAAAGAAATTTTAAAAAAAATTACAAAAAAAACTAAAATTGTCTTTATAGCAAATCCAAACAATCCAACAGGAACTTACTTAATTAAAAAAGAGGTTTTAGAATTAAGAAAAAAATTAAATAAAAAAATTTTACTAGTTATAGATGATGCCTACGCAGAATATATGAAAAAAAAAGATTATTCATCTGGTTTAGATTTGTTTAAAAATAAAAATAATGTTTTCATCCTTAGAACTTTTTCAAAGATCTTTGGATTAGCTTCACTGAGAGTAGGTTGGGGATACGGATCAAAAAAAATAGTTGATGCGCTAAATGTTATAAAACCTCCATTTAATGTAAATGGTATTGCTCAATTAGCTGCCACTGAGTCACTGAAGGATAAAGCTTTCATAAATAAATCGATTAGACATAATTTATTATATTCTAGAAAAATTAAGAAATTACTTGAGACACATAATATTTTTTCAAATTCAGTTTCAGCAAATTTTTTGTTACTTAATTTTGAAAAATGCAGGTATTCAGCAAAATTTTTGTATGAAAAACTTAAAAATAAGGGAATTATTTTAAGATCAACAGAAGATGGTTATCATATAAAGAATAAATTAAGGTTAACTATTGGATCTAAAAAAGAAAACTTAAAATTTATGAGTGTTATTAAACAAGTAATGAAAAAATGAAAAATATTTTAATTATCGGCTGTGGATTATTGGGCTCATCTTTATTAAGGTGTATTAGCAAAAAAAAAATAGCAAAAAAAATATTTATTTATGAAAAATCAAGATCAAATATTGCTAAGATAAAAAGATTAAAATTACCTGGAACAATTGTTAAATCATTAAAAGAAGGTGTCAGTAATTCTGATCTAATCGTCTTTTGTACACCAATGAGTGAATACAAAGATATTATTTTAAAAATTAATACCTTTATATCATCAAAAACATTAATTACAGATATTGGTTCCTCAAAAATTGAAACTTCCAAAATTATAAATAAATTTTTAAAGAAAGGTATTCATTGGATTCAAAGTCATCCAATAGCTGGATCAGAGGTTAGTGGACCGGAGCATGGCAAAGAAAATATGTTTACTGATAGATGGTGCATAATAATTAAAGAAAAAAATATTAAAAAGAATAATATTAATATTCTAACTAAGTTTTGGAAAAAAATTGGAGCAAAAGTAGTTATTATGAGCGCTGAAAAACATGACAAAATTTTTTCTATTACTAGCCATTTACCACACTTAATTGCATATAATCTGGTTAAATCTGCGCAAGATTTTGAGAAAAAACAAAATTATGAACTAATCAAATATAGCGCTGGTGGATTAAGAGATTTTTCTAGGATTGCAGCATCAAATGAAATCATGTGGAGAGATATTTTTTTTAATAATAAAAATAATATTTCAAAAGCGATTGACTTATTTATTAAAAATTTAAATCAATTTAAAAAAGATATTAATTCAAAAAATAATAAGTCTATTGTAAAAAAACTTATTCAGACTAAAAAAGTAAGGTCAAAAATCATTAAATTGAAACAAGATATTGATAAGCCTGACTTTGGTAGAAATTAGTATTTTATTCTAGATACTTTTTTTACTTTTAGCTTGGTAGTTTTTTGAATTCTATTAATTGTTTCTACAATTGGCATAATAATTACTTTTCTTTCTGGACCATAAGCATGAATTAGTTCTTTAGAATTTAAACACATAGCAACATGACCTTTCCAAAAAATAATGTCTCCCTTTTTAAATTGTTTTTTTTTTGAATTCTTTTTTATATATTTAATCTGATCTTTTGTGTCTCTTGGATAAAACAAATTATTATAACAAAAAAATATTTGTAATAAGGCTGAGCAATCAATACCTTGAAATGTTTTTCCACCCCAAACATATTTTACATTTAAAAATTTTTTAAATATTTTTGTAAAATTGTTTTCCTTATGGTTTACTTTTTTAATATCTGCTTTTTTAATCCATTTATTTTTTTCAATCTTTACATAGTTCTTATTTTGTTCAAATGTAGATAATTTAGATGCAAGAGGAAGCCAACTATTAGTTCCAATTCCAGGTTTTTTAAAAATTCTTGCTTTTAATGAACTGACTTTATAATTAGGTTTAAATTTTTCTACATATTTTGAATTTTTAATAAACCCTTTATAGTTATCAAATAAGGTTTTAATTTTAATCCAACTTTTATTTTTTGATAAAATTTTGAATTTCTCACCATATATAATTTGCGAGGTTACTTCTGATTTCCTCGAAGGTTTTTTATATATATTTGAATAATTACCTATGAAATAAAAATTACTTTGCACCAATTTTAATTTTGTTTTTTATTAACCATAAACAAATTAGTGAAGGTATAACCATTATTGTGGTTAAAACAAAAAAAGTTCCCCAATCTCCATTTAACCAATCAACTAATGCTCCAGAAGAGGACGCAAGTGTTGTTCTGCCAGCGGTACCAATTGAAGCAAGTAATGCATATTGTGTTGCTGTATAAGTTCTATCAACCAATAATGATATAAATGCAACAAATGCTACAGTCGCAAATGCAGCAGTAATATCATCAGCTATAACAGCAATTGCGAATAAAATCTCAGATTTTCCTGTCCATGCTAAAACTGCAAATAAAAGATTTGTTAAAGCCATTAGCCCTCCAGCAAAGAACATCGTTTTAATTGTTCCAGACCTCATGGCCATTATTCCACCTAATAATGTAAATACAACTGTTGTTATCCAACCAAGTCCTTTTGAATAAATTGCAATTTGACCTTTGGAAAACCCAATTTCTTTATAGAAGACAATTGACATTCTTCCCATGAAAGCTTCACCTATTTTAAACAAAAAGACAAAGCCCAAAATTCCTACAGCAATTGCGAAACCATTTTTTTTAAAAAAACTAATAATAGGCCCACCTATAGTTCCTGTAACATAAGCAATAAAGTTTGTAATAATATTGCTAGAACCAAGTTTTCCCTCAATTAATTTGTCTGTCTCTCTTTGTCTTGCTTGTCTATCCGTTTCAATTGGCTCATGAACAAACATTAACCCTATATTCATTAAAATAATTAGAACACCTAAAATCAAAAATGTAGCTTGCCAATAATCCGCAATACCTAGATTTTCAAAATATTCCGCCGTGAATAAAGCAACAACTCCTCCTAATTTATAGCCTGTCCACCAGCCAACAACAGCCATAGCTGCACCAGCAGCCATAGATTTTCCTTCATTTTCATTTATTTGCTCAATTCTTAAAGCATCTACAGTTATATCTTGAGTTGCAGATGCAATAGCAATAATTAATCCAACAGTAATTAATAATGCTAAATTTTCTGTAGGGTTTATTATACTCCAAACTAATAAGCTCAATAAAATAATCAATTGCATCAAAACTATCCATCCTCTTCTATGACCTAGTTTTTTTGTCAGTATTGGAATTTGAATTCTATCAATGATTGGTGCCCACAAATAATTAAAAGCGTATACTCCAAAAATTAAACCTGCCCATCCAATTGTTGACCTGCTTAATCCTTCTTCTTTCAACCATAGACTTAAACTACTTGCAATTAAAACCCAAGGAAATCCACTAATAGAACCTAATAGCAAAATTCTTATCATTCGAACATCTTTGTAAACCGAAAGAGAATCGAGCCAAGTTTGTTTTTTTGCTTCTTGCATATTTAATTTCTCCAAAAAGATGGTAAGAATAATACTAATATCGCAAACAACTCAAGTCTACCTAAAATCATACCTACCGTCAAAATCCATTTTGAAATATCAGGTAAAGCTGAAAAATCACCATTTGGACCAATAATCGGGCCTAATCCTGGGCCAACATTTGATATTGATGTTGCAGCACCAGAAATAGCAGTAATAAAGTCTAGACCTGATAAAGATAATAAAGCAGCTAAAACAAAAAATATTACAAAGTAAAAATAAATAAATGAAATTATTGATGCAATAAATTTGTCATCTACAGATCCATGATCATACTTGATTACAAATATTCCTTTAGGATAAATTATTTTTTTTAGTTGATTTAAAATGAAGAGATATAAAATTTGAATTCTAAAAATTTTAACACCACAAGTAGTTGATCCAGCACAACCACCAATAAACATTAGTGCAAGAAATATAGTTATAGGAAAGCTTCCCCACCCATCAAATTCAGCATTTACATAACCCGTTCCAGTTAATATTGAAATCGTATTAAAAAAAACAGTTCTTAAACTAAAGTTTTCGTTATTATTAAATATTAAGTAAATTGATAATATAATAATACTTATAATTATTATTTTAATAAAAGTTCTGATTTGAATATCATTTAAAAAAATTTTTTTATTTCCATTAATAAATTTTATATATGCAATGAATGGAATACTTCCTAAAATTATAAATACCATCGATGATATTTCTATAGGAACACTGTTAAAATATCCGATAGATTGATTATAATTAGAAAATCCACCTGTCGCTATGGTAGTCATAGAATGAGTTAAACTATCAAATTTTCCCATTCCAAATATCCAATATGATATAGCGCATCCAGCAGTTAAACCTGAATAAATAAAAATAAGCCTCAAAGCTATTTCTTTTGATTTAGGAAGAATTTTTTCAGATGAATCGTTACTAGAAATTTTAAATAATTGCATACCACCAACATTCATTATAGGCATTAAAGTAATTGCCATTACAATTATACCAATTCCACCTAACCATTGAAGTATTGCTCTCCATAATAGAATACCTTTTGGTGTATTCTCTAAGTCAGGAATAATTGTAGATCCAGTTGTTGTAATACCAGACATACTTTCAAAAAAAGCGTCAGTAATAGAAAGCTCTATAGTTGAAAATATAAATGGTAAAGATCCAAAAATAGCAATACTTAACCATGACAAAGCAGTTAATAAAAATGCTTGTTGCAAGTTTAACTTCTTATCGTGGTCTAGATTTGAAAGAAAAAATAGTGATCCAAAAACTATAGTTACAATAGAGGCACCAAAAAATGATGAATCTATTTCAGAATAAATAAATTGAGCAATTATAGGGATGAACATTGAGATCCCTAAAATTATTTGCAAAATTCCTAATGTAAAAAAAACAGTTTTATAATTAGACATTTTGAAAGAACATTATTTTATGGTAAATAAATTTCAACTCTATAAGAATTAATAAAATCGCTAATTTAAGATTTTATAAATGATATATTCGTGATTAAAAAAGAAATTTTAGATAAAACAAGTGCTTGGCCTTTCGTTGAAGCAAAAAAGATGCTTCGTGAAAGAAATTCGTTTATTAATAAAAAAGGAAAAATTACCCTTCAAACAGGATATGGTCCAAGTGGCCTTCCTCATATAGGAACATTTGGTGAAGTTGCACGGACTTCAATGATGGTTAATGCCTTAAAACAACTTACAGATCTGCCAACAGAAATAATTACCTTTTCAGATGATATGGATGGTCTAAGAAAAGTTCCTGATAATGTTCCTAATCAGGAATTATTAAATGAAAACTTACATAAACCATTAACACAAGTTCCAGATCCATTTGAAAAATTTGCAAGTTTTGGAGAACATAACAATGAAATGTTAAAAGATTTTTTAAATAGTTTTAATTTTAAATACAGTTTTAAAAGTTCGACATCTTTATACAAAGGTGGTTTTTTTAACCCAACTTTAAAAATTATTTTAGAAAATTATGATGGTATAATGAATATTATACTTCCAACTTTGGGCAAAGAACGTCAACAAACTTACTGTCCTTTTTTACCTATTTGTCCAGACACAGGGCATGTTCTTGAAATACCAGTTATAGAAATTGATAAAAAAAATTCTAAAATAATTTTTGATAACAAAGGTAAAAAACTAGAATCTAGTATTTTGGATGGAAATTGCAAATTACAATGGAAAGTTGATTGGGCAATGAGATGGTATGCTCTGGATATAGATTTTGAAATGTATGGAAAAGACCTTATCGAAAGTGCGATTTTATCTACAAAAATTATAAATTTAATCGGAAAAAAAAATCCATCAGGATTTGCTTATGAATTATTTCTTGATGAAAAGGGTGAAAAAATTTCAAAATCTAAAGGAAATGGTATTACTATCGACCAGTGGTTAAAATATGCTTCACCTGAAAGCTTATCTCTATACATGTATCAAAATCCAAAAAGAGCAAAAAAACTTTATAAAGAAATAGTGCCTAAAGCTGTAGATGAGTACCTTGATAATATTGAAAAATCAAAAAAACAAACTGAACAACAATTATTAATGAATCCTGTTTGGCATGTTCATAATGGAAACATTCCAAACGAAGAGATGATTATGACTTTTTCTATGTTATTGAATTTAGTTGAAACAAGTAATGCTGATAACAAAGATTTATTATGGAAGTTTGTTAAAAAATATAAATCTAATATTCATGAAAAAAACTTTCCAATTTTTGATGGACTAGTTGGTTATGCAATCAAGTATTTTAACGATGTTATTAAGTCTCAAAAAAAATATAAAAATCCATCTGAAAATGAAAAATTAGCCCTACAAGCTTTAGTTAAAACTTTAGAAAAATGTAATGATCAGATGTCTCCAGAGGATATACAAACATTAATTTATTCAACAGGCAAGGAGAATGGGTATACAGAAAACTTAAGAGATTGGTTTAAGTTAATTTATGAAGTTGTGTTTGGAGATGAAAATGGACCTAGAATGGGTTTTTTTATAAGTTTTTTCGGTGTTAACGAAACAAAAGAGTTGATAATTAGTAAGTTAAAATAATGTATTCAAATTTAAGATCTTTAATATTTAAAATAGATCCTGAAAAAGCACATTTTTTAGCAATTCAATCTCTTAAACTCAATTTAGTTTCAAATATATTTGATGAAAACAAAAATGATCCCATTTTAAAAACCAAATTATTTAATCAAGATCTTGATAATCCTATCGGTATTGCAGCAGGTTTTGATAAGAATGCAGAGGTATACAACCCTTTATTTAAATTGGGTTTTGGATTTGTTGAGGTAGGTACGGTTACACCATTAAAACAATATGGAAATGAAAAACCAAGAGTATTTAGGTTGGTAGAAGATCAAGCATTAATTAATAGGTTAGGTTTTAACAACCATGGATCAGAAACAATATTGAATAGAATAAAATCTAATAAAAAACTAGGTGTACTAGGTGTAAATGTTGGTCCTAATAAAGACTCCAATGATAGATTGAATGATTATTTAATTGGATTAGAAAAATTTTCTGAGGTTGCAGATTATATTACAATTAATATTTCTTCACCAAATACTGAAAATCTTAGAAATTTCCATGAAGAGAATAAATTAAAAGAGTTATTGAAATCTGTCTCAGAGAAAAAAAAACAATTAAAAATTGAAATCCCTGTAGCAGTAAAGATTTCACCAGACATAAATGAAAATCAAATTGACTTAATTTCAGAAATACTTTTAGAAAATGGAATAAGTGCAATAATAATTTCAAACACATCCGAAGCTTCTCGGGAAACACTTCAAAATATACAGAGACATCAAAAAGGTGGTTTATCTGGAAAACCTATTGAAAAAAAATCAAATCTTTTAATAAGTAAATTCTACAATTTAATTAAAGGTAAAATTAAAATAATTGGAGTAGGCGGTGTTGACTCCGGTAAAGCAGCTTATGATAAGTTTTTATCTGGAGCAGATTATGTTCAATTGTATACCGGCATGGTATTTCAAGGACCTAATATTGCTGGCACGATTAAAAAAGACCTAAAAAAATTATTAATAAGAGATGGTGTTAAAAATTTCACAGAAATTGTTGGAAATAAAACTGTTTCTTAAATGTATTAAACTTGACGCCTTCAACATCTCCCCTTATATAAGCACTATTATTATGTCAAAAAAATGTGAACTTACTGGTAAAATTCCTATGAAAGGTCATAATGTTAGTCATGCTAACAACAAGACTAAAAGAAGATTTTTACCCAATCTTAAAAAAGTAAAATTTACAAGTGAGCTTACTGGAAGAAGTTTAAAACTTACTGTAAGCAATTCAGGTGTAAGGTCAGTTGACAAAAAAGGTAGTTTTGATGAATTTTTAAAAACTGTAAAAAATAAAAATTTGTCACCTAGATTAAAAAAGTTAAAAAAAGTAATTTTAATTAAATCCCCTTTTAAAAAGAAACCTCTAGCTAAATCAGCTTAATGAATAAATTATTTGTTACCCTGTCAATAATGATGGGGGTTGTTGTACTATCTTCTAATTATTTAGTTCAGTTCCCAATAAACTATTTTGGATTAAATGAGATTCTAACTTATGGAGCTTTTAGTTATCCGATAGCTTTTTTAATAACAGATTTAGCGAATAGGTCGTATGGAAAATTATTAGCAAGACAAATTGTTTACTTGGGTTTTTTAATAGGAATTATATTTACATTGTTATTCTCAACTGATTTTGCAGATTTAATCTCTGTTAGAATTGCAATAGGATCAGGGGTAGCTTTTATTACCGCTCAATTGTTAGATATTCAAATTTTTGATCGATTAAGAAAAAAAGAGTGGTTTGTAGCCCCACTTACGTCATCTTTGATTGGATCAACAGTCGATACATTTTTATTTTTCTCAATATCATTTTATGCAACAGGAGTACCTTGGGTTACTTTATCTCTTGGAGATTTAGCGGTAAAAATTTTAGTTGCCCTAATAATGTTGATACCATTTAGAATGTTATTAAAAATTATTAAACCAATTAAAGTTTAATATAAAAATTTATAAGATAGAATTTTATAAGCTAATTTTGCAACTAGAAAATTATAAGAATTAAATCCTTTAATCGGAGACAGCTCATTGATATCTGCACCAACAATCTTTGAGTTTTTTGCTGCAATTCTTATTATATCTAATGTTTCGTCCCATAAAAGTCCTCCAGGTTCAGGTGTACCGGTTGCGGGCATAATACTTGAATCTAGTCCATCTACATCAAATGTAAGATAAACAGTTTTATTTTTAATAAGTTTTTTAAATTTAGATAAATTCCATTTTTTTTTATCTTTTGCCCAAAAAATATTTATCCTTGAAGAATTTTTTTTTAAAAATAGGATTTCACTTTCCGAAATGTTTCTTATCCCAAATGAAATTAACGAAACATTTTTATAATCTAGACACCTTCTAATTGCTGAAGCATGTGAAAATTTTTCTCCATTATAACTTTGACGTAAATCTGCATGCGCATCAAAATGCAAGAGGCAAATATTTTTATATTTTTTAGTAAAAGGAAAAATACACCCAGGGGTTATTGAATGTTCTCCACCTAAAGTCATTGGGAAAAGCTTTTTATCTAAAATCTCTTTATTAATATTTGAGATTTTATTAAGTGCTTTTTTAATATTTTTGTCTATTTTAAATGGTTTTAAAGTTTTAATACCTATTTTCTTGTAAGGTTCGCAGCTAAGTTCTTCATCATATAGCTCAACTTGATGAGATGCTTTTATAATTTCTTTAGGTCCATTTCTTGTTCCCCCACCATAACTGACAGTTTTTTCTAGACCAAATGGAACAATTATAGCTTTTTCTTTAAAGTTAAATTTATTATCAATTCCTAAAAATCCGTTTTTATTTGAGAGATATTTCAATTTTATTCGAAAATTTTTGTATAGTTTTTTCTTATTCTTTTTTTCCACTCACCTTTATGATAAGCATCACTAGCAATTAATGGCAAAACACTAGTTGCTTCTGCAAACACCATCTGTTCTTTCGTAATATCTACTTTCCCCCATGAACTTGCTTCTTTTAATGTGGAGCTGCTACAGGCACCGTCTCTACTATCAGCAACAGTAATTTGAACAGCATATTTATGCATGTCTACATCTTTTCCTAATAGTTCAGCGCAAATAACAGTATCTTGAATAAAGTTTTTAGGTACGCCACCACCAATCATAAATAAACCAGAATCTTTAGATTTGATTTTAATTTCTGTTAGTTCTCTAAATTCTCTAACCGAATCTATTGTAATGTGTTTTTTTGGATTTTGTTCTTGATGCATAACTAACCCAAATCCTGCGCTTGAGTCGGTAAAAGCAGGGCAGAAGATAGGAACATTGTTGTCAAAAGCGGTTTCAATCAAAGAATCTTTTTTCTTAGAGTTATTTTTTAAATATTTTCCCATTTCATAAATGAACTCTCTTGAAGTATAGCTTTTCACTTCTAAGTTATTTGCGATTTCACATATAATTTTATCACACATTTGAAGGTCTTCTTCATCTATGTAGGTATCGTAAATTCTATCTATATAGTTATTTCTCAGCTCGGTATCATCTTGAAATTGTGAACCTTGATAATGTTTAAAACCAAGAGCTTCAAAAAAGTCCATATCTACGATTGAGGCGCCAGTTGCAACAATTGCATCTACCATATTATATTTAACTAAATCTTTATATATATTCATGCATCCGGCTGCCGAAGTAGAGCCTGCTAAAGTGAGGAAAATTGTACAATCTTTATCTTTAAGCATCTCATTATAAATATTAGCAGCATTTGCTGTTTCTCTTGAAACAAATGACATTTTTTCCATTGAGGATATAATTCTTCTACTATCAAAAGAAGTTATATCTATGTGCTCAACAGGATTTTTTAAGAAATCTCTTTTACTGTTATGACCTGGATTTTTTTGACCTGACATTAAGCTACCATGTTAGCTTTGTTAATGTCTTTATCATACATTGTCATTATTGGATTATCTTCAACTTCGTAAATTTCATTAGAGTAATAACCATTAAACTGAGTTCTAAATGTCAATCCATATGCCCCAAGTTGACCAAGTTCAATATAATCATTTTCTTTAATATTATTTGGAAGCAAAAAAGGACCTTTCATGTAATCCATGCTATCACATGTAGGTCCAAAGAAATCAAAAGCAGTTAATTTTTTTGAAATTATTTTATTAGAATTTTCTTTAATCACTCTAGATGGGAATACAATGTTTGGTGTACCTGCATCAAAAAGAGTACCATAGGTACCATCATTAATATAAAGTTTTTGTTTTTTCCTTAAATTAACCCTCACAATTGTTGAGCCACTTTCCGCTACTATAGCTCTGCCAGGCTCACAAATAATTTCAGGAAGTTTTTCAAGCTTTAAATTTTCTAAACTCTTATTTATTTCATCAAAATAACTATCTAAAGATTGCGGAATTAAGTCGGGATAGATTGTAGGGAAACCTCCACCTACATTAATGTAATGTGGAATAATTTTTGTCTTTTTAATTATATTCCCAATTTCTCTAATCCCTTTCGCGTACGAAATTGGATGCATACATTGTGAACCAACGTGAAAACTTAAACCAATCTTTTTAGCATGTTGTTTTACAAGTCTTAACAAACCTATTGACTCAGATGTTAAAGCACCAAATTTTTTTGATAAATCAATTTCTGCATGTTCATTTGAAACAGCAACTCTTACGAATAACTCTAAATCTTTTGCGTTATTTGTACTTTCAATTATTTTAATCAGTTCATCT
>CACNTB010000013.1 GCA_902623305.1 uncultured Pelagibacteraceae bacterium
ATGTAATTTTGAAAAAAGATGATCTTCAAAATAAGATCTATTTTAAAAACTTATTAAACCAAGCAATTAAGAATTATTTTGGATAGATCATTTTTTTAGGATCAACTATTTTGTTGTAATCTTTTTCTTTTATTAATCCTGTTTTTAAAGTTTCGTATTTGAGAGTAGTGTTATTTTTTAATGCAGTTTTTGCAATTTTAGCAGCGTTATCATATCCAATATGAGGAGCTAGCGCAGTCACCAACATCAGAGAATTATCTAGATGTTCTTGAATTTTCTTTTTATTAGCCTTTATTCCTTTAACGCAATAAAGAGCAAAATTTTTTGTGCTGTCAGCAATTAAATCGATTGACTGTAAAATATTATGAGCAAGTAAAGGTTTAAAAACATTTAGCTCAAAATGTCCATGTGATCCTGCCATTGTAATTCCGTTATGGTTTCCAATAACTTTAACACAAACCATAGTCACAGCTTCGCATTGTGTTGGGTTTACTTTACCTGGCATTATTGATGAACCTGGTTCATTTTCAGGAAGAATTAATTCTCCGTAACCGGCTCTAGGACCTGAGCCTAAAAATCTAATATCATTTGAAATTTTCATAAGAGCAACCGCACATGTATTTAAAGTACCTGAAAAATTTACTATTGCATCATGAGCAGCAAGCTCAGCAAATTTATTTGGAGCAGGTTTAAATTTAATTTTTGTAAACTTGGTAATTTCTTTAATAACTTTTTTATCAAAATTTTTTCTTGAATTTATTCCAGTTCCTACAGCAGTACCTCCTTGAGCAAGAAATAAAATCTCTTTCAAGGCATATTCTATTCTTTCGATACTTTTTTTGACCTGAGCATGATATCCTGAAAACTCTTGACCTAGAGAAAGTGGAGTTGCATCTTGTAAATGAGTTCTTCCAATTTTAACAATATTTTTAAATTCATTAGACTTTCTTTTTAACTCTTTTTCTAAGCTTTTTAAGCTTGGTAACATTTTAGAAATAGTTTCTTTAGCAACTGAGATATGCATTGCAGTTGGAAAAACATCATTTGTAGACTGGGATTTATTTACATGATCATTTGGATGAACAGGTTTTTTAGTTCCTTTTTTTCCACCTAAGATTTCTATCGCTCTATTTGCAATAACTTCATTCACGTTCATATTTGTTTGTGTTCCAGAACCTGTTTGCCAGACTTTTAAAGGAAAGTTTTTATCTAATTTTCCATTAATTACCTCATCTGACGCTTTGATTATTGCTTTAGAAATTCTACTATCAATTAATTTGTCTTTAGCGTGAACTATAGCAGCTGATCTTTTAATGATAGCTATTGATTTAATAATTGAAATATTAACTAAAATTTTACCAATATTAAAAAACTTATTAGATCTTTGAGTAGATGCACCCCAATATTTATCATTAGGAACGTTTATGCTCCCAATACTGTCAAATTCTTTTCTTAATTTCATTGATTAATTTTTAAGTAACAAATAATTATTAACATACAATAAATTTTTAAAAACATACAGGAGCATTATGTCGAATTTTAGTAAAGTAGGTACTTTCATGAAAACTTTTGGTCAGGAAGTTAAAACTAAACCATCATTTAGCACTGATAAAATAAATAAATTAAGGATAGACCTAATAAAAGAGGAACTAGAGGAGCTTACAGAAGCTATGAATAATAAGGATTTATTAGAAGTAGCTGATGCACTTACGGACATTTTGTATGTTACTTATGGAGCCGGGCACGCATTAGGAATAGATCTAGATAAATGTTTTGAGGAGGTTCAAAACTCCAATATGAGTAAGCTAGATGAAAACGGTAAACCAATTTACAATGAATCCGGAAAAGTTATGAAGGGTCCAAATTATTTTAAACCAGACCTTTCCAAGTTTGTAAATTAGATTTCTAGCTTAAAGTCAATCGCAGGAGCGCTATGAGTAATACTTCCAACAGAAATTCTATTTACTCCAGTAGAGGCAATAGCTTTTACAGTTTTTAAACTGACATTTCCAGAAGCTTCAGTCACATAATACTTTTTAGCAATTTCAACACCATCTCTTAAATTTTTTATGCTCATGTTATCAAATAGAATAGTATTAAATTTGAGACCTAAAATTGATTTAAGTTGTTTGATTGTATCAACCTCAACCGTAATTTTTTTTCCTTTTTTATTTTTAATGGCTTTAGATACTAAATTTTTTAAATCTGAGCTCGCGATATGGTTATCCTTAATTAAGTACTCATCGCTTAAATTAAATCTATGATTTGTACCTCCTCCTAATTTAACAGCATATTTTTGAATAACTCTTAAATTTGGAATTGTCTTTCTTGTGCAACAAATTTTAGTTTTTTTTCCAGCTAATTTAACAAACTCATTTGTTTTAGTTGCTATTCCGGAAATGTGAGACAAAAAGTTAAGAGCAACTCTCTCAGCAATAAGAATATTTTTTGCTTTACCTTTAATTATGGCTACTAAATTTCCTTTTTTAATATTTGAACCATCTTTTTTTTTAATAATAAATTTAATTTTATTATCGATCAATTTAAAAGCTTGTTTGGCAAATAATAAACCACCAACAATTGCTCTTTGATTTGATACTAATTTAACTGTTAATAAATTTTCATTATTAATTAAACTTGAGGTAATATCCCCTGAAGGATAAAGGTCTTCATTTAAAGCAAGTTTAACTATACTTTGGATAAATTCTTTACTTAATTTTATTTTTGACACCTTGTTACCTGCCGATGGCAACCATTCTTTCAACAGGAATTCTTGCTTTATCAATTGTTTCTTTATCCATTATTATTTCACCAGTTTCGTTTTCTAGACAATCTAATATTTTTGGAAGGGTAATTTTTTTCATATGAGGGCAAAGATTACATGGTCTAATAAATTCTACATTAGGATTCTCAACTTGAATATTATCACTCATTGAACATTCAGTAACCATCATAACTTTTTTAGGTTGATTGTTTTTCACATAATCAATCATACCACCAGTTGACCCAGCAAAGTCACTTGCCTTTATTACTTCCGGTGGACACTCTGGATGCGCAATTATTTTGATACCTGGATTGTTTTTTCTAATATCATGTATTTCTTTTTCATTAAATTGGTCGTGAACCATGCAAATTCCTTTCCAAGCAATAATTTCTACATTTGTTTGAGAAGCAACATATTTTCCTAGGTAATCATCTGGTAAAAATATAACTTTTTTAACACCTAACGACTCTACAATTTTTACTGCGTTTGCTGATGTACAACAAATATCTGTTTCCGCCTTAACGTCTGCTGAAGTGTTCACGTACGAAACTACTGGTACTCCTGGATATTTCTCTTTAAGCAGTCTTACATCTTTACCTGTTACAGAAGATGACAACGAACAACCTGCTCCCATATCTGGAAGTAAAACTTTCTTTTCAGGACTCATCAATTTGGAAGTTTCTGCCATGAAGTGAACTCCAGCCATAACTATTATGTCCGCACTTGTTTTTGATGCTTCTATAGCAAGAGCCAAAGAGTCAGCAGCAACATCTGATATACCATGATAAATTTCAGGAGTTTGATAATTATGCGCAAGAATAATTGCATTTTTTTCTTTTTTTAATTGATTAATCTTGTGAATATATGGAGCATGCACAGACCACTCTATCTCCGGCATTATCTTTGAAATCTTTTGATAAATAGGATCTGTTGCTTTACGCACTTCTTGTGTAAATTCCATAGAGATTTTTACCAATTTGAATCATGATTGTCATTCATTTATTATGGGACATATCGCGGTCGTGCTGAAATTGGTAGACAGGCACGGTTGAGGGCCGTGTGGACCTAGTCCATGAGAGTTCGAGTCTCTCCGACCGCACCAAAGTGAATTTTATTGAGGAGTTTTTAATGGAAAAATTGCTTTCAGTAATAATTATGATTGGAGTTTTATTTTTAGTTCTACCTAGTTTTTTACAATCAAACTCTCAATTAAAGCAATTTCTTAAAAATTTTAGTATATGGATTATTGTAGTTTTTATTATTTTAATGATTGTTTATTTATTTAAATAAGAAAATTAGTTTTTTATCCAATCAGGTTTATTAATATTTATAGAAGCTTCTTTGGTTTTAAAATTTACTTTTTCATCGAAGTGTTCGTTTAAGTATTTAATTAAAGCAAAAGGGTATTCGCTTTCAATTAAAACCTTACCTATTTCAATTTCATTATTATAAATACTTTCACCTTTGTGCAATTTTCCACTAATTAAATTTATTGGAAACAATCTTTTTGAAAGTTTATTCTTTAATTTAATTCTTGCTGTATTTTCTTGACCAACATAACAGCCTTTTTTGAAATCAATTCCATTTAATTCTTCAAAATTGCATTCAATACCAAACAATTTGTCTTTCAATTTATTTAAATCTTTTGGAACTATTCCAAGGCTATGACTTAATGAATAATATTCTTTCAGGTTTGCATCATGAAGATCTAGTTTTTTCAGAGATAAATAAAGTTTTTCTAAGTTTATAATTAATCTAGCACCTAATTCTTTATTTCTTGGATCTAAAAAAATTGGATCTTCTCTATACTTAATTGTGTATCCAGATTTATCTTTTGCTTCATCAAAAGTTAAGAATTTTTCATGAGAAAATGCTGCAACAACAAATTCATTACTTAAATTGAGAATTTCAACTTTTGATCTTAGCTTATATAGGGATAATTGTTTGAATAACTCCTCAGCCTGAGGTTTTTCGCAATCTAAAAGATATCCAGACTTATGTTTTACAATTATAAATTCATATAAAAATTTACCTTGGGGCGTAAGTAATGAACTAAAACAGCTATTTACATCACTTACTTTATTTATATCGTTGCTAATAAGATTTTGAAGAAACTTTTTTGTATCTTCTCCATTAATATAAAGAATTGCCCTGTCATCTAAAATATAAACGTTTTTTATATTCATAATTGATTAATTATAGAATGTAATATAATAACAATTTCTCAAAATGTTAGATCTTATAATTAAAAATGGACACTGTTACATCGATGGTGAGTTAAAAGATGTTGATGTTGCTATAAAAGATGGAAAAATTCAACAGATTGGACAAATTTTAGAGGAAGCAAAAGATACAATTAATGCAGAAGGCCATACAGTATTACCTGGTTGCATAGACACCCAAACACATTTTAGAGAACCAGGATCAACAGATACTGAGGATCTTCATTCAGGCAGTAGAGCAGCAATAGCGGGAGGTATTACAAGTGTATTCGAAATGCCTAATACAAATCCACCAACCTCTAACATGAAGGAATTTCAAAGAAAATTAGATCTCGCTAAAAATAGAATGTATTGTAATTATGCTTTTTATTTTGGCGCAACTGCAGATAATGCAGAGGATCTAGCAAGCCTAGTGGGTCTTGAAGGGTGTTGTGGAATTAAACTTTTTGTAGGATCATCAACTGGCAATTTATTAGTGGCTGAAGAGGAAGACATAGATAAGGTTTTTCGAAATGCTTCAAAAGTTGTGGCAGTTCATTCTGAAGATGAGGCAATTCTAAAAGTTAATAAGAAATTGATTAAAGAGGGAGATGTTCATACCCATCCATTATGGAGAAGTGCAGAATGCGCAATAGCATCTACTAGAAGAATTGTACGAATTGCAGAAAAGCATAATAAAAAAGCTCACGTACTTCATATTACAACAAAAGAGGAAATTGATTTTTTATCTCAACATAAAGGAAACATTACATTTGAAATTACTCCACAGCATTTAACACTGTATGCTCCAGACTGTTATGACAAGCTTGGAACATATGCTCAGATGAACCCACCACTTAGGGATAAATCTCATTATGACAGATTATGGTATGGAGTAAGAAACAATTTCAATGATACTATTGGATCAGATCACGCTCCTCATTTAAAAGAAAATAAAAACAAGATATATCCAAACACACCTTCAGGAATGCCAGGTGTACAAACTTTAATGCCTGTAATGTTAAACCATATTAACGATGGAAAATTATCTTTAAATCAATTGATGAACTTTGTTTGTGAAAATCCAGTCAAGATTTTTGGAATCAAAAATAAAGGATTTGTTAAGGAAGGTTATGATGCTGATTTTACTATTGTAGATATGAATAAAACAATTGAAATTAAAAATGAAAATATTGAGAGTAAATGTAAATGGTCACCTTTTAATGGATTTAAATTTAAAGGCACACCTACACACACAATTATTGCAGGAAAAATAAAAATGCAGGACGGAAAAATTCTAGGTGATCCCGAAGGAAACCCGTTAGCTTTTGTTTAGAAAAATTTTTTTACTCAAATTTAAACAATAGTCCTTAAGCTCTTTTTTTGAATTCTTAATATTTAATTTTTTCATAAGTTTTTTATTATTTAAGTAAAAATTTTCACTTTTATAATTAATATTTTTTTTAATTATATATTTTTTTTTATTATTTTTATTAAGCCATGAAATCAGCTCGTTTAGAGAGACTTTTTGGCCAAGAGATAAGTTATATACACCGTTTAAATTTTTTTTTATTATATAGAAAATAATTTGATTAAATTTTTTTATAGAAATAAAATCTTTGAAATCATCTTTATTATCTAAAATATAACCTTTTTTTATATTTTTTATAAATAAATCAATAAATGTAGAATGTAATTTTTTTATTTTAGTTTTATCTCCAATTATATTTGAAATTCTCAGGATAATTAAATTATTTTTTAGCTTTTTATATAATCTTCTTTCAGTAATAAATTTATTTTTTGAATAATTTGAATCAGTCTCAATTTTACTGGTTTCTTTAATATTAATATTAGGGCGGTAAACTTTTCTAGAACTTAAAAAAACATATTTTGTTTTTTTATTATTTATAAATTCTGCAATATTGGCATCATTATCAAATTTTATGTTATATTTTTTATCAATGTAGTTCGGATTAATTGATGAATTAATCACCCAATTAAAATTATTAATAATATTTTTTTTTCTTTTTAACTGATCAAAACTTATATGCTTAGTATTAAATTTATTTTTTAAATATTTAGCAAGACTATTTCCAATAAATCCTCTTTTTCCAATAATTAAAATTTTTTTCATTTAAAAAATATTGTAAAAAATTTAGTTAAAAAATAGTCAAAATTTTTTTTTATTTTTATATTTTCTTTTTTTGCAACGTCAAAAAGAAAATTATGAGCAGCATTTCTTCTTAACCACCAGTTTTTTGAATATTTTTTAAATTTCGAGGAAATATTTACTTCACTTTGACGATAGTGAGTAAGATTTTTATTTAATATTATATAATTATTAAAAACAAACTTAGAATAAATAAGTATTCTAAAGTCTATCCAGACATCTGTATAAATACTTTCCGAAAGTTTTTTATAATTATCTAAGATGAAATTTTTTCTAGCAGTTATACAGCTTGTAGGGTGTATATATCCCCAGTATTTATTAATAGTTTTTTTGGGTAAAACTTTCTCTTGTTTATTATTTTCATAAGTTAATATTGGATAATCAAAAACTATGTCTTTACCTTCATTAGATGCAAATACATTTATTATCTCCTCTATTTTTTTTTCATTAAAAAAATCATCACTATCTAAAAAAAAAATAATTTCGCCCTCGCTTAGTTCAATTGCTTTAAAAAAGGCATTCATTTGATTTAAAGAACCATATTTTGTTTGAATTTTATTTTTTATAATTTTGATATTTTTAAATTTCTCCATCTCTTCAATTGAATTATCTTTGGAATTATCATCAAAAATAATTACTTCATAATTTTTATAGGTTTGATTTTTTAATGAATTAATACATTCATTTATAAATTTCCCATTGTTATAGTTTGCAATAACTATTGAAGCTTTCATTTATCGATTACAAAATTTTTGAACTAAAACTATTTACTAGTATTACACCAATGACGATCAAAAATAATCCTAAAATTGCCTGCCAGGCTAATGTTTGTTTAAAAAATATAAAACCGAGAATTGCTATAGTAAAAATTCCAAGACCACTCCATGTGGCATACATAATTGCTATAGGAATCTTGTCTGCAACAAAAGTCAAAAGGTAAAACGCGCTTAAATAAAAAATAGCTAAAGCTGTTGTTGGTATAAGTTTTGTAAAGTTTTGAGACACAGGTAATAACATTGTTCCTGCAACTTCACAAAATACTGCACCTGCAAGAAATAAATATGTTTTAATCATTATTTAAAATTTTATTGTTTATTAAGTCCTCTTTTATCTCAATTAGTATTGCTGGATCGTCAATAGTTGGAGGAACTTTATATTCAAGGCCATCTGCAATTTTTCTAATTGTTCCTCTTAAAATTTTTCCTGATCTGGTTTTTGGTAACCTTTTTATTACAATAACTACCTTAAATGCAGCAACTGGTCCAATTTTATCTCTAACCATCTGAACACATTCTTTTGATATGATTTCATTTTCTTTATCAACACCAGTTTTCAAAACTACTAAACCAATTGGCAATTGTCCTTTTAATTTATCTGCAATCCCAAGTACCGCACATTCAGCAACAGATTGATGTTCCGATAAAACTTCTTCAATTGCACCTGTGGATAATCTATGTCCTGCAACATTTATAATGTCATCTGTTCTAGACATTATCCAAATGTATCCATCATCATCGATGTGACCAGCATCATATGTTTGGTAGTATCCTTCATAATTTGACATATAGTTTTCTTTGTATCTTTGATCTGCATTCCATAAAGTTGGAAATGTGCCTGGAGGTAATGGTAGTTTCACTACAATATCTCCCATTTCATTTGGTTTTGCTAAAGTTTGATCTGGTTTTATAATTTTGACATCATATCCAGGGACAGCCTTACACGCTGAACCATATTTTGTTTTCATCATTTCTATACCAGTACAATTTGAGCTAATTGCCCAGCTAGTCTCTGTTTGCCACCAATGATCTATTACAGGAACTTTGAGTAAATTCTCAGCCCACTTAATTGTGTCTGGATCAGCTCTCTCTCCAGCTAGAAATAAGCTTTCAAAACTACTTAAATCATATTTTGAAAAAAATTTACCTTCTGGATCTTCTTTCTTGATTGCCCTGAAAGCTGTTGGAGCTGTAAAAAGAGATTTTACTTTATAATCTGAAATTATTTTCCAGAAAGCACCAGCGTCAGGTGTTCCAACCGGCTTACCTTCAAATAAAACTGTAGTGCATCCTTTAAATAATGGAGCGTAAACAATATAAGAGTGTCCGACAATCCAACCAATGTCACTTGCTGACCACCAAATATCATCAGCTTCTATGTTATAGATATTTTTCATAGTCCATTTTAGAGCAACGATATGACCTCCAATGTCTCTAACAATACCCTTTGGTGTTCCAGTTGTACCTGATGTATATAAAATATAAGCAAACTCATTAGAATTCATTTCAACACAATCAGCATCATTAGCATTTGAAACTACTTCCTCCCAGCTGACCTCTGTTGGAGCATTTAATTTAACCTCATGGCCAGGTCTCTGGAATAAAATCATCTTTTCAACTTTGTGACTGGCTATTTTAATAGCTTCATCAACAAGTGGCTTGTACTCAACTGTTCTTCCAGGCTCAAAACCACAAGAAGCAGTCACTAATATTTTTGCTTTACTATCATCTATTCTGCTAGCAAGCTCGTTTGAGGCAAATCCACCAAAGACCACCGAATGAATTGCACCAATTCTAGCGCAAGCAAGCATGGCAACCACTGCTTCAGGGATCATTGGCATATAAATAATCACCCGATCACCCTTACTAGCGCCTTGAGCTTTCAATGCTCCAGCAAATTTAGAAACTTTTGATCTTAATTCCTCATAAGTGAACTTACTTTTACTATCTGTAATAGGACTATCATAGATCAAAGCTGTCTTTTGACCTCTTCCTTGATCAATATGTAAGTCTAGAGCGTTATAACAGGTGTTTGTCACCCCATCTTCGAACCATTTATAAAAAGGTGGGTTTGATTTATTTAAAATTTTTGTTGGTTTTTTAAACCAAAAGATATCCTTGGACGCTTCTTGCCAAAATTTTTCAGGATTTTTTAATGAATGGTCGTAAATTTTTTGAAGTTCTTTTGACATAAAGATTTGATTCGAATCCCTTATTTTTTTTGATTTTTAACTTATAAATTGTATTTAATTTTAAAAATTAAGTAAAATCAATGAGAATTAGTCGCAATTAAGTCTTCATTTATCTAATTTAATTTGCTATTTAACAGCAACTTTGGCTTAGGGTAACTTAAGTCTAGTTTATATAAACTAAAATAAAAACTAACGAAGAGGGAGTTTTTTATGAAAAAACTTAAACTGTTTGCTTTAGCAGCTATGGCTCTGATTGGATTTTCAGGTATAGCTATTGCAGCAGACGCAACGATGTTGATGCAAGATGACTTCGTCGGAATTTCATTCTGGGTTATCTCTATGGGAATGTTAGCAGCTACTGCTTTCTTTTTCATGGAAGCGGGCAACGTCGCATCAGGCTGGAGAACATCAGTTATTGTTGCTGGTCTAGTAACTGGTATTGCATTCATACACTACATGTACATGAGAGAAGTATGGGTCGCTACTGGAGACTCGCCAACTGTTTACAGATACATTGACTGGTTAATCACTGTGCCATTACAGATGGTAGAATTCTATTTAATTCTAGCAGCAATTAACAAAGCAAATTCTGGAATGTTCTGGAGATTGTTAATTGGTTCATTAGTAATGCTTATCGGTGGATACTTAGGTGAAGCAGGATACATTAATGCTACACTAGGTTTCATCATCGGAATGGCAGGTTGGGTATACATTCTTTATGAAGTATTCTCAGGTGAAGCTGGTAAAGCTGCAGCGAAAAGTGGTAACAAGGCTCTTGTAACTGCTTTTGGTGCAATGAGAATGATCGTTACAGTAGGTTGGGCAATTTACCCATTAGGTTATGTATTTGGTTACTTGACTGGTGGAGTAGACGCTAACTCACTTAACGTCGTTTATAACTTAGCTGACTTCATTAACAAAATTGCATTCGGTCTAGTAATTTGGGCTGCTGCAACTAGTTCTGCGGGAAGAAGAGCTAAGTAATTTAGCTAAAATTTAAATTAAGGGCAGGTACAATTTTGTACTTGCCCTTTTTTTTTGCAAAATTTTAGAAATAAAAATCTAAAAGTAACATTCCGGCAAGATTTTAGATACTTGTTCTAAATCATTAAGTGTTTATATATGTTTAATGACTAAAATCATATACAACACCCACGACAATAAAACTCATACCATTGACGTTCAAAATGGATTAACTGTTATGGAGGGTGCAGTCCAAAATGATATTCCAGGCATTGATGCGGACTGTGGTGGTGGAATGGCGTGTGCTACATGCCATGTATATGTAGATGAAGATTGGGTTCAGAAACTTCCACAAAAAGATGATGGTGAGGAAGACATGTTGGATATGGCATTTGAACCAAAAAAAAATAGTAGGTTAAGTTGCCAGATAATTGTTTCGGATGAATTAGATGGTTTAGTTGTAAATATTCCGTCTAAGCAAAGTTAAATTATGATCAAAACAGATGCATTAATTATTGGAGCAGGACCAACAGGTCTGTTTACTGCACATCAACTTAAACTAATTGGCTTAGATTGTGAGATAGTAGATAATTTAGACAAAATTGGTGGACAGTGCATTGAGCTTTATCCTGATAAACCAATTTATGATATACCGGCTGTACCTGAATGCACAGGAGAAGAACTTACCAATAATTTAATTGATCAAATTAAACCGTTTAATATTAAAACTCATTTAGGAGAAAGAGTCGATGAAGTTAAAAAAGATGGTGAGAATTGGTTTGTAAAAACAAATTTAGGTAAAACCTTTTTAACCCCTAATGTTATAATTGCTGGAGGGGTAGGTTCTTTTGAGCCTCGAAAATTTTCTCCTAAAGAATGTGAAAAATTTGAAAATAAATCAATATTTTACTCTGTAAAAGATAAAACAATATTTGAAGGAAAAACAGTTTCAATATTTGGTGGTGGCGATAGTGCTTTAGATTGGGCGGTGGAGCTATCAAAATCATCTAAAGTTAATTTAATACATAGGCGTGATGATTTTAGAGGTGCACAAGCAACTGTAGATAAAGTTCATGAGCTTGCTAAATCAGGAAAAATTAATCTATTTACTAAATATCAACTTACGAATGTAAATGGAAAGGATAACTTAGAAAGCATTGAGATAAAACATGACAATAAAGAAATAAAAACAATTAAAACAGATTTTGCTTTAGGTTTTTTTGGTTTAATTATGCAACTTGGTCCAATCGCAGATTGGGGACTTAATATCGACAAAAAAACAGTCGCTGTTGATACAGAAAAATTTGAGACCAATCAAAAAGGAATTTATGCTGTTGGAGATATATGTTCTTACCCAGGAAAATTAAAACTTATTTTATCTGGGTTTCATGAAGGTGCTTTGGCTGCTAGAGCTTGTTTTAAGCTAGCAAGACCTAATGAAAAATACAGATTTGAATTTACGACATCATCTAAAACTATAAAAGATAGACTTGGTGTGAAAAGTGATTGAGATATTTTCAGCTAATACACCAAATGGTTGGAAGATAGCTATCATGCTTGAAGAAATTAGTTATGAATACAAGGTAACCAAAGTTGATCTAGGAAAAGATGAACAATTTAACCCAGAATTCAAAAAAAAAAGTCCTTTTGGAAAAATTCCAGTAATCACAGATCATGAAAACAACGAGAGTGTTTTCGAATCTGGTGCAATACTTATGTACCTAGGTGATAAAAGTGGAAAATTTTATGATAAAAAAGATAGATTAAAAATTAATCAATGGTTAATGGCCCAGATAGGTACGGTTGGACCTATGATTGGTCAACATCATCAATTTCATCATTACAATCCTGGTAAAAGTGATTTCGGCGAAGAAAGGTATTTTAAAATTACCAAAAGAATTTATGAAGAATTGGATGCAAGATTAAAAGAGTCAAAATTTCTTGCTGGTACTGATTATACAATTGCTGACATTGCAACCTGGCCATGGATGGCAAGACATGAATGGCATGATATTGGCTTAAAAAATTATAAAAACTTATCAAGATGGTATTTAGAAATAGCTAATAGAGAAGCTGTGATAAAAGGTTATGCCTTTATGGATGAAGAGGCAAAAATACCCAAACTATAAAAAAGTTATCCAAACAACCTGTAAAGTGTACTCAGAATTCCATATCCTGAAAATTCAATAGCAACAATTATTATAATAATTAAAACTAATTTTTTGTTCATTTTAAAAATAAATATAACAACAACACAATCCAGAAAAAAGGGTAATAAAAGTAAATATATTTCTTTGCAAAAAGAAATGAAATTGAATTTTGTTTAGTAGATTTTTTTTTTTTCATTTAGTCATCTGCATGAACTTTTTCTTCTTTTTCATGCTTTTCTTGTGCTGCAATAGTGTATTTAGCAACAGGTCTTGCCATTAATCTTTTTAATCCAATTGGCTCTGCTGTATCTAGACAATATCCATAAGTATCTTCTCTAATTCTTCTTAATGCTTTATCAATTTCAGATATTAATTTAATCTGTCTGTTAATTGCTTTCATCTCTACATTACTGTCAATATAGGAGTTTGCTTGATCAACAATATCAGCAGAAATATTATTATCATCCATGCCACCATTATAAAGAGCCTCATTATTAGCTTTGATCAATTCCTTTTTCCATTCAGTTAGTCTAATTCTGAAATATACTTTATGTTTTTCGCACATATATTTTTCAGTATCTTTCGGAATGTAGGTTTTTGAAATTTTTATAGGTGCCTTAGAGGCAACTTTAACTGGAGTTGATTTTGGTTTGCTTGCAACTTTAGGTTTTGATATTTTTTTCTTTGCTTTAGCAGTTTTTGGCATAGCTTAAATTTAATCGCTCGCAGTATATTCAGCAAATTAGGGGTGTCAAGCAAGCTGAATTGTTATAAATATTTATAAATGACCATTAGTAACAAAAATATTAACAATGTTTTTTATATTTTTGTCTTAGCCCATCTAATTTTTTGGACTCTGACTCCATCAGTTACAAATCACAATTTACCACTAGATACAATCGAAGCTTTAGCTTGGGGAAGTAACTTAGATTGGGGTTTCAATAAACATCCACCGATGAGTGCTTTTTTTCCAGAATTTTTTTATCAAATTTTTGGACCTCAAGATTGGGTTTATTATCTTTTAAGTCAAATTTTTGTAATTATTTCTTTTTATTATGTTTTTAAACTTTCAAAAGAAATTTTAAAAAATAATTTATTAAGTTTAATTTCTGTATTATTAATCGAATCGATTTACTTTTATAATTTTACCACACCAGAATTTAACGTAAATGTTTGTCAATTACCTTTTTGGTCTTTAACAGTTTATTATTCTTGGAAAATATATATCGGCAGAGAAATAAAGTTTTCAGATTGCTTTTTAGTGGGTCTGTTTGCTGCTTTTGGATTTCTGTCAAAGTATTTATTTATTTATTTGTTAGTATCAATTGATCTTTTATTTATTTATTTAATTTTTTTTAAAAAGGAGAGAAAGTTTGATTTTAAATATCTCATCGCTATTGAAGTTTTTTTAGTAGTTTTAGTTCCACATGTTATGTGGCTATATAACAATAATTTTATTACTATTACATATGGATTAGCCAGAACTGGCCTAGAACAATCTATTTTATTAGATCACATTAAATTTCCATTAATATTTTTGCTAAAACAAATAGGGATCTTAATTCCATTTTTTATTTTAATTTGGTTATTAGTAAAAAAAATTAACGTTGAAATTAACTTTAAAGATAAAAATTTACTTTTTTTAATTGCCGTTAATATTTTGCCAATTGTTTTAATGTTTTTAACATCATTAATTACCGGATCAAAAATAAGATCTATGTGGATGACACCATTTTATTTATTTTTTGGCACATTATCTGTTTATTTGTTTCAAGCTCAAATTAATCTCAAAAAGTTAAAACCATTTATGATTGGATTTATTTTCTTCTTTTTTTTATCGCCTGCGCTTTACGCTTATGTTTCGATTTCAAAAGATGATAAGAGGACTGATTATCTAGGAAAAGAAATCGCAGTTAAAACACAATATGCCTGGGATCAACAATTTAATTCAACAATTAATATAGTTTTAGGAGACGAATGGAATGCCGGAAATCTTTCATATCATTTAAAATCAAGACCAGTTTGGCAGGGTTTTGTTGAGAGAGAAAAGCTTGATCAATTGAAAGATTACATGTGCCTTGATAGTATTTGTGTAGGATCAAGATAGATGAAATATGTAATTTTAATTCCAATTTATAACGATAGAGAGTCTTTAAAATTACTTATTGAAAATATTAATCATGAAATAAACGGTTTAAACCATGAAATATCAATAGTTGTTATAAATGATGCTTCCACTCAACAAATTATTGATAGTTATCCTAATATTGAAAATATTAGTTCTCTAGAAATCATAAATCTAAAAGAAAATAGGGGGCATGCAAGATGCATCGCATCTGGCTTGAAATACATATTTGAAAAAAAAGAATTTGATTTTGTCATTCCAATGGATGGAGATGGAGAGGACAGACCTGAAGAAATCAAAAATTTTATAGAGCTTTCTAAAGAAGCTGGCGATAAATCTATTATAGGCGAAAGAATAAAGAGATCAGAAGGATTATTTTTTCAAACATGCTATCAGCTTCACAAATTTTTGACTTTAGCTTTTACAGGGCATTCAATCAAATTTGGTAATTTTACATGCCTCTCTAAATTAACAGTGAAAAAAATGTTAAAAGAAAAAGCAACATGGAATAGTTTTTCAGGATCTTTAAAAAAAATTGAAACAAATTTAATCAGCACACCCTCAATTAGAGGCAAAAGATATTACGGTCCATCTCAAATGAGTTTTTTTAACTTATTAAAACACTCACTTTCAATAATTAGTGTTTTTAGGAAAACTGTTCTAATTCGATCAGCTTTATTTATTATTTTTTATATATTACTCATCAAAAGCTACGCCTCAGCAATTACTTCATTACCATTAGTTTTATTATTGATAATGATTTATTCAATTTCTAGTCTAGCTTTAAGAGAAAACATTGAAGAATTTAATAATTCCTTAACAAATATTCATGATACTGATAAAATAAAATAAATCATGAAAAACTTCTCTAGAAAAGTTGCATTGGTATTATCCCTAATAAACTTTTTAAAGTTTAATAAAAAACTTATCCACAGCCTATAATTTGAATTGAAATAGTATTTTATAAAATATAGCATTTCTGTCGATGAGAATTGAAGAAGAGCTAAAGCTAGATTATTCAGATGTACTGTTTAGACCTAAGAGAAGCACATTAAAAAGTCGTAAAGACGTAAATCTTCTTAGAACCTATAGATTTAAATACAGTAAAAATGAGTGGTCTGGCATTCCTATTATGGCAGCAAATATGGATGGTGTTGGTGAATTAGGTGTTGCTGAAAAATTAAATGAATACGGTATGATTACATCATTAACAAAACAACATGATGTAAAAAAACTTAAGCAAAATAAAAATATTAAAAAAATCTTTCCTAATATTGCACTTAGTGTTGGTATAAAAAAAGATGATTTTCAAAATTTAGATAAAGTATTAAAAGAATTTACTTTTTTTAAATTCATTTGTATTGATGTTGCAAATGGGTACACAGAACATTTCACTAATTTTGTTAAATCAGTGAGAGATAAATATCCAACAAAAACTATCATCGCAGGAAACGTTGTTACCGCAGATATGACACAAGAATTAGTTCTAAGTGGAGCAGACATTGTTAAAGTTGGTATAGGACCTGGAAGTGTTTGTACAACTAGAATTCAAACAGGAGTAGGTTATCCCCAATTGAGTGCAGTAATTGAATGTGCAGATGCAGCCCATGGACTTGGTGCGCACGTGATAGCAGACGGTGGATGTACTTGTCCAGGTGATGTTGCTAAAGGTTTTGGAGGTGGTGCAGACTTTGTGATGCTTGGAGGTATGTTAGCAGGACATGATGAGGGAAATGGTAAAATTGTTAAAGTTAATGGAGAAAAATATATAGAGTTTTATGGATCTAGCTCTGAAGTTGCTAATAAAAAACACTATGGTGGACTTTCAGATTATCGAAGTAGTGAAGGAAGAAAAGTAAGAGTTAAATATAGAGGTAAATTAAACGATACTATTTTAAATATTCTTGGTGGTGTAAGAAGTAGTTGTACTTATGTTGGGGCACCTTCACTTAAACAATTAAGCAAATGTACAACGTTCGTTAGAGTATCCAATCAGTTTAATGACAGTTTAATTAAATAATTTATTTTTCAAACTTAAAATTTTTTATATTTGTAGTTTCATATTTCTCAAAAGGCATATGAATCCAAGGAGAGTCTTTTAAATAATCTACAGAGTAATCAGGTTTAAATTTTGAAGTTGATTTATGCCATATAACTGCAGTTTTAATTTTTTCTTCTAAATAAAATCCATAAAAATGCTCTAACCATTTAATACTTTTAATTAAAGTTTTTCCAGAGTCTGCTAAATCGTCAACCAACAAAACATGCGAACCTAAATTTGGAGTAGTTTTTGCTAAATCTCTTGAAAAAGTAAATTGTCCTTGTTGATTTTTAATATCATCACTGTCACCATGGTAAGATTCGACAGATAAGATAGCTAAAGGGACATTAAAAAGTCTGCTAAAAACATCTCCTACTCTTAACCCACCTTTTGCAATACAAATAATTTGATTGAATTTTAAATTATCCTCATGAACTTTTTTTGCTAATCGCTCAATCTTTTTATGATAATCATCCCAAGTTATATAAATATCTTTCATAATTGTTTAAATGATATTGATTAAATCACTTATCTCAGATTATTCCAATGTTTATTTAAAGAAAAAGTTGGTATATTTCATTAAATGAGAAAAATTTTAATTATTCTTTTATCCCTTTTGTTACTTCCATCACATTCTTACGCTGTAAAATGGCACACAAATATGAAAAAGCAAGAGAAGAAAGATTTTGCAAATTACGTTCTAAGAGCTCAGTCTAAAAATAAAATGGTTTTCACTATAAGAAATGTTCCTAATAGACCTGGTCTAATAAATTTTTTCGATAAAGTAGAGGATCACATGGGGGTTGTAGAAAAAGGAATTGAATTTAATTTAAGTTATTCTGATGTAGGAGATAAAAATGATTGGAGTAGGTGGGGTAAACCAGGTCATGCTCAGAGATATCAAATTATGGAACCTTATAAACATACTACCAAGAAAGGTAAAACCAAGTGGTATAGAGTAGGATATTTCTTACCAAAAGATGTTACAACTCCAAAACATAATTTATCACTATTTGATTTTAAAATGTTATATGGCAAAGGTGAAAAAACAGTAGGACCTTCTTTTAACTACTCTAATAGTAGTTTTATTTGGATATTTAATACTCCAAATTATGTAGTTGAAAGAATTAAAGGTGATGATTCTTATTATTTTGATTCTTATATTGTTGATTTGGATCATAATTATTCTCCGCTTAAAGGAAAATGGGTGAATATACTTGTCAATGCAAAATGGGCTAAAGATGGATTTCTTCATTTGTGGATAGATGGTAAACTCAGATCAAGTTATTTTGGTGACATGATGGCTGGAGCTACAAGTGTAAGATTTAAGTTTGGGCCTTATAGAAATCATATGGATGACGCTACTGATGCTGGGCTTAAGATAAATGATGCAATCATTCGTTACTCTAATGTCGGTAAGGCAGATAGTTGTGATGAATTATGGAGTGGTTGTGATGAAATAACAAGGCAGTTAAAAAACCAATCACAAGTTCATGGTGCAATCAATGTTTCATTTTGTAGACCATTTCCTAATCAACCTGCTCAATGTAAAGGCCTTGGTTATAGAAAAGGAAATCCTGCACCTTTTTAATTATTTTGATTAGCAGCAACTGCAGCTTTTTTTAGCAGCTTTTGGTTGATCATCAGCTTTTGTAGCTTCTAACTCTTTTTGTTCGTCTTCATGAGCTTTTCGTTTTTTTGAAATCTTGTCTTCAAAGTAATCATAAAGAGAGGCAAAACCTAATTTAGAGGCTCTTTTTTCCTCATAATTTCTTCGCCCTTTAAGGTTTTCAATTATTTTGACTATTTCTTGGTTCTGCATGCTTTATTTTTATTAAAAAAGTTAATTAAATCAACCCTAATAGTTGGCAAACAATAGAAGTCAGCAGTATCAATTTTTGAGGAATATTGCCTTCGCATACTCCATTTTTTGTGAACTCCAGCGCTAGCAACACTTAAAGTAGATCTTCCATATCGATGATTAGTATTATCAATAGATCTCATTAAACTATTTATTTTTTCATCTTTTTCAGAAGTAAATAAATTTGTTTTATCACTAGCATTCGATAGCCCTGTCAGCATCACACCTGCTTTTTGATAACGGTAACCATTTTTAAAAATACTTTCCAATATTGAAACTGCTGTCTTAACCGTTTCAATACTGTTGTTTGTTGCAATTGGAAAATCAACTGTCTTTGCATTTGAATAGTAACCAAAGTTTCTTTGGAAAGGACTTGTTCTGACAAATACTGTAATTGCTTTTGCAACTAATGACTCAGATCTAATTTTTTCAGATGCGTTCAAACAATAATTAGCAACTGCTTCTTTTAATTCTTGAAACGTTTCAATTCTTTTTCCAAATGATCTTGAAACAACACAACTCTTTCTTTTAGTAGTAGCTGTCTCTAAACCTATGCAAGAAATTCCTCTAAGCTCCATTGCGGTTCTTGAACTTAGAACATTTGAAGATTTTTTGATCCAAGTATTAGATTTATTTTTTAATTGTTTAGCATTATAAATTCCATGTTTTTGATAAAACTTAGTTAATTGTCTTCCAACTCCCCAGACATCATTAATTTCAACTTTTTCTAAAATAGGATCTAAGTTTTCTATTCCAATTAAGCTTGTAACTCCCGATTGTTTTTTCTTTGCAATATGATTTGCAACTTTACTTAAAGTTTTTGTATTTGCTATTCCAATACTAGTTGGGATACCAGTCCATTGCAAAACTGTTTCTCTAATTTCTTTTCCAACTTTTTCTACTTCACTATCAGGAAAGTTTGATAAATCTAAAAAGGCTTCATCAATTGAATAAACTTCTATTTCTGAATTAAATCTTTTAAGAGTTCGCATCACTCTTCTTGATAAATCCCCATATAAAGAATAATTAGATGAAAAAACTTCAACTTTATTTTTAAGAATAATATCTTTTGCTTTAAAATAAGGTTCTCCCATCTTAATACCCAAAGCTTTTGCTTCATTTGATCTTGAGATGATACAACCATCATTATTTGATAATACAACAACAGGCTTTCTTCTTATCTTAGGATTAAATAATCTTTCACACGAGACGTAAAAAGAATTACAATCAATTAATGCTATTTTTTTAGTATGTTGAATGGATGACATAAGTAACAACTCCCCAAATAAAAATATCTTGTTCTTCGTTAATTAAAATTCTGTCAGAAAATTCTTTAGAACCAGAAGTTAAAAATTTTTTATCTCTCTCCTGAACTAAAGTTTTAACCACAAGTTCATCATGAACATTTGCAATCACCGTCGAAAAGTTTTTTGGTTTTAAACTTTTATCAACCACTAATAAGTCACCATCATTAATTCCAACATCGACCATTGATTTACCTTGAACTCTAATGATGAAAGTTGCTGGAACATTTTTTATTAAATGCATGTTCAGATCAATATCTTCTTCGATATAATCAGTAGCAGGGGAAGGAAAACCAGCGCCTGCTTTATGTAGATAATAAGGGATTGTTAGTTTCATGTTCTTGTTTTGTTCTAATTTATAGACCATTTATACAATACACTCAAGAGGTTGTATTTTGAGTCCGTAATTGAATCAAAAGTGAATCAAAACGTGAACATCCAAAACAACATTTGGTGGACATGTGGATAACTTTTACAATAAGTAGTCTTAAAGTGATTTAAAAAGAAAAATTATGATTTGTGTTAAAACCGATATTCCAGAAGAGTTAAACGAAATAGATGATGAATTAAAAGCAATTTATCACAGCGAAGATACTGTTTGTTTTTTCATATTAAAAACAAGAGAATTAAGAAGTAAGTTTATAGAAGAAACCAAGGGAAAGAACAAAAGTGAGAGAGAAAAAGTTTACGAGGCATATAATAGAAAATAAAAAAAAATTATGAATATTTTAGATTTTGTAATGGTTGGTTCTAATGATTATAAAAAATCAAGTGAGCTCTATGATGCTGCGTTTGAACCTTTAAAATTAAAAAAAATTCTAACAACTAAAAAATATATTGGTTACGCTCATTCAAGCGACCCTGAGAGAGTAATATTTTACATAACAAACCCAGTAAATGGAAAGCCAGCAACTATGGGTAATGGATCACAAGTAACTTTGTTGGCAGATTCAAAAGAAGCAGTAGAAAAATTTTATAAGATTGCAATCTCGAAAGGAGCGACAGATGAAGGAGCACCAGGGGTTAGAAAAGATGGAAATTATTATGGATATATTCGTGATTTAGATGGAAATAAGATTGCAGCAAAAACTGTTTTAAAATAAAAAAGGAGATATATGAAATTAAATTGTCATTGTGGAGCTGTTGAAGCAGAAATTAATGCTACAGTTAATGAATTAGCAAAAGTTGTAAGATGTAATTGTTCTATTTGTAAAAGAAAAAATGCAACAATGGGAATGGTTAAAAACGAGGATTTTAAAGTTACTAAAGGAGAAAATAAATTAAAACTTTATCAATACCACACTAAAGTTGCTAACCATTATTTTTGTACTGAATGTGGAATTTATACTCATCACAATCCTAGAAGCGCGCCAGCAATGACTGGATTTAATTTAGGCTGCGTAGATGAAGTTAAAGTAGAAGATTTAAAAGAAGTCGCTTTTTTTGATGGTCTTCATCATCCAATGGATCAAAAAAAATAAAGGTTTAATGAAATTAGCTGAAAAGTGTTTTAAGAAAGTTAAAAAGGATTGTTTTAAGTTTATTAAATCACAAGAAACTTCAACTGAAAAGTTTGGTAATAAAGAGGGAATGATTAAGAATTTTTTAATCCCAATATGTTTTTGGATTGCCAAAAAAACAGATAACAAAAAACCTTATTTTGTTGGATTAGCTGGAGGGCAAGGAACAGGTAAAACAACCATAAGCTCAATAATAAAGATAATTTTAGAAAAATACTTTAAATTAAAAGTATTTAAAATTTCGATAGATGATTTTTATAAAACTAGAAAAGAAAGAATAGCTTTATCAAAAAAAGTACACCCAATGCTATTAACAAGAGGTGTTCCTGGAACGCATGATATTAATATGATGTTAGATTTCTTTAAAAAATCTAAAAGTAAAAAATTTAAACAAATAAAATTGCCAAATTTCAATAAGGCAATTGACGATAGATTTCCTAAAAATAAATGGAATAAAATAAATAAAAGGCCAGATGTGATTATATTTGAGGGATGGTGTGTAGGAGCAAGATCAGAGGATAATAAGACATTAAAAAAATCTATTAATTCTTTGGAAAAAGCTAACGATCAAAAACTCATTTGGAGAAAATATGTTAATCAGCAATTAAAAACTAAATACAAAATGTTATACGCGCAGTTAAATTGCATGATTTACTTAAAAGCAAAAAACTTTACTTTGTTAAAAAAATGGAGATTAAAGCAGGAACATAAACTATGGT
>CACNTB010000014.1 GCA_902623305.1 uncultured Pelagibacteraceae bacterium
ATTTTTGATAATAATCTTTATTCATAATTATATATTCCGGAAATGTATTATCTATATCGACCTTTAAATATTTGTGCCCTCTATTAAATAAATCAACTTTATCTCTAATTTTATTTCGTATTATATTTACATCAGAAAAATTAGGTGATGAAAACTCAGAGTGAGCAAAAGTTTTTAATTTGACAGATATTTCTTCCGGGGACATCACATTATTAAAATGCCAACCTCCATTTTTAAAAAGTTCTATACTTTTCTCTTTATCAAACCTAAAAAAATTATAATTTAAATTTTTTGATTTAATTTTTTGCCTCATAAAATCAATTGATTTAAGATTTTTTTTCTTTGCCACTCTTGTACCCTCCCATGGAGATTCATGGGGATTAAAAAGATTAAACTTAAAATTAAAACATTTTTGAAGAAATATCCCATATTTTTTTTTTAAATCAAAATTAACCAACAAATTTGGATCTGGAATTTCATCTGGATCAGAGAAAAAAATATAATCCTCTTTATCTAAAAAATCAGTACATTTTAATAAAAATTCTCTTTGTATAGCTTGATTTTTCCAAGGATCATTCTTTTCTCCAAATGGTTTTTCAAAAAAAAAATATTTAATTTTATTTTTATCAAAATTATTTTTCCAAATAAAATTTTTATTTTTTTCAATTCCTTTATGATTATACTTTGACTCACAAACTACAAAATAATCTACATAATCTTTTAAGATATTATATCTCAAATTAAACATAAAATTATTATCAAAGAAAGTTATACAATCGGCTAATTTACTTTTATGCATTAATCCAACTTTCTAAAGCTTTGGTATTTAATATTGTGTCATTAATTGTGAAGCCTGGAAAAGAAGTCCTTTTTTGATTTTTTAATAAACTTCTACTTATATTTTCTATTTGATATGAATATAAATTTACTGTTTCTTCATTAAATATTTTAATTTTTTCTCTACCAATTTTTTTTTCAATTATAGGGGCCCCATGCCAAGCATCCTTAATTAATAAAGACCCTTTTTCACCAATAATAACGGTATCTTTATTATAATCTTGAAATGAAGATTTAATTTTTGATTTAAAACCATTTTCAAAAATCAAATCAGCTTCAGCTTCTATATCAACACCAGTTGAACCAATTTTCTTTTTAATATTTTTCAATTTAAAATTTTTTAAGTCTAGATCTTTAATTAATGACGCAATTAAAAAACTAAATGATATAGTATAACAACCTAAATCAAGGATGCTACCACCACCAAGATTTTTATCAAATAATCTACTATCTGGCTTTATTTTTCTTTTTTTTTTGAAAAAGAAAAATTTTTTTTTAAATAATAAATCATTAGAAAATGTAGTCTCCATAGAAATCAATTTCCCTAGTTGCTCTGTTTTCAAAATTTCAATAACTTTTTTAATTTGTGGATAATATCTATACATAAATCCTTCACTAAAAAATAAATTTCTATCAATAATTTCCTTTTCTATTTTTTTTGCTTCTGTGAGCTTTCTTACCGCTGGTTTTTCAATCAAAATGTTTTTATTTTTCTCAATACATTTCAAAATCCATTCAAAATGAAGATTGTTTGGTAATGCTATATAAACTATATCAACATCATCACATTTAATTAAATCTTCATAATTATTAAAAAGATACCCTTTCTCTAATTTAAAATTGTTTTTGTATTGATCCAATTTTTCATTTTTATTGCTAGAGACTGCAAGTAAGCGGGCATTATCACAATTATGAAAACCTTCTGAAAAACTTTGAGCAATATCCCCTAAACCTATTATTCCCCAATTAATTTTTTTCATTATCTATTCTTTTTGTATTTTTAACACACCAATAAAAGCTTCTTGTGGAATTTCTACTCTTCCAAATTGTTTTGATCTGGCTTTCCCTTTTTTCTGTTTTTCTAAAAGCTTTCTTTTTCTATCAGTTGCTCCACCACCATGAATTTTGGTTAAAACGTCTTTTTTAAAACCTTTTATTGTTTCTCTAGCAATAATTTTACCTCCTATTGCGGCTTGAACTGGAATCATGAAGTTATGTCGAGGTATTAAATCTTTTAATTTCTCACAAACCTCTCTACCAGTTTTTTGTGCAAAGTCTTTATGTATCATCATCGCTAAAGCATCTACTGGTTCTCCATTGACTAGAATACCAAGTTTTACTAAATCTCCTTCTCTGTGCTCAATGATTTCATAGTCAAAGCTAGCATAGCCACTAGTCATAGATTTTAGTCTATCATTAAAATCAAAAACTACTTCATTCAATGGTAGCTCATAATTCACTACAGCTCTATTACCTGAATAACTTAAATTAGTCTGAATTCCTCTTTTATCCTGGCACATTTTTATAATCGAGCCTAAATACTGGTCAGGAGTTATGATTGTTGCTTTTATCCATGGCTCTTCGATATATTTTATTAAAGTTTGGTCAGGTAAACTTGAAGGATTTTGAAGATCAATTGTGTTTCCATTATTAAGGTTAACTTTATAAACAACACCAGGTGTAGTTGTTAATAAATTAACATCAAATTCTCTTTCCAATCTCTCTGTCACTATTTCCAAATGAAGTAATCCTAAAAATCCACATCTAAAACCCAAACCTAAAGCAGATGATGCCTCTGGCTCGAATGAAAAACTTGCATCATTCAATTGCAATTTAGCTAAACCATCTTTTAGTTTTTGAAACTCTGAACTGTCTACTGGAAACAGACCACAGAAGACTACCGGCTTACTTGGTTTAAATCCTGGCAAAGCATCTTTTAAAGGTTTTGATGCATCACAAATCGTATCTCCAACTTTTGTTTCAGACAAAACTTTAATACCTGTTGTAATAAATCCAATTTCACCTGTTTTAAGTTCATTTATATCTACTGGCTTTGGCGTAAAAACCCCCACTTTTTCAATAATATACTCTTGATTAGTAGACATCATTTTTATTTTCATGTGTTTTGAAAGTTTGCCATCTATAACTCTAACTAAAATTACTACACCTAGATATGTATCATACCAACTGTCAACCAATAAACATTTCAGATCTGCAGAACTTTCTCCTTTCGGAGCTGGTAAAGTTGTAATAATTTGCTCTAAAATATCTTCTATTCCCTCTCCAGTTTTACCTGAGCACGGAATAGCATTTTCGGTATCAATTCCTATAACTTCCTCAATTTGTTTTTTTGTTCTATCTAAATCCGATGCAGGTAAGTCAACCTTATTTAAAACTGGTACTATCTCATGGTTGGTATCTAAAGCTTGGTAAACATTTGCTAACGTTTGAGCTTCTACTCCTTGAGTACTATCTACGATCAAAATTGAACCTTCGCATGCATATAAAGATCTACTTACTTCATAACTGAAATCTACATGACCTGGGGTATCAATAATATTTAAAATATAGTTTTTTCCATTTTTAGCTTTATAATTTAATTTTACAGTTTGAGCTTTAATTGTAATTCCTCTTTCACGTTCAATATCCATTGAGTCTAAAACTTGAGCTTTCATCTCTCGTTCAGTTAATCCACCACAGCTATGAATAATCCGATCAGCAATAGTAGATTTTCCATGATCAATATGCGCGATAATTGCAAAATTTCTTATATTATCAATTGAACTCATTAATTAATTTTAGGAACGGATTTTAGCACCAGTTTTATTTTCAACTGTTTCTATTATTGAATTATTAATTTTTTCTAAATCATTATCTGTTAAAGTTTTTTCTAATGATTGAATAGTAACACTTATTGCGATTGATTTTTTATTTTCAGGAATATTATCTCCCTTATAAACATCAAATACCTTAATGTTTGAAATTAAATTTTTATCAATACTTGATATTAAACTTACCAAATCTTGCACGTTTACTTTTTTATCAACTATAAATGCAAAATCTCTTTCAGATTTTTGAAAGTCGGAAACTATATATTTTGTTTTTTGATCTTTTAGAGGTTTTTTAGGTAATTTTAAATTATCCAGAAATATTTCGAAACCTACTAAAGACTCTGTTTTAATATCTAGCGTTTTGATAATGTTTGGATGAATTTCTCCAAAATAAGCAGCCACCTTGTCTTTCCCCTTATTTAAAAATATTCTACCTGATTTTCCTGGATGATAATAATTGGGGCTTTCATCATCTAAGTAGAATTTTTCTGAGTCATAACCAGCTTCTACTAAAGTTTGTATAACATCTCTTTTAATATCAAAAACGTCTGTATTTCTTTCTTTTTCAATCCATGAAAGTCTAGATTTTTTTCCAGCTGACAAACCACAAATAACTGTGTTCTGTTCTCCAGGTTGTGAACCATAAAATATTGGTCCTATTTCAAATATTGATAAATCTTTAATTCCTCTATCTAAGTTTTTGCTGATGTGCATTACTAAATTTGAAAAAATAGAATTTCTTAATACCCCCAACTCTGAGCTAATTGGATTTACAATTTTTATTTCTTTATTGGCTTCTTTAAAGTGATCGTTATATTTGACATCTGTAAAAGACCAAGTAATTGCCTCCAAATATCCTTTTGATGCCACTGCCCTTTGAAGAAAATGAAATAATTTTTGAGTTGGATTTAAAGTATTTTTTGATCTTTCTTTAATAGGGTTTTCTATTTTTATTTTTTCATAGCCGCTAATTCTTACAAGTTCCTCAACTATATCAATTTCTTGAACTATATCTGGTCTCCAAGATGGAACTGATAGTTTAAAGAATTTTTTTTCTTTTTTTAATTTAAAACCAAGTTTTTCTAAAATAATTATCATTTCTTTAGTTGAAATTTTAAAGCCAGTAATTTTTTCAAATGTTTTAAGTTCAAATTTTATTACTTTGTTTTTATGAGACTCAATTTTTTGAATATCTATTTTGCTAATTTCACCACCACAAATTTCCTTAATTAAAAAAGCTGCTTTATTTAATCCATCTTCAATAGATAGCTGATCAATTCCTCTTTCAAATCTAAATTTAGCATCTGTATCGATATTCAGTTTCTTAGCAGTTTTTCTAATTGATCTTGGATCAAAATAAGCCGACTCTAGTAAAATATTTTTTGTATCTAGCTCTGTGCCGGATCTTGTTCCTCCAATAATTCCTCCTAAACCTAAGACACCTTTACTATCACTTATTACACACATTCCATCATCTAGTTTATAATTTTTATTATCTAGAGCAGTAAATTCTTCCCCTGATTTTGAATTTCTAACAATTATTCCTTTCTCAATTTTGTCAGCATCGTATGCATGTAAAGGACGATTAATATCAATCATAATATAATTTGTAATATCTACAATTGCAGATATTGGTTTTTGGCCTATAGAAATTAATTTATCTTTCAACCATTGAGGACTTTCTGTATTTTTGACATTAGATATCAAGCAGCTACCAAAAGATAAACAGCCTTGATTTTTTTCTTTTGTTATTTTTATTTTTAAGGTCTGGTTTTTATTAGATTTAATTTTTTTATCTTTTTCTGGTTTTAAGTTTCCAAAACCTGCAGCTGATAAATCTCTCGCTATCCCCCGAACACCAAGACAGTCTGGTCTATTTGGTGTAATTGACAAATCAATAAGATTAGAACTTAGTTTAGAAAAATAACTTTTTCCAATATTTTTTGCATATTTGAATGAAGACAGCTCTGTAATCCCATCACTTTCATCTGATAAATTCAATTCAGATTCGGAACAGAGCATTCCATAAGATGTAACATCTCTTATTTTAGCAACAACAAGTTTGGTATTGTTTTTTGGAATTATTGCGCCGGGTGGGGCATATACAGTGAGAAGGCCCTCTCTTGCATTTGTAGCACCACAAACAACTTTTTTGATTTCATTATTACCAACATCAACATCACAAACTTTAAGTCTGTCTGCATTAGGATGTTTTTCTGTTTTTATTATTTTTGCTACCTTAAATAAATCTAATCCCTCTGATAAATTTTCTATACTCTCAACCTCAAGACCTATGTCTGTTAGTTTCTCAAGAAGTTTATCTTCTTTAGCACTTATTTTTAAATGATCTTTTAACCAATCATATGTGATCTTCATCTGCTTAAACCTCTGTAATTTGAAGGAACATCAAGTGGATCAAAACCAAAATGATTTAGCCATCTGTAGTCACAATCAAAAAACGCTCTTAAATCATTAATGCCATATTTAAGCATTGCTAATCTGTCTATACCTATACCAAAAGCATATCCTTGATATTTAGAAGGATCTACTTTAACATTTTTTAAAACATTAGGATGCACCATGCCACAGCCTAAAATTTCAAGCCACTTATCTCCTTCTCCGATAATTATTTTGCCATCTCTTATTTCGTAACCAATATCGACTTCTGCAGATGGTTCTGTGAATGGAAAATGACTAGGTCTAAATCTCATTTTAATTTTTTCAACTTCAAAAAATTCTTTAACAAAATAATTCAAGCATCCTTTCAAATGCCCCATATTAATATTTGTGTCGATATGCAAACCTTCTACTTGGTGAAACATTGGTGCGTGTGTTTGATCACTATCAGATCTATAAGTTCTCCCGGGAGCAATGATCTTAAATGGAGGTTTGTCTTTTAGCATAGTTCTAATCTGAACTGGTGAAGTATGAGTTCGTAACAAAACTTCTTTATTTTCATCTAGGTAAAATGTATCATGCATATCTCTTGCTGGATGATTGTCAGGTGTGTTTAAAGCAGTAAAGTTATTATATTCATTTTCAACATCAGGGCCTTCCTCAACACTAAATCCTATTTCAGAGAAAATAGATGAAATTTCATCAATAGTTTGTGATACCGGATGAACTTTTCCTCTAACGAATGGTCTTTCAGGTAAAGTTATATCAACTTTTTCCTTTTCTAATTTTTCGTTAATTTTTTTTCTTTCTATTTCATTAATTTTGAAAGCTATCAAATTTTGAAGTTCATCTTTGACTTGATTTAAATCTGATGCAAATTTTTTTCTATCAGTCTCTGGAATTGAGCCTATTGTTTTAAATTTTGATGAAATTAAACCATTTTTACCAAAGAGCTCGGTTTTGATTTCATTTATTTGATCAATGTTTAAATCATTTTCTAGCTTTGATATAAACTGATCTCTAATATTTTTTATCTCTGACATATTAGTAGATTATTTCCTTAAGAAATAAAAACAATAGCGAAGATTAATTTAAAGCTGATTGAGCTTTTTGTACAATTGTTTTGAATGCTTCTGGGCTATCGTAAGCAATTTCAGCAAGTATTTTTCTATCTATTGCAATACCACATTTATTTAATCCATTGATAAATTTTGAATAAGTTAAGCCTTCAGCTCTAACTCCAGCATTGATTCTTTGTATCCACAATGATTTAAAATCTCTTTTTTTATTTCTTCTATCTCTATAAGCGTATTGCATGGATTTTTCCATAGCTTGCTTAGCAACTCTGATCGTATTTTTTCTTCTACCCCATTGACCCTTTACAGCTTTTAAAACTTTTTTATGTTTAGCTTTACTAGTTACACCTCTTTTAACTCTTGCCATTATTAACCTCTTAAACTGTAAGGCATGTATGACTTAACAATTTTTCCATCTTGTTTAGACAATGTTGTAGTGCCTCTTAGTTTTCTAATTTGTGAATTCGTTCTTTTGATCATGCCATGTCTTTTACCTGCTTGAGCAGAAATAACTTTGCCTTTAGCAGATATTTTAAATCTTTTTTTAGCCGAGCTTTTTGTTTTTAGTTTTGGCATAATTCTGCGGACTTATACAAAGAAAGATATAATTTTACAACCTCTATTAAGGCTTATAAAGGTTGAATTACCATAATCATTTGCTTTCCATCAAACTTAGGGTGCAATTCTACCTTACCAATATCTTTCATATCTTCTTTAATTTTGCCCATTAGTTCATTTCCTAGATGAGAATGCTGAAGTTCTCTACCTTTAAATCTAATAGTAAATTTAACCTTGTCGCCTTTAGCTATAAATTTTTTAGCATTTTTGACTTTAAACTCATAATCATGAGTTTCAGTAACAGGTCTCATTTTAATTTCTTTTAAAGAAACAATTTTTTGTTTTTTCTTTGCAAGATTTGCTTTTTTCTGAGCATCGTACTTATATTTACCCATATCCATTATTTTACATACAGGAGGATTTGCATTAGGTGCTATTTCAATTAAATCTAAACCTTGATTTTTTGCCGTGGAAATAGCTTCATTGGTATTCATCACTCCTAGATTTTCTCCATCGCTTGCTATAACTTGTACATCAGGAGAAGAAATTCTATTATTAGATCTTGGACCTTTATCCTTGGTTCTTCTTTGAAAATAATTTTGTTTGAAGTCTGCCACTTAGTTTGATGATGCTTTGTTTAAAGCAGAGAATATTTTTAAAAATTGATCTATACCCATATTTTCTTGTTTATTAGAGTCTAATCTTCTAATCGTTACTGAATTGGAGTCAACTTCTTTTTTACCACAAATTAACAAAAGCGGTATTTTTTCTAAAGAATGATCTCTTATTTTATAATTTAAATTATTATTTTTTAAGTCTACTGCAGAACTAATGCCTGCATTTTTAATTTTTTTAGATACTTCAACTGCGTAATCATTAAATTCCTCTGAGATAGGTATTACCATTGTCTGCAAAGGAGACAACCAAAAAGGAAATTTTCCAGCGTAGTTTTCAATTAGAATTCCAACAAATCTTTCTAAAGAACCAAATAACGCTCTGTGCAGCATAACAGGTACTTTTTTTGTTCCACTTTTATCAACATATGATGCATCCAATCTTCCAGGTAAGTTTAAATCAACCTGTAAAGTTCCACATTGCCAATCTCTACCAATTGCATCTCTTAAAACAAATTCAATTTTTGGACCATAAAATGCTCCCTCGCCCTTATTAATACTATATTCTAACTTGGAAGCTTTAACTGCTTCAAGCAAAGAAGCCTCTGCTTTATCCCAAATTTCATCATCCCCAACTCTTACTTCAGGTCTATCTGCATATTTAAGAATTACATTTTCAAAGCCTAAATCTTTATAAATATCCAAAATTAAATTAGTTACCTCTAAACATTCATTAGTAATTTGATCTTCAGAACAAAATATATGAGCATCATCTTGGGTAAAAGCTCTTACCCTTAGTAATCCATGTAGGGCTCCAGATGGTTCATACCGGTGTACTTTTCCAAATTCAGCAATACGTAAAGGAAGGTCTCTATAACTTTTTAAACCTTGATTAAATACCTGGATATGCCCAGGACAATTCATTGGTTTAATTGCAAATACTTTTTCATCTGGTGTTTCTGAAGTATACATATTTTCTCCATATTTTTCCCAATGCCCAGATTTTTCCCACAGTTGTCTATCTAATATTTCTGGAGTGTTTACTTCTTTATAACCAGCAGCGTCTTGTCGACTTCTCATATAGTTGATTAATTTCTGAAATAAAGCCCATCCTTTTTCATGCCAAAACACTGATCCAGGACTTTCTTCTCTAAAATGAAACAGGTCCATTTCTTTACCAAGTTTTCTATGATCTCTTTTTTCTGCTTCTTCAATTCTTTTTAAATAATCATCCAAATCTTTCTGAGTAGCCCATCCTGTTCCATAAATCCTTTGTAACATTTCATTATTTGAGTCACCTCTCCAATATGCTCCTGAAACTTTCATCAATTTAAAAGCTTTACCAATTTTTCCAGATGATACTAAATGAGGCCCTCTACATAAATCATGCCAAGTTTCACCATGATGATAAATAGAAAGTTCTTCATTTCCTGGAATACTCTCAATTATTTCAGCTTTATATTTTTCACCAATTTTTATGAAATGGTTAATTGCTATTTCTCTTTCCCAAACTTCTCTTCTTGTTTTAACATCTTTATCAATTATTTCTGACATTCTTTTTTCAATGTTTTTAAGATCATCAGTTGTGAATGGTTCTTTTCTAGCAAAATCATAGTAAAATCCATTTTCTATCACTGGACCAATAGTTACTTGCGTACCTGGATATAATTCTTGAACAGCCATAGCCATTATATGTGCTGTATCATGCCTAATAACTTCTAATCCTTCAGGATCTTTTGCTGTAAAGATTTTTACAGAGCTATCTTTATTAATTTCAAAATATAAATCCTTAAGTTCACCATCAACGCTCATTATAAGTGCTTGTTTAGCTAATGATTTGCTAATTTTTTCAGCTACTTCTAGCCCAGTAACTTTCTTAGGAAAATCAATATTATTCCCGTCAGGTAATGTAATTATTGGCATTTAATTTAATAATCTTTTATACTCTGAATAAGTAGAAAAGCACATTTTTTCAACATTAAATTTTTGGACAATATTCTTTCTTCCTGCAGTACCAATTGAATTTAACAGAGTTTCATCCAAATAAAGAAGTTTTAAAATTTTTTTACTTAAAGATTGAGCATTTCCTGCTTCATATAAAAAACCTGTTTTTTCATCTATAATTGTCTCATTTGAGCCCCCAATATTACTTGCAATAATTGGAGTCTCCATTGATTGTGCTTCAACCGCAACTCTTCCAAAAGCTTCGGGCTCTGTTGAGGAAGAAACTACAATATCTGAAACCTTATAAGCCAAAGCCATATCCTTACAGTGATCTATAAATCTAATTTGCTTTGACAGCCTATGTTGTTCTGAGAGTCTAATTAGCTTTTTCTTATATAATTCTCTACCTTGATCACTACCCAAAATAACAGCATAAAATGCCTCATAACCTAATTCTATGTTAACTAAATTAACTGCTTCAATAAAAACTTCTTGTCCTTTCCAAGATGTTAATCTCCCAGGCAACAGAATAATTTTTTTATCTTTTTCGATATTCCATTTTGTTAATAATTTTTTTTCATCAGACTCAATTTTTGTTGTTGGATCAAAATAATCAACATTGATTCCTCTAAAAATAACTAACAATTTTTTCCTATCATTTAGATATTTAGAATAATTTTGTTTAATATGTGAAAATATAAAATTAGAGCCAGCAATTATTAAGTCAGATCTTACCATAATAGAATTATAAAATTTTTTTAAATTATTTTTGAAATTATATGTCCCATGAAATGTTGTAACAAATTTTCTACCAGTTAGTTTCGTTGCTAATAAACATGACCAGGCTGGAGCTCTACTCCTTGCGTGGACTATAGAGATATTGTTAATTAAAATTATACAAATTAAAATTATAGCATTTATTAAAATCAATAGTGGGTTTTTGCTATTTACTGGCAGCCTAAACACCTTTACTTTTTTTTTGTCTACAAATTTTAGTAATTCTCCACCACTTGTAACTATAAAAGATTTACAGTTGTTTTCGGGTAAGTAGTGAGCGATGTCAAAACAGCCCGTTTCAGCTCCTCCATAACCTAATTTTGGTATTACTTGTAAAACTTTTAAATCAGATGACATTTGATATGATTATATATTAATAGACAAAACTTATAAACGATTATGGCAAATTTCAGATTTCATAAAATATCAAATTCAAAGAAAATCAGACATATTGCCAAAATTTTTAAAAATAGTTCTTTTATAGTTTTTTTGCACGGTTTTATGTCAGACCTTGAGGGGGAAAAACCAAATGCATTTTTAAATTTTGCCAGGAAAAATAAGGTAAGTTTTTTAGCACTTGAATACTCCGGACATGGAAAATCTTCAGGTAAATTTATAAATGGAAATATTTCAAAATGGAGCAAAGAGACATCTATTCTAATAAGAAAATATGTAAAAAGAAAAGACTTTATATTAATTGGTTCAAGTATGGGAGCATGGATTTCTCTTAATCAATTTAAAATTTTTAAAAAACAAATTAAGGGATTTTTAGGTATAGGAGCTGCTCCAGAATTTTTAGAAAACTTAATGTGGAAAAAATTTACGAAAAAGATGAAAGAAGAAACAATAAAAAAAGGTATTTATCATTTAAAATATGGAAATTATGAATATCCAATTTCACTTCAGCTAATAAAAGATGGAAGAAAAAACAAGGTTTTGAATAAGAAAATTAATTCAAATATTAAAGTAACAATGGTGCATGGTGAAAAGGATGAAGTTGTTCCTGTTTCATATTCAAGAAAGATTTTAAAATTATTTCCAAAAGCAAAAAAAAAATTAAATATTATTAAGAAAGGCGATCATAGTTTATCAAGTAAAAAAGGGTTAAAGGTAATTTTGAAAGAGCTTAATTTGTTAATTTAACTAACTTTTTTAACTTGTTTTTTTAATGTTATAGGATTTTTTAGTTTATCTAACATTTCTTTTGGACATACTTGAACAAAATTATTAATATCATCATCAAAATTATCTATTAATTTTTTAGACAAATCAGATCCTGTTTCTTTGAGATGTTCATTTATTAAATTTTTTAAAAATTCTTTCCAATAATCTGTTTCTACATTTTGCCATACGACTGACTCAGGATTTACTTTTTTCTCAAATTGTTTTTTTTTATCATAAATAAATGCCATACCGCCGGTCATTCCTGCTGCAAAGTTATCTCCAACATTTCCTAATATTACAACTGTCCCACCAGTCATGTACTCGCAACCATTTGAGTCACAACCTTCTATAACTGTTGTTGCGCCTGAGTTTCTTACTGCAAATCTATCTCCCGCTAGACCGGCTGCAAAGAGTTTACCTGATGTAGCACCGTATAAAACAGTATTACCTATAATAGTATTTTCATTTGAAATTAAATTACTCTCATCTGAAAGCTTTATTGCTATAGTTGCACCTGACAAACCCTTTCCAACATAATCATTTGCATCTCCTTTAAGGACTAACTTTAATCCTTTTGAAGAGAAAGCACCAAAAGATTGTCCTGCTGATCCTTTAAAATTTAAAGTTAAAAAATTTTCATCTAACTTCTCATATCCATATTTTTTATACAGGTGGTGTGAAATTCTAGTTCCTACTGCTCTATTCGTATTTTTAATTGAATATTCTTTTTCAATTTTTTGCGAATTATCCAATGCTTTTTCTATTTCTGGCCAAATTTCTTGATCTAAAGTATCAGGAACTTTATTTATTTCTGTACTCTCGCAATATCTTTTATTGTCCCCTGGATCTGCTTGAACAAACAATGGGTTTAAATCTAAGTCATCTAAATTAGGAGAGGCTTTATTGACTTGCATTAACAAATCAGTTCTTCCAATTATATCGTTAAGTGATTTAAAACCAAGTTCAGCTAATATTTCTCTTACTTCTGAGGCGATAAAAGTGAACAAGTTTACTACTTTATCAGGTGTCCCAGTAAATTTTTCTCTTAATTTTTCATCTTGAGTACACACTCCAACTGGACATGTGTTTGAATGACATTGTCTTACCATGATACAGCCCATAGCTACTAAAGCCGTTGTAGCAACACCATACTCCTCTGCTCCCATCATTGCAGCAATTACAACATCTCTTCCAGTTTTAATTCCACCATCAGTTCTCAAAGTAACTTTGTGTCTAAGATTATTTAATGTTAAGACTTGGTTTGCCTCAGTTAAACCCATCTCCCAAGGTATTCCAACATACTTAACACTTGTTTGTGGTGTGGCGCCAGTTCCACCATTATGACCTGAAATTAATATTATATCAGCTTCAGCTTTGGCTACCCCTGCTGCAATTGTTCCTACACCCGATGATGCAACCAATTTTACACCTATACGAGCTTTTGGATTTATCTGCTTTAAATCATAAATTAATTGGGCCAAATCTTCTATTGAATAAATATCGTGATGAGGAGGTGGAGATATTAAGGTAACCCCAGGAGTTGAATGTCTTAATTTTGCAATTTCATCTGTTACCTTAAAACCAGGCAACTGACCTCCTTCACCTGGTTTTGCTCCTTGAGCAATTTTTATTTCGATTTCATTACAATTGTTTAAATAATTAATGGTAACTCCAAATCTTGCTGAAGCAATTTGTTTTACTCTTGAGTTTGCACTATCACCACTTTGCATCACTTTAAATCTTTGCTCATCCTCACCACCTTCTCCACTACAAGATGCTCCTTTTATTCTATTCATTCCGATTGCTAAAGTTTCATGAGCCTCTTTTGATAATGCACCATGAGACATACTACCACTTCCAAATCTTTTTAATATGTTTTGAATTGGTTCAACTTCGCTTAAATTTATAGAAGGACCTAATTTCTTTTTTCTAAAGTCAATTAAATCTCTTAAATTTATAGGAGGTAAATTATAAATACCTTCAGCATATTTTTTATATGCTTCGTAAGAGTTTGACCCAACTGCACTTTGTAGTAAATGAATTAATCTTCCTTGGTATTGATGGGTCTCACCATTTTTTCTGTATCTATAAATACCACCAATTGGAAGAACCGTTTCTGAACTTTCAAAAGCCTCTTTATGAATTTCTCTAATCTTTTTTTCTATTCCAGTTAAACCAATTCCAGAGATTTTTGAGGTTACACCAGGAAAATAGTCATCAACTACAGTTCTACTCAATCCAACAGTTTCAAAATTACAACCACCTCTATAAGAACTTAAAACTGATATACCCATTTTTGACATTATTTTTAAAAGTCCTGCATTAACAGACTTTATGTATCTCTCTACACAATTATCAAAGCTAAATTGACCAAATAGCTTTTTTGAAAATCTTTGGTACAAACTATCAAAAGCCAAGTAAGGATTGACGGTAGTAGCGCCTACACCAATTAATGTAGCAAATGAATGTGTGTCCATTGCCTCTCCGGATTGGACATTTATAGAAACATAACCTCTTAATTTTTTATTAATTAAAAAAGTGTTTATAGATCCAACACATAAAAGCATTGGTATAGGTAGTTTCTGATCAGATATCTCTTTGTCACTAAGAATTAATTGCGTTACACCTTGTCTTACAGCTATTTCGGCTTCCTTTTGAATTCTATCAATTGCATCAGATAAACTTTCATCTTTTAAAAAGCTACAATCAATCATAACGGAATTTTTTCCAAAAAAATTAATGAATTTATCAAATTGAGAATTTGATAAAATTGGACTGTTAAGAACGTAAATATTTTCTTTTGTTAAGGTATCAAAATCTAAAATATTACCTAGATTTCCGAAACGAGTTTTAAGACTCATAACTTTATTTTCTCGAAGTGAATCAATGGGAGGATTTGTTACTTGGCTAAAGTTTTGTCTAAAAAAATGATAGAGTGGTCTATATTTATCTGATAACACTGCAAGAGGTGTATCATCGCCCATGGAGCCAGTTGCTTCTTTTGCCTCTTCGGCCATTGGGTGTAAAATTAGCTCTAAATCCTCTAAACTAATTCCAAAAGTATATTGTCTTCTTCTTAGAGATTCACCCTCAAAAACATTTTTTTCATTGGATATTGTTAATTTTTCATCTAAGTCAATAATTTGAGAATTAAAATGTTTAAATTCTTTAGCTAGATAATCTTTTATTTCAGTGTTTGAAAATACCTTGCCTTTTTCAATTCTAACTCCTAGAATTTCGCCAGGTCCCAATCTACCTTTTGATAAAATTTTCTTCTCATTCAATTCTATCATGCCTGTCTCTGATCCAGCAAACAACATTTTATCTTTTGTAATTGCGTATCTTAATGGTCTTAAACCATTTCTATCATTTGCAGCAATAACCCATTCATTATCAGTTGCGGCTATGGCGGCAGGTCCATCCCAAGGTTCCATTGTACTATTTAAAAAATTGAATAATTGTTGATGATTTTTTGGTAATGTCTTATTTTTTTTTGACCATGCGTCAGGTACCAACATTAGTTTAGCTAATGGAGCTGGTTGACCTGATTTATTTAATAGTTCGAAAACATTATCAAGTGCCGCTGAGTCAGATACACCTTTTTGTATAACGGGTTTTAAATTCTCAATATCATCAAATAAAGGACTGCTCATTTCTTGTTCGTGAACTTTCATCCAATTTTTATTTCCTTTATATGTGTTTATTTCGCCGTTGTGAGCAATTGCTCTAAATGGTTGAGCCAAACTCCAGCTAGGAGCGGTATTAGTGGAAAATCTTTGATGAAAAATAGCATATCTAGATATGAACCTTTTATCTTTCAAATCCAAATAAAAATCTGAAATAGCCTCAGCAAGATATAAACCTTTATATATAATTGACTTAGAACTAATCGAGCAAATATAAAAATTATTTAAAGATAATTGAAAAGCCTTTTTCTCAATTTTCTTTCTAGTCTCATAAATTTTTCTCTCTAGATTTTTATCGAGTAAATTTTGATCATTTGATTTAAATATTACCTGTATAATTTCAGGCATGGTTTGAAGAGCTTTTTGTCCTAAAATTTTTGGATTAACTGGGACCTGTCTCCACCCATAAATACTAAAATTATTTTTAGTTAGTTCACTCTCCACAATTGTTTTACAGCTTTCTTGAGCTGAATAATCATTTCGCGGCAAAAATATCATACCAATACATATTTCTGCGTTATCATAATCATGTCCTGTAACCTCAATTTTCTCCATAAAAAAATCTTTAGGTATCTCAACATGTATTCCTGCTCCATCTCCAGTTTTACCATCTGCATCAACAGCACCTCTGTGCCAAACAGCTTTTAGTGCTTCTATTCCATGCTCTACAATTTCTCGAGATTTTTTACCCTCTGTAGAAACTATCACTCCAACCCCGCATGCATCATGCTCCATTTCCTTCGAATAAACGTAATTTTTTGAGAGAAGTTCTAAGTTTTTTTTATAATTTTTCATTATGCAACTTTTGTCTTTTTAATTTCTAATTCTTGTAAATAATTTTTCATTGAAGCAGCTGCTTCTCTTCCATCTTTAATAGCCCATACAACAAGTGAGGCTCCCCTAACTATATCTCCAGCAGCAAACACTCCCTTTAAATTTGTTTCCATTGTGTCAAAATCTGTTTTTATTGTTCCCCATTTGGTTACTTGAAGTTCTTTCGAGTCAAACAAGTTTGGTAAATCTTCAGGATCAAAACCAAGTGCTTTGATGACCATGTCAGCTTTAATTTCAAATTCCGAGCCTTCTTGAATCTCAGGTCTTCTTCTCCCTGACTCATCAGGCTCACCTAATTGAATTTGATCAACAACTAAATTCTCAATTTTGTTTTTACCTTTGAATTCTTTTGGACTTGATAACCATACAAATTCCACACCCTCCTCTTCTGCATTGGCAACCTCTCTTGATGAGCCTGGCATATTTTCTTTATCTCTTCTATATAAACATTTTACTGATTTTGCTCTTTGTCTAACAGACGTTCTTACACAATCCATTGCTGTATCACCTCCACCAATTACAACAACATCTTTACCTTCAGCATTTAAAATTCCCTTATCAAATAATTCAACTTTATCTCCCAATCCTTTTTTATTTGAAGCTGTTAAAAATTCCATTGCAGGAAAAATATTTTCTAAATCGTTTCCTGGTAAATTAACTTCCCTTGGTTTGTATACTCCCGTTGCAATAAGTATTGCGTCATGTTTCTTTCTTAATTGATCTAAACTTGCATCTTTACCAACTTCAAAGTTTTGAACAAATTCAATTCCACCATCTTTTAAAAGTTTTGTTCTTCTTTCGACTACATGTTTTTCTAATTTGAAATTTGGTATTCCATAAATTAAAAGTCCTCCTGCTCTATCATAACGATCATAAACTGTTATCTTGTATCCATCTTTTCTTAATTGCTCTGCAGCTGCCAAACCAGCTGGTCCTGCTCCTATAATTCCAACACTTTGTTCTTTTTCAAATTTTAATGATATTGGTTTAACCCAGCCTTGTTCCCAGGCATTATCAGTGATATATTTTTCCATAGATCCAATTGTAACTGTTCCATGACCAGACTGTTCAATGACACAATTTCCTTCACATAATCTATCTTGAGGACAAATTCTTCCACATACTTCTGGCATGTTGTTGGTACTTTGAGACAATTCATATGCTTCTTTCAATCTTCCCTCTGCTGTAAGTTTTAACCAATCAGGTATATTGTTACTTAATGGACAATGAACCTGGCAAAATGGAACTCCACACTGTGAACATCTGCTTGATTGTTCTTGAGCTTTTTGGGTTAAAAATTCATCATAAATTTCGTTAAAATCATCTTTTCTGTTATTGACCTCTCTTTTAGGTGGCGTTTGTTGACCTATCTCGACGAATTTTAACATTTTACTAGACATAATTTTTTTATTTTTTTGGCAAATTATACATTGGTTTTATTAGTTAAAGCATTATTTAGGTCAATAATTATGACCTTTTAATCAAAATAAATAGCATAAAATGTAAGTATTTCAAAAATTGCATACCAAGTATGAATAAATCGAATTGTTTGAAATGCCATTTTTTTAAGCTACGAAGACTCGATGTTTCAAAATATTATAGAAATTTTAATTCTCTCTGCAATTCAAGGAATATCAGAATTTCTACCAATAAGTTCTTCAGCTCATTTGATTTTGGTTTCTACATTGTATGAATTCAAATCAAGTTCTCTTTTAATAGATATAAGCCTTCATTTAGGATCGCTTATAGCAATCATTTATTTTTTTAAAGATGAATTATTTGGGATACAAAAAAATAAAAGGATTTTAAACTTAATTATACTAGGATCTATTCCATTGATAATTATTGGATATATTCTTTATAGTACAAATTTAATTTATAATTTAAGAAATTTAGAAGTCATAGCATGGACTACTTTAATATTCGCGGTTGTATTATATATTTCTGACAAAAGTAGATTTGATAAAAAAATTTCTTCAAATTTAAACTTCCAATCAATTATATTTATAGGTATTTTTCAAATTTTATCTCTTATACCTGGTGTCAGTAGGGCAGGGATTACTATCACAGCTGCAAGAATTTTAAAATTTAACAGAGTAGACTCTAGTAAAATATCTTTTTTACTCTCAATACCAGCATTAGCTGGTGCGAGTGCATTAAGCTTAAAAGATGTTTTTGAACAATCAATTGAATTTAATTACCTAGCAGCTATAGCAGTTATATCTTCCTTTATTTTTTCTTTCCTTACAGTTAAATTTTTTTTAATTTATATAAATAAATTTTCAATGAACGCTTTTGTGATTTACAGAATTGTAATTGCCTTAATTTTGTTTTGTTTAATTTATTAAGTATATTTCTTTTTAATTAAAGGTAGTAATTGAGATAAAAGAACTCCACACAGAATAAAGAAACATCCAAGTAAATTATTGATATCTAGAATTTGATTTAAAATAAACCAAGCAGCTATAGTAGCAAATACACCTTCTAGTGAAAAAATTATTGCAGCAGGAGCTGGTGTAATATTTCTCTGAGCATAAATTTGCAATACAAATGCAAATCCACCAGATAATATACCAGCATATAAAATTGAATAAATTTCCATCAAAATATCATTTAAAATAAACTCTTCATAAATAATTCCAATTATGAATGAAAAAATAGCTA
>CACNTB010000015.1 GCA_902623305.1 uncultured Pelagibacteraceae bacterium
CATAAACTTTTTTGTTTGTGTATTTTTGCCAAATTTTAACTGGTTTAAATTGCGTTCCCACAACTCCCTTTTTTCCCCACAAAACTTGTATGGGAATATTTAATTTTTTTTTCTTATCTTTTTTATCGTGTTCTAAATCTATTGTCGCTGCTGCTCGATAATCTTCACATGTTGCGTGAATTCTTCTCTTTTGTTTAAAAGCTCTTAAATACTCATGCTCGACCCTTCCAACCGCAAGTTTAGATGACCTGTTAAAACGACTTTTTAACCATCTTTTAGGATCTGCCATTATCATTTTCTCTGGTAAAGGTGCTGACTGTATTAAATAAAACCAATGAAAATAACCTTTTGCAAATTTCATGTCCGTATGCTCGTACATATCTAATGTTGGACAAATATCTAACACGCTCAAAGCTAATATTTTATCTCTAAAATCTCTCGCCATTCTGTGTGCAACCCTTCCACCCCTATCATGGCCTGCAATATAAAATTTTTTGAAATTCAGTTTGCTCATTAACTGAACCATATCTTTAGCCATTTCTCTTTTAGAATAATTTTTATGATTAGTCCCACCAGGTAAAACAAAACTATCTCCATATCCTCTAAGATCAGCAACAATTATGGTAAAATATTTACTAAGCTCTGGAGCAGTTTTATGCCACATTATATGTGTTTGAGGGTATCCATGGAGTAGCAATAAAGGAGGTCCGTTTCCTTTAAGTCTACAAAAAATTTTTCCTTTACTTACTTTTACAAATTTTTTTTTAAATCCACTAAACATGACTAAACTATTAATTATTTAATAGTTTATTTTTTGCCTTTTCAAACTCTTCTTGAGAGATAATTCCTTTTTCTTTTAAGTCATTTAACTTTGATAGCTCTTCACTTAAATTAATACCTTGGCCAGAAGTTTCTAAATTAGTCTCACTTTCAGACTCCTCTTTTTCTACTCTATTTGCCTCCTTTGCTGAAAATCCTTTCATAATTGCAGAACCGCCTAGATACAAGACATACGCTAAAATAGGAATTGCCAAACCAAAAAATATTATTTTTTCCATAAACTAATCCTCATCTTCTTCTCTCCAATTTTTTTCATACATTAAGTACGCAGCGTATATTACTGATACTGTACCTACAATCATACCATAATCAAAACCAGTTTGCTTGTCATGCAAATACCAACCTAGCTGTGTTGCCCCGATAGGCGGAACTGTAAGAAGCAAAAAAATTATACCAAATCTGTATGGTCGCTTAGGTTTTCTCATCCTAATAAATTAACAGATTACAGCTTGTAGTTTAATTATTAAATTTGCGATCTTTTGAAACAGTCAATAGTATTTTTTAGCAAACAAGCAATGGTCATTGGACCTACACCCCCTGGAACTGGAGTAAGTGCTTTCGCATTTTTTGAAACTTCATCAAAATGAACATCGCCAACTATACCGTTATCAGTTTTATTTATACCAACATCAATAACAATGGCATCTTTTTTAATCCAATCTCCTCTTACAAGCTCAGGGATACCTACGGCTGCTACAATTATGTCTGCTTCTAAACACTCAGCTTTTAAATCTTTTGTTTTTGAATGAGTAATAGTTACGGTGCAATTTTCTTTTAAAAGAAGTTGTGTCATTGGTTTACCATTTAAATTTGATCTACCCACTACTACAGCTTTTTTTCCACTTAAGTTAGGTTCAATTTTTTTTATCAGTAAATAACAGCCAAGCGGAGTGCAAGGAACCGAACTTTCATAACCAGATGAAAGATTGCCTACATTCATTGGATGAAATCCATCTACATCTTTTGAAGGATCTATTGCCTCTATAACTTTTTGTTTATCGATATGCTTTGGTAAAGGAAGTTGAACTAAAATTCCTGAAACAGTTTCATCACTGTTTAGTTCTTTAATTTTTTCTAAAACAGTCTTTTCTTCAACTGAATCTGGATATTTAATAACCTCAGATTTTAGTCCTACCTCATTTGCAGATTTCTCTTTGTTTCTCACATAAATCTGACTAGGTGTTAAATCACCAATAAGTATAACTGTTAAACCTGGTACTTTATTATGTTTTAATTTTAGCTCTGCAACTTCTTCCTTTAACTCTGCTCTTAATTCTGCGGCTGCTTTTTTCCCATCAATTAAAATCATAATTCCTTTCTTAAAAAATCATTGGTGCAATGTACAGCTTCATACACATTTCAATAAACCAAATCAATAAAAGAAGAATGATTGGAGAAATATCTAGTGAACCTAAATTTGGCAAAAAACGTCTTATTTTATTCAAGAAAGGTTCAGTTAATTTGTAACTTAACTCTAAAATTGCATAAACAAATCTATTTTGAGTATTAAGAACGTTAAAAGCAATTAGCCAACTTACAATAACATTGGCAATCACTACGTAAGAATATAATTTTAAAATTTGTAAGACTAAATAAAAAATAGCTATCATTTTTTCTCAACATAAATAGACTGGCTTGGGAACGCAAATGAAGCACCATTTTTTTCAACGATTTCTTTAATCGCAATTGCTAATCTTTCTTTAACGTCTAACCAATTATTCCAACTTCCCGATTTTGTAAAACACCTAACATACATATCTATGGAACTATCAGAAAATTTATCAACTCTTACCGCAACTCCAATTGAAGTATTATAATCTTCACTTAAGTTAATGTGATTTTCTATTTCATCTCTAATTTTTTTTAATTGATCTACCGTAGTGTCGTATTGAAGTGTAATAATCCAACTAATTAACCAATTAGAAGTTTCGCTTACATTGATTACTGCATTTTCTGCAAACTGAAAATTTGGGATAATTGCAAGAGACTTATCAAACTTTCTAATCGTTGTTGATCTAAATCCAATCTTTTCTACTATACCTTCAATAATTCCCTCAACTGCAATCCAATCACCAATCTTAAATCTTTTTTCAACTAAAACTAAAATTCCTGATATCAAATTTTTAAACAAATCTTGTGCACCTAATGCAACAGCAACACCGAAAAGTCCAAGACCTGCAATAATTGGACCTATCTTAATTCCCCACAATTCTAAAACTGCTGCTAAACCTAAAATAAAAATTAAAATTTTTAACGATTTAATTATCCAGCCAATAAGTTCTCTTGTTAATAATTTATCTAAACCACTAAGTATGTATGAGATTGGTTCTATGATTTGGTGAATTACCCAAAAAATTAAAATAGTGATCAACGTTCTATTAATTGTATCTACCACTTCTCTTCCTTCTGATGAGAAAGTCATGTAGTAGCTTGCAATAAAAAATCCTAATACAATTGGTAAAAATCTTGCTGGGCCTACAAGTGATTGAACAAAAGTATCATCTAATTTATTCGTTGTTCTTTTTGAGATGATTTCTAATTTTTTAATAACTAATTTGCTTATTAGACCTCTAAAAATTAAGAATAGTAAAAATATTCCAATACCAATTAATATTTGAAAAATATCAACCCCAAGAATTCCTTTATTCCATACTGATAAAAATATCTCAGAAAAATTATTAATTAATTCCATTTTTTAAATTTTATATAACAAAAACTCTTCTTCTCCAGGATTAAAAAGAAAAATCTTTTTCCATTTGATTTCGTTCAATATTGACGAGGTTTTTTCGCCTATACACATCAAATTTGTATTCATCCATAAATTTTCGGTTTGGTAAATCTTTATAAAATTTAAAAAACTTGATGCGCTATTTTGTGAGTAAACATAGACCATATCAGGCATATTTAATTTTAATTCGTTAACAAATTTCTCATCAAATTTTTGGTTATGATCTACTCTATAATTAATAATTCTTTTTACCCTAAATCCTTCGCCTAATAACTGCTGATCTAAATCAACAGATATTGTTTCACCACAAACGTAAAGTAATCCTTTATTTTTAGTATCGTAACTTTGTATTATTAACTCCTTTAAGTTTGCAACATTTCCTTCAGCTGCAATTGTATTTTGAAAACCAGCACTTCTTACTTTTTTTTCTGTAGCGTTACCAACACAAAAGCATTTAATATTTTTATTTAATCTTTCTGTTTTTAAAAATTTTACTGCATTTGCGCTAGTGAAAACAATTCCACCATATTCAGAAAAGTTAATTTCTTCATAATTAATTTTTTCAATTCTTATTAATGGAAGATGAGAAACTTGATGTCCCAACGATTGAAATTTCAATATCATTTCAGAACAATCTTCCAATGGTCTAGTTAATAAAATATGCATGCTATCTTTTATATGAATTTTTTGATTTTATTTTTAAAAGTGTTCCAACTTCTATACCAAGTTCTTTAAATTCATTCAAATTACCAACTTTTTTTTCATAAAACCTTTGTTTACCATCTAAAGAAAAAAGTTCAGCTTCCACTATAATCTTATCTCCATCAACCACTGAATGAGCACCAATTGCTGTTTCACAATCTCCATCTAAAACTTTTAAAATATTTCTTTCAAGGAGAGCTCTTTTATATGTTTCCTCATGGTTAATTTTATTTAAAATAGAAATTGTCTCGTCATCATTCTCCCTGCACTGAAGAGCAATTACACCTTGTCCTGCGCTAGGAATTATTTCTTCAGCCGAAAAAATCTCAGAGATTTCATTTTCAAATTTTAAAAATTTGATACCTGCATAAGATAATATAATTGCATCATACATTCCTTCATTTAATTTTCTAATTCTAGTATCTACATTTCCTCTAATTGATTTGCAGTTTAAATCATGTCTAAATTTTTTTATTTGAAATTCTCTTCTGTATGATGAGGTTCCAACAATTGAATTTTCATCTAAGTCTTTAAGTTTCTTTTTATCCTTTGAAATTAAAATTTCCCTAGAATCATTTCTTTCAAGAAAAAAATCTGTCCTTAATCCCTCTGTCTCATTAGCGGGCATATCTTTCAGCGCATGAACTGCAATATCAATCTTTTTTAACTCAAGTTCTTTTTCAATATTACTAGAAAATAAACCTTTACCACCAACCTCTGATAATCTTATATTCTGTACCTGGTCTCCTTTAGTTGTAATTGATTTAATTAAAATATCATCATTACCAAGGTTAGTATTTTCAATAATCTTATCTTTGGCTTTTTTGGCATAAAGTAAGGCAAGCTTGCTGCCTCTAGATCCAATTATTATTTTTTTATTCATAAAAATTTATTTCTTACTTGTATTAAGATTGTACAATTATTAAAAACTATTTGAATGAGCAAAAAACCCTTAATTCTTGGAATAGAATCTAGTTGCGATGAAACTGCGGCTTCATTAATAACTGAAAATGAAGAAGGATTCCCAGTAGTTTTGTCAAATATTGTTTCTAGTCAAGTGGAAGTTCATAAGGAATTTGGTGGTGTAGTTCCTGAACTAGCAGCTCGTTCACATATTGAAAAAATTGATTGGATTGTCAAAAAAGCTATTGATGAAAGTGGGAGAAAAATAGAAGAAATAGATGCGGTTGCTTCTACCGCTGGTCCTGGATTAATTGTTTGTCTATCAGTTGGATTAAGTTTTGGCAAAGCTTTCGCAACATCAATGAATAAACCTTTTATTGCTGTTAATCATTTAGAGGGACATGCCTTAAGTCCAAAATTAAATACAAATCTAAATTATCCATATTTACTTCTTTTAATTTCTGGTGGGCACTCACAATATTTAAGTGTTCAGAATCTAGGTAAATATAAAAGATTAGGAACAACTATTGATGACGCTTTAGGTGAGGCGTTTGATAAAACGGCAAAACTTTTAGGAATAGAGTTTCCAGGAGGACCTCAAATAGAAATTTTAGCTAAAAAAGGTGATCCAAAAAAATATGATTTACCTAAACCAATTTTTAGCAAAGGAGGCTGTAATCTTTCTTTTGCAGGTTTAAAAACTGCTGTTTTGAAGATAAGCAAAACAATTAAATCGGAACAAGACAAATATGACCTTGCAGCATCTTTTCAAAAAACTATTGAGGAAATTTTAAATAAAAAAACAAAAATTGCTTTTAATGAATTTGAAAAAATAAATGAATTAAATGAAAAGATTTTTGTGGTCGCTGGCGGTGTTGCTGCAAATAAAAAAATTAGATCTATGTTAATTAATCTATGTGAAGAAAATAATTATAAAAGTATTTTTCCACCGATAGAGTTCTGTGGAGATAACGCGGCCATGATTGCAATGGTAGGTTTGGAAAAATTTAAACTAAATCAATTTAACAATTTAGATTATCCAGCAAAACCTAGATGGCCTTTGGATGAGGATGCAGCTTTTCTAAAAGGTGCTGGAGTCCAATTGTAATGCAATATTGGTTAATGAAATCTGAGCCAGATGTTTGGTCAATTGACCAACAAAAAAAAGCTGGAATTAAAGGTGCGCCTTGGGATGGCGTTAGAAATTATCAAGCTGCAAAAAATTTAAAGAATATGAGAAAAGGAGATCTTTGTTTTTTTTATCATTCAAACATTGGAAAAGAGATAGTCGGAATCGTAAAAGTTATTAAAGAGTCTTATATAGATAAAACAGACAAGACAGGGAGATTTGTTGCTGTTACTGTTCAATTCAAGTCTAGATTTTTAAAGCCTATAACACTTGAAAATATCAAAAAAAATAAGGATTTAAGCCACTTAGCTCTTATAAAGCAAAGTAGGCTTTCTGTAATGCCTGTTGATTATAAAAGCTGGAAAATTATAAATAAGATGAGTAGAATTTAAAAAAAAAATTAACCTATGCCAAAAAAAAAGAAAAAAAAAAGCAAGGTAAGAAAAAAGAAGTCTAAAGTTAGAAAAAAAACCTCAAAAAAGGTGAAGAAAAGATCTAAAGTTAGAAAAAAATCTTCTAGAAAAGTAAAAAAAAGATTTAAAGCAAAAAAAGAAAACGGAAATACGCCCCCTGAAGTAATTATTAAAACAAAACCTGAATGGATTAAAAGTAGTTTAGCAAATAAAAGTAAGTATCAACAAAAATATTCTCAATCTATAAAGAGTAATGATGAATTTTGGAGAAAAGAAGGAAAAAGAATTACTTGGATTAAACCTTATAAAAAAATTAAAGATGTTAAATACAGTACAAAAGAAGTCAAAATTAAATGGTTTGAAGATGGTACTTTAAATGCTTCAGCAAATTGTATCGATAGGCATTTAAAAGATAAAAAAGATAAGACTGCTATAATTTGGGTAGGAGATGATCCGAAAGATAGTCAAAAAATTTCTTATAAACAACTTCACCAAAAAGTATCAAAAGCTGCAAATGGTTTAAAAAAATTAGGAATTAAAAAAGGTGATCGTGTAACAATTTATCTAACAATGATTCCAGAATTAGCAATTTTGATGTTAGCTTGTGTAAGAATTGGTGCAGTTCATTCAATTATTTTTGGTGGTTTTTCAGCAGATTCTATTTCGGGAAGAGTAAATGATTGCGAGTCTGAATATATAATTACTGCAGATGAAGGAGTACGAGGTGGAAAAACTATACCACTGAAATATACAGTTGATGAAGCTTTAATGAGTTGTCCAAATGTTAAGAAATGTATTGTTGTTAAACGAACAGGAAATTACATCAACTGGGATCAAAGTAGAGATATTTGGTACCATGAATTAATTAAAGACGTTCCTAATCATTGTGAACCTGAAGAGATGAACGCAGAAGATCCTTTGTTTATTTTATATACTTCTGGTTCAACAGGTAAACCCAAAGGAGTTCTTCATACTACTGGTGGTTATATGGTTTATGCCTCAATGACACATCAATATATTTTTAATTACAAACCAAAAGATATTTATTGGTGTACTGCTGATATTGGTTGGGTAACTGGACATAGTTATATTATTTATGGACCGCTTTCCAATGGTGCAACAACTATAATGTTTGAAGGAATTCCAAATTATCCTGATAGTTCAAGATGGTGGCAAATAGTTGATAAATATAAGGTAAATACTTTTTATACAGCACCAACTGCAATTAGAGCATTAATGCGTGAGGGAGATAAACCAGTTAAAAAAACCTCTAGAAAATCCCTTAAACTTTTAGGAACGGTAGGAGAACCAATAAATCCAGAAGCATGGATGTGGTATTACAAAACCGTAGGTAATTCAAAATGTCCAATTGTAGATACTTGGTGGCAAACTGAAACTGGGGGAATAATGATTGCTCCACAAACGGGAGCTATTCCTCTTAAACCTGGCTCAGCAACTAAACCTTTCTATGGAATAAAGCCAGTATTGGTTGATAAAAATGGAAAAGAAATTAAAGGAGCTGGTGAAGGAAGGTTATGCATAGCTCAGTCGTGGCCTGGACAAATGAGAACCGTTTATGGTGATCATCAAAGATTTATAGATACATACTTTTCGCAGTTTAATGGAAAATATTTTACTGGTGATGGATGCAGGAGAGATAAAGATGGATATTACTGGATCACTGGTCGAGTAGATGATGTAATTATTGTTTCAGGACACAACCTAGGAACTGCTGAAATTGAAAGTGCTTTTGTTGCTCACCCAAAAGTAGCAGAAGCTGCTGTAGTTGGTTATCCTCATGATATTAAAGGTAATGGGTTGTATTGTTACGTAACCTTGAATGCAGGAGAAACAGAAACGGGTGAACTTGAAAGAGATCTAAAACTTTGGGTTAGAAAACAAATCGGACCTTTAGCAACTCCAGATTTAATTCATTTTACTCCAGGTCTTCCTAAGACGAGATCAGGAAAAATAATGAGAAGAATTCTAAGAAAAATTGCTGCTAATGAGCATGGTCAATTAGGAGATACAACTACTTTAGCAGATCCGAGTGTAGTTGATAGTTTAGTTGACAATAGAAAAAATATTTAAAACTGGATTAAATCTTTAAACTCTTGTTTAACAACATCCCATTTTAAAATCATCGAATTTAAAACAATCTTTCGATCTAAGGTTTTTAATTCATCTGCAATTGGAGCCCATTTATATAAAGAGAGAGCACTAGGATTGAAAGGTAAGTCTTGATAATAACCATCCCAATTTATTTTCTCTAATCTTTCATCAAAACTTTTCCTAGCTTCATCAATAATATTTAATGGCATCTTGTTAGAAATTTCATCATCTAAAATTTTGTTGAAAATTTCGTTTGATTTATGAATATCCTGATAATTGAAATTAACTTTCAAATAAGAAAAAGTAAAAAAAGTTAAATCTTGTAATGCAACTGAATAAATATTCCATTTAGCAAGATTTACTGATGACATAAATTCATCATTATCAAAATGAAGAACGTATCTTGTTCCCATTCTAGTTTTTAGATAGTTATATAAAGTAACTTGAGTTGCCCAGGCAGATTTAGATTGAATAAACTGCTCTAATTCATCTAATGTTTTAATTTTTTTCTTTGGAATAAACGCCTTAAACATGGCGAATAAATATGTTTTAAAATCATCAAGTTTTATATCTCGCCAAGTTAATTTGTATTTTCCCATGTTAATTTGTAAGTGCGCCAATTATATCTTAAAAAAGTAAGTAAATAAGTACCTAAAATGGTGAATTTTAGGTCTTTTCAAAACCCTCATAATGGTTATGGTTTTCCCAGTTATAACTAAATAGAGAGGTATAAATGTCAAATCAACAAAAACACTGGGAAAAAACCAGGGGATTGTTATTTATAACACTGGCAATCTGGTTTGTTTTCTCAATTGGCATCTTTCTCTTTGGAGCTGAAATGAACGAGGTCACAGGACCTTTCGGTTACCCATGGACATATTGGTTTACGTGTCAGGGATCTCTTGGAGCTTTCGTAATCCTAATTTTCTGGTTTGCGAATAGACAAGAAAAAATCGATGAAGAGTTTGGCTTTAGCGAAAGAGAGGACGAATAATGAAAGGTAATTTCATAGATAATTTGCCAAAGGTTTATGGAATCTATACTGGAGGATTTATAGGTTTTATAATCATCATGGCAATTGCTGAACAGATGGGTATGACAGCTAAAGCAATTGGTATTGCTTTCGTTGCATTTACTGTATTCATCTATGCATTAATCGGTTGGCTATCAAGAACAGCCCAAGCAGATGCATATTACGTAGCTGGTAGGCAAGTACCAACGGTCTTCAACGGAATGGCGACTGCAGCAGACTGGATGTCTGGTGCTTCATTCGTTGCAATGGCGGGTGGTATTTACTTTAAAGGTTACGGCTATATGGCTCTACTTGTAGGTTGGACTGGTGGTTACGTGCTTGTTGCATCTTTGTTAGCACCATACTTAAGAAAATTTGGCTGTTATACAGTTCCAGATTTTATAGGTACTAGATACGGTGGTAATTTAGCTAGATTTAGCGCAGTGGTAGTTTTAACTGTTGCTTCATTCACTTATGTGACTGCACAAATTAACGCTACAGGTACTATTGCATCTGTTGCACTTGATATCCCATTCCAATACGCAGTTTATGTTGGACTAATAAGTATTTTATTATGTTCAATGTTAGGTGGTATGAGAGGGGTAACTTGGACACAGGTTGCACAATATATTGTACTAATTATAGCTTATCTACTTCCAGTTTTCTGGATCAGTAACAAAATGGGTGCGGGTTTCTTCCCTCACTTTATGTTAGCTGATGAGGTAGCTAGAATTGGTGAATTAGAACAACAGTTCGGTTTTGTTAAAAACGCAGCTGCTGATCTAAAATCAGTACCTAAAGGCTTAGCAGGAATAACTAAAGCTCACTCTGCAGTGAACGCTACACCTTGGGCATTTATTTCATTAGCATTAGCGATGATGATGGGAACAGCTTCATTACCGCACGTGATGATGAGATACTTTACTACTCCAAGTGTAAAAGCAGCTAGAAAATCAGTAGGTTGGTCATTATTCTTTATCTTCCTACTTTATTCTTCTGCTCCAATGTTAGCTACATTATCTAAGTTATCATTGATCGACCCGAATTTACCAACAGGTATTATCGGTAAGACATTTGCAGAAGTAGAAGCTATAGATTGGTACCAAAACTGGAACCAAGCAAACCTAATGTTTATCAGCGACTTTAACGGAAATGGAACTCTTGAATTGAATGAGTTCTTCATGGGTGGTAAGGCCGTTGTATTAGCAACTCCAGAGATAGCTGGATTACCTTATGTAATTTCAGGTCTAGTTGCTGCAGGAGGTATGGCAGCTGCTATGTCTACTGCTGATGGTTTGATTCTTGCAATTGCAAACGCTATATCACATGATGTTTACTATAAGATCATTGATCCAAAAGCGGAAACTGCAAAACGACTTCTTGTTGCAAGGGTATTACTTGTAGTAATTGGTTTTGCTGGAGCAACTATAGCAGCAATGGAGATTCAAGGAATCTTGGGTTCGGTTATCTGGGCTTTTGATTTTGCGATGTCTGGATTGTTCTTCCCACTTGTACTTGGTGTATGGTGGAAGAGAGCTAATAGACAAGGTGCGATTGCTGGTATGCTTGGAGGTCTAATCGCCGGTGCATGGTACTTAGTTTGGGTACGAACTGGTGGAAGTGGATTCCTAGGAATTACACAGTTAACATTTGGTATCTTCGGATCAGCTGTTAGTTTTGTTTTAATGGTGGTAGTTAGTTTAATGACTGCAGAGCCAGATAAAGCTACTCAAAAAATGGTTGATGATGTACGTGTACCGAGTGGTAAAACAATTCTTGGTAAATCACACTAAATAATCTTTTAAAGGGGCGATTAATTTCGCCCCTTTTATTTCAATACAAATTCCAATATAAATTTTGAATGTCGGCAAATTTTCATCCTTTAATATATTTTATTGATTATTTGCTTGGGATTATAATGTGGACTCTGATTGGTAGAGTAGCAATGAATATTTTTCAAAGAGAGGACTCACAATTCTTTTTCATGAGAGTATTTGTTAAATATACCAATCCTTTAATAAAATTATTTAAACCAATCACACCTTCTTTTATTATTGGGCCATTGGTGCCCTTGTATGTTGCTTGGTTTTTCTACATGATTAGATTTTATCTAATGCCTTGGATCTTAGGCTATTCAGTAATGGGAATGTTGTCATTTCCTCTTGAGAGTGAAATTTCTAGACAAATTTATCAATTTTTTAATTCATTTTGATTTTTAAAATTGATACTAGTTAATCTAGCAATCAATGAAAAATATACAAATTTCTCCTTCAATTCTTTCAGCTGATTTTAGTCAGTTAGGTGCAGAAATAAAAAAACTTGAAAAAGGAGGAGCTGACATGATTCATGTGGATGTGATGGATGGTCATTTTGTTCCTAATTTAACGATAGGTCCTCCTGTGATCAAGGCCCTTCGAAAACATTGTTCATTAAAATTTGATGTTCATTTAATGATATCGCCGGTCCATAAATATATAGATGCTTACGCTGATGCGGGAGCAGATATAATTACTATACATCCTGAGGCAACTGAAAATTTAGAAAATTCGATAAAAAAAATAAAAGAAAAAAATAAAAAAGTGGGGATTTCACTTAATCCAGAAACTAAAATTGATTTAATTTTAGATTTATTAGATCAAATAAATTTAGTGTTAATTATGAGTGTAAATCCTGGTTTTGGAGGACAAAAATTTATGCCAGAAGTGTTGGATAAAATTAAAGATCTGAAAAAAATAAGAGAAAAAAAAAAGTTAGATTTTGATATAGAAATTGATGGTGGAATAAATTTTGATAACTGCAAAAGTGCAATTGATGCAGGTGCAAACATTCTTGTTTCTGGTACTACAGTATTCAAAAGTAATAATGGAGATATAAAAAAAAATATTAATTTATTAAAATTAAAATAAGTTAATGATTAATACAAATATCTTAGGCATTTTAGCTCAATTTTATTTTAATATAAAAGAGAGTTTTAAGTCAATTTATAAGAATTCAAATTTTTACGAAAAAAAAATATCAAAAACTTTTGATAATAGTTTTGAATATAAACCAAGTCCTCATTTACTTTCTTCTATAATTAAATACCAAACCAAAAAGTATAAAATTGAAGATTTTACTATTGAGTCAATTTGGCAGGATAATTTAAGTTCAAAAGATTATGAAAAATTAAATAATTTTTTTTGGTTTTTTAGCTTAGATTTAAAATCTTCTAAAAAAACTACTCAGACAGTTATAAAAAATTGGATTTCAAATAATAGAAAATATCAAAAAAAAAGCTGGGAATTTGATTTAACAGCAAAAAGAATTATTTCATGGCTATCAAATCACCAACTTACTTATGAAAATAGTGAGCCAGAGTACAGATCTACCTTTGATCATATGATCCAAAAACAAACTAACCATTTATTAAATGAAATAAAAAATCCAAAAGAAGTAGAAAATAAGATGATTGGGTGTGCTGCGATAATTTTGACGGGATTAGCATATAAAAATGAAAAAAAATATCTTGATAATGGATTAAATTTATTAAAGAATATTATTAAATCTTCAATTGACAACCACGGTTTTCCAAAATCTAGAAATATAAGACAATTAATATTTTATTTAAAATATTTTATAATCATCAGAGAGTGGTTTAAAGAATCTCAGAGTTTAATACCTGAATATATTAATGAAACTATCTATTATTTAGGCTCTAGTTACGCTTTTATATGGCAAAATATAAAACAAGATATTTTTTTTAATGGTAATTATTCGTCTGATAATAAAAAATTTGATCAATATTTAAAAAGGTTTGGTTATACTTTCAAAAACAAACTTAATGAACTTGGTGGATATGCAATTCTTAAAAATAAAAAGATAATTCTTGCCGCTGATATTGGTTCTAGTCCTAATAAAACTTTTTCCCAAGACTATCAAGCAGGTGCTTTATCCTTCGAGATATTTTCAAATGAAAAAAAACTAATTTCCAATACTGGTTATTACTCAGATAGGAATAATAAATTTAATAAATTATCAAGAAGTACCTCCCTTCATTGTGCTTTAACCATTGATGATTATTCTTCTTGTAATTTTGCTAAGCATCAAAAAAGTTTAATTATTGATAAAGGACTGAGAATATCAAAAAAAAATGTAGTTTTTGAAAATAATTATTGGAAAATATCAGGTACACATGACGGATATTTAATTAAATTTGGAACAAATTATGAGAGAGAGGTTGAGTTTTATCCAGAACAAATGAAATTTATTGGTTATGATAAATTGTTTAGAGCAACACCTAATAAAGAAATTAAATTTGATATTAGATTTCATCTCGATCCAGGCTCAAAAGTGATGAAAACACAAGACAATAAATCCATTCTAATTGAAATAGATGAGGAAGGTTGGAAATTTAGTTGTGATAATTTTGATATTAATATTGATAATGGTTTATATTTCGGTAATAAAAATTCATATAAAGAAAACCAAAATATTTTTATCTCAGGAATAAATAATGAAAAAGAGCAGATAATAAAGTGGGAGATCAGTAGATTATAATGAAAAAAAAAATCAAAACAGCTCTTATTTCTGTCTCTGACAAAAAAAACTTAAAACCATTATTAAATATTTTAAAAAAAAATAAAATTAAAATAATTAGCTCTGGTGGTACCTATAAAGAAATTAAAAGATTAAAATTTAAATGTTTAGAGGTATCTGAATTCACAGATTCACCTGAAATTTTAGAGGGTAGAGTAAAAACTCTACATCCGAAAATACATGCGGGAATTTTAAATAAAAGAGAAAAAAAATCTCACCTTAAAGATCTAAAAGATAATGGTTTTGAGAATATTGATTTAGTAATTGTTAACTTTTATCCGCTTGAGAACACTCTTAAAAAAATAAGTAATCATCAAAAAATTATAGAAAATATAGATATAGGTGGTCCTACAATGGTTAGATCTGCTGCAAAAAACTATAATGATGTGGCTGTAATAACTTCTACAGATCAGTATGAAGAGTTAATTCAAGAACTAAACAAATTTAAGGGATCTACTTCTTTAAATTTTAGAGAAAAACTATCAGGAATAGCTTTTTCCGAGACAGCTTATTATGATTCTGTGATTTCAAGCTATTTTAACAAAAAATCAAATAATATTTTTCCTAAGAAGAAAATTTTTCATGGAAATTTAATTGAACAACTTAGATATGGCGAAAATCCTCATCAACAAAGTGCAATTTATTCAAGTAACTCAAACAATAATTTGAAACAAATTCATGGAAGGCAACTAAGTTATAACAATTATAATGATATATTTAGTGCTCTAGCTATTTCAAGATCTTTACCAAAAGGTAAGGGAACAGTCATAGTAAAACATGCAAACCCATGCGGAGTTTCTGCCAAAAACAATCATCTCGAAAGTTATAAATCTGCTCTTTCTTGTGATCCTGTAAGTGCTTTTGGAGGAATTGTTTCTTGTAATTTTAGAATAACTAAAAGTTTAGCTGTAGAATTAAATAAATTATTTTTTGAAGTGATAATTGCAAATGGATTTGAAAACAATGCTACCAGAATATTAACAACTAAAAAAAATTTAAGATTAATAGATGGAACAAATTATATATCGAAAGAACTTCATAAATTTTTGTCATTTAACCAAGATATAATGATACAATCAGAAGATTTAAATTTGTTTTCAAATAAAAATTTCAAAATTGTCTCAAAACGAAAACCAACACCAAAACAACTTAAAGATCTTATTTTTGCTTTTAACGTGTGTAGGTATGTCAAATCAAATGCAATAGTGTTAGCATCTAACGAGACAACTATTGGTATAGGATCTGGTCAACCAAGTAGATTAGACAGTTGTCAGATAGCAATAAATAAAATGAAAAAATTTAATCTTAGAACCGATAATGTAGTTGCAGCCTCAGATGCTTTTTTTCCTTTCGTGGACGGTGTTGAAAAATTGATCCAATCAGGTGTTAAAGCAGTTATTCAACCATCTGGATCAATAAGAGATAAAGAAATAATTAATTATGCAAATGAGACGGATACCGTGCTTCTTTTTTCTAAGACAAGACACTTTAGACATTAGATATCTGATCTATTTTTGCCGCAAGAATAAAATCGCTTTCTGCAAGACCTTTAATTGCATGAGTAAATATTTTTATTCTAGCATAACCCCACCCAAACCATAGATCAGGATGATGACCTTCAGTTTCAGCAATTTCTCCAACTTTATTTATAAATTCCTGACTTTTTAAAAAATTATCAAATTTAAAATTTTTAATTAAATGAAACCCATCTATTTTATCTTCTAAAACCTCCCAACCATCAACTTTTTTTAAGTATTTATGTATTTCCTCAATATTAAATGGAGGGATGTTACCTTCGCATGGAACACATTTTTTATCTGCTAAATCACTCATAAGCTCTTTTTTGGAGCGGGCAAAGGGGGTCGAACCCTCGACCTTCTCGTTGGCAACGAGACGCTCTACCACTGAGCTATGCCCGCTTCTTAAAAAAATATTATAGTTACTGGATTTTATAAATGCAAGCAATAAGAAATTTAGATATAGCTAGAGGTAATTTAAATCTTTAAGATTTTCTCCAAAAATATCTATTAACTTTTTTTTTGAATTTTCATTTAACATTTTTTTCCAATTATTTTTTGGACCAAGATGGAAGAAAGGTAATTTTTTTTTTTCTTTTTTTGAAATTATAGACTCAATAAAACCTTCTGTATTTTCTAAATCACTCAAACTATTAAATGATGTTGTGCGTACAGAATTCAATGCTTTATTTTTGTTAAATTTATTTTGTGAATTTAATGTTTGATTTATAAATTCAATAATCTCTTTAAAAATAGCAAATGTTTTATTTATTAGGTCCTCGTACTTAACAATTTTAGTAGGAATCACACTCTGATTTTTCCAAGACTTATAATTATTTTCCCATGAACTTATGAATTGGAAATCACTGTAATCTTTTTCCATGTGATAATCATATGTAAATTTTTTTTCGTTAATCATAAATTTTAATGCGTCTTCGTCATTTAATTCAAAATGATTTTTTAGTGATGTAACAACATTTCTTGGATCTCTAACAACATAGATACATCCAATACTATTTTTAGGATTAGTAAATTGATATCCATTTATTGCAGTTAATGAATTGTGAGTTTTAAAAAATCTAATTTTATTGTCTAAATTTATATTTTCTTGAGCTGCAATCCAATGTTTTGCCGTATCTCCAACTACCGATGGATCATACTTTAAATTTTCAAAGTATTTTTTTTGGGGGAATTGTTGAATTTTAGCAAGCAATTTTTGATTAAAAATTCCATCACTACTGAAATAATAAGAAGACAATAATGATCTTACCCAAGTATTTCCACTTTTAGGGTATGATGCTATCCAAAATATCATAAATTTTAAACATTTAATTATAGATTAATTAAAATAAATTAGTAAATTTTATATTATGAATAATTTACCAAAAATAATCTCCGTTTTTCCACTTAGTAATTTTATTATATTTCCCAAAACAACAGTACCTCTTAATATTTTTGAACCAAGGTACATTGATATGATAAATGATAGTTTGAAATCAAATAAAATGATAGGCATGATACAACCTAAAAAATCAAACAATGATCAAATTACTCCCAGATTATATGATGTTGGTTGTCTGGGAAAAGTTACCAGTTTTAGAGAAACTGGCGATGGAAGATATCTAATAGAATTAAAAGGCTTAATAAGATTTAAAGTAATAAAAGAAATAGATTCTAAAAAAAAATATAGAGTCTTAGAAGTGGATTTTAAAAACTTTGAAAAAGATTTAAGCAATGAAAAAGAAGATTTAAAATTCTCTGATCTTGAATTAATTTTTAAAGATTTAAGAACATTGTTCGAAAAAAGAGGTTTTATAATTAATTGGAAAGCATTAGAAAAACAAAGTCTTGATGAAACCATCAATGCACTTGCTATGGCTTCTCCCTTTTCTTTAGAAGAAAAACAAATTTTACTTGAAGCTGAAAATTTAGACATAAGGAAAAATAAAATATCTCAAATTCTTAGCACTTATACTTTCGATAATTTTAATAATACTACAATTCAATAAATTAAAAATTTAAACCTTTATCAGCAATTTTGGTGAATAGTCGATTTAGGTAAGAGTTTTTTCCTATTAATTTGAGTGTTTTACTTAAGAAATCATTATTTAATTTTCTCTCTAGGTTAAAAAATTCATGAATTAAATCAACACCATTGAAAAAAATATAATTTTTATGCCTAGTTCTTTTTTCAAATTCTTTATTTATAGAATGATCTAAAGGTAAACCTAATTCTTTTTTTTCATTTATAATATCAATCAAAGTATAAATATCTCTAATTGTCATATTAAAGCCTTGGCCAGCAAGAGGATGAATTCTATGAAGTAAGTCACCAAATGCTAAAATTTTATCATAATAAAAAGATCTCAAAATAATAGATTTCAAATCAAAAGATTCTATATTTTCAATTTTTTTAATTTTGTATTTTAAATTATATTTATTTATTAATTCTTTTATATCGACACAATTATAATTTTTGCGATCATGAATTGAATATACGACCGAAGTCTTATAATTTGAAATTGGTAGAAAAGCCAAAGGCCCTTTTTTTGTAAATATTTGAATTGCTACATTATTTAAAATTTTTTTAT
>CACNTB010000016.1 GCA_902623305.1 uncultured Pelagibacteraceae bacterium
AATAAGCGAATATATACCTCAAGAAGAAATAAAAAATCTTATTCAAGAAGATCTACCATTTATCAAAGCAGAAAGTAATAACAAAACTAAATTTAGGTTACCTAATTTAGAATTATTAAAAACTCCTACAAAGAAGGAAAGGGAGTCTATTGAAAAAAGTGAAAAGCATGATCCAGAATTTTTAGAAAAAATACTGCTAGACTTTGGTGTAAATGGTAATATAAAAAAAATTAGTCACGGACCTGTAGTAACATTAAATGAATTTGAACCTGCACCAGGTATTAAAGTTTCAAAAATAATAAATTTGTCTGACGATATAGCAAGAAATACAAGTTCAGAATCAGCTAGAATTGCGACTATACCAGGCAGTAACACGGTGGGTATTGAGCTTCCAAATAATTTTAGGGAAAATGTATATTTAAGTGAAATTATTAGAAATGCTGATTTTAAGAAGAAAGACATCAAATTGCCTATAGCTTTAGGCAAAAGCATATCTGGTAGTCCTATAGTTGGAGACTTGTCATCAATGCCTCATCTTCTGATCGCTGGAACAACAGGATCAGGTAAATCTGTTTGCATTAATACTATAATTTTATCTTTACTTTACCGTCATACACCAGACAAATGTAAATTTATTTTAATTGATCCAAAAATGCTTGAACTTTCAACCTACGAGGGGATACCTCATTTATTATGCCCAGTAATAACCGAAGCAAAAAAAGCTGCATCTGTACTTGGATGGGTAGTAAAAGAAATGGAAAGTAGATACAGACTAATGACCAAAGAAGGAGTTAGAAATATTGATGGATATAATTCAAAACACAAACTTCCAATGCCATATATAGTCGTTGTTGTTGATGAAATGTCAGATTTAATGTTAGTGGCTGGTAAAGAAATTGAAAATTATATTCAAAAACTATCACAAATGGCAAGAGCTGCTGGGATTCATATAATAATGGCGACACAAAGACCAAGCGTTGATGTTATCACAGGAACAATTAAAGCAAATTTTCCGACTAGAATATCTTTTCAGGTAACTTCAAAAATCGATAGTAGAACAATTCTAGGGGAACAGGGTGCTGAACAATTATTGGGTAAAGGAGATATGCTATATATGTCTTCTGCCAATCGGATAATGAGATTACATGCTCCTTTCGTTTCTGATAACGAAATAGAAAAAATTAACAATTTTTTAAGATCACAAGCCGAACCTAATTATATTGATGAAATATTAAATTTTGCAGATGAAAAAGAAATTGGAGAGAACCAAAACCTAGGTGAAAAGGATGAGCTTTACCAACAAGCAGTAGATATAATTAGATCTGAAGGAAAAGCATCTACTTCATTCTTACAAAGAAAACTTCAAATTGGTTACAATAGAGCAGCAAGAATAATTGACATGATGGAAACCGATGGAATAGTAAGTAAAGCTAATCATGTTGGTAAAAGAGATGTTCTTTGATGTTAAGATTATATTTAATAATTATTTTTTTTGTTTTAACTTTAAATTCAAATGCTGATGTTAAAGAAAAAATTGTTCAAAATTTAATGAATACAAAAAATTTAGATTTTAAATTTGAACAAAATATTAATGGAAAAATAGAAAATGGTAATTGCACAATTAAATATCCAAAAAAAATATTTTGTGAATATGCCAGAAGTAACAACAAAATATTGGTTTCAAATGGAAAGTCTTTGGTAATTAAAACAATTTCTAGTTATTATCGATATCCTTTAGATAAAACTCCCTTAAATATTATCTTAGATAAAGAATTTTTAATTAAAAAAATTTACTCTTCAAATGAGAGAAAAATTGATCAAAATCTTATTAATTTTACTATTTTAGAAAATAATTATGAAATTAATGTTTTTTTTGATTATAGGACATTTGATTTAATTGGTTGGCAAAATATTGATATGTATCAAAATTTTAATATTACCTTTCTTTCATCTATAAGAAAAAATATAGCGCTCCCTGAAAATATATTTAAGCTACCTGTGCAAAACTAAATATTTAATATTTCAGTTTTAAATATTTTCATACCTCTAGAAATGTAATTATTTAATGCATTTCTATGATCTAGTGAACACGTATGTACCCACACTCGATTAGAATTATTTTCAAAAGATTTTTTAATTGCCTCTGACAGCAAATAAGAGCCTAATTTCTTATTTCGATATTCCTCTAAAATTCCAAAATATGCTATTTCAGTCTCATTTTTTTCTGGATGATTAATTAATTCAAAAAAACCTACTAGATCGTCTTTAAATTTAAATATATATGTTTTAACCTTTTCAGACGACGCATAGCTAATCCATTTTTCTTCTGACCAAGACAATCTATCTACCCATTTATGATTTTTTCCAATATTTTTATAAAAAAATTTATTTAGTTGAAAATTAATTGGGTTAATTAAACTTAAAGAATAATCTTCTGAAGGCTTATTTCCTTCTTTAAGATCTTGAAGCGAATTTATTTCTAGATAATTTCTTTTAACTTCTTCGGTCACTCAACCATTTTTCCTACTCGCTCACCTCCAAACAAATGAAAATGTAAGTGAGGAACCTCTTGACCACCATGATCATTAATGTTTGCTATAGCTCTATAGCCGTTACCTACTTCTGTTGAAATACCAAGCTTTTTGGCAACTATATTAATTCCTTTAAACAATCCAACCATCTCCTCAGGTGTAGCGTTCAGACTAAAATCATCTAAATCAATATATTTTCCTTTAGGTATAACTAAAGCATGAATTTTTTTTTGTGGGTTAATATCGTGAAATGATAAAACAAAATTATCCTCATAAATTTTATTACAAGGTATTTCTCCACGTAAAATTTTTGCAAATATATTTTGATCATCGTAAGCCATTTAAATTTTTTCAAGCACAGACTTAACCGTATCACCCATCACCGATGGATTTTTGGAAATAATAACTCCACACTCTTTTAATATTTCAACTTTTTCTATTGCACTTTCCCCATAAGCTGAAACGATTGCTCCTGCGTGACCCATTACTCTTCCCTTTGGTGCTGTAAGTCCTGCAATATACCCAATTACTGGTTTTTTCATATTTTCTTTTGCAAATTCACCTGCTGCTACTTCTTGAGGACCTCCAATTTCACCTATCATTAAAATTGCATCAGTTTCATCATCTGTCTCAAATTTTTCAATTATATCCCTAAAAGAACTTCCATTAATTGGATCTCCACCTATTCCAACGCTTGTGGAAATTCCAATGCCTAAATTTTTCATTTGTTCTGCTGCCTCATAACCTAAAGTACCAGATCTGCTTATAATTCCAACTCTACCTTCTTTATAAATATGACCTGGCATAATTCCTAACATGGCCTTACCAGGACTAATAATACCTGCACAATTTGGTCCTACCAGTGTCATTTTTTCATTTTTAGAATACCTTCTCATGTATCTTTTAATTCTAATCATGTCATGTGATGGGATGCCATCAACTATAGCTACACAAGTTTTTATACCTGCATCTGCTGCTTCCATTGCAGAGTCAGCTGCAAAAGCTGGCGGCACAAATAATATTGATGCTGTCGCCCCGGTGTGCTTAACAGCATCTTTAACAGTGTTAAAGACAGGCCTGTCTAAATGTTTTTGCCCACCTTTTCCTGGTGTCACACCTCCAACAACATTTGATCCATACTTTATCATTTCCTCTGCATGGAAAGTTCCCATCTTTCCGGTGAAACCTTGAATTAAAATTTTTGTGTTTTTTTCAATTATAACTGCCATTTTTTATTTTAATGCTGCTACAGCCTTGTTCGCAGCATCCTCTAATGTGTTTGCCTCAATATAATTTAATTTACTATCTCGTAAAATTTTATTTCCTTTTTCCACATTTGTACCAGCTAATCTAATTACTAATGGAACATTAATTTCTATTTTTTCTAATGCTTGAACTATTCCTTCTGCAACCCAATCACATCTATTAATTCCAGCAAAAATATTTACTAAAATTACTTTTACTTTCTTATCCATAGTAATAAGCCTAAAAGCTTTTACAATTTTTTCAGGGGTTGCTCCTCCACCTACATCAAGAAAATTAGCTGGCTCTCCTCCTGCTAATTTAATCATGTCCATTGATGCCATTGCTAATCCAGCTCCATTAATAATATTTCCAATATTTCCCTCTAAACTTACATAATTAAGTCCTCTATCAGATGCATAAACCTCTTTCTCGTCCTCCTGAGTTTTGTCTCTCAATTCGGAAACTTTATCTCTTCTAAACATTGCATTATTGTCAAAACTCATTTTGCAATCTAGTGCTAATATCTGTTTTTGTTTTGAAATTACTAGTGGGTTTACTTCAACCATAGTAGCATCTAACTCACTAAAAGCTTTAGCACATCCCATAATAGTTTCTGAGGCTCTTCTAATTAATTCTGGTTCAATACCTAATCCAAATGCTAATTCTCTTGCTTGAAAACTTTGAATTCCAACTGCAACCTCAATTTTAGATCGAATAATAGAATCTGGTTTTTCTTTGGCAATTTCTTCAACACTCATTCCTCCCTCTGTTGAGGCTACGACCATTATGCTTTCTGATGCTCTATCAAAAACTAACCCCAGGTATAATTCTTTTTCTATATCTGTTGCTTCTTCAATATAAATTCTATTTACAATTTTTCCTTCAGGACCTGTTTGATTGGTAACTAATTTTTTTCCTAAAAGCTTATCTGTTGCTTGAGCAACTTCTAAAGGAGAGTTGCAAACAATTACTCCACCGGCTTTACCTCTGGCACCCGAGTGTATTTGTGCTTTTACAACCCATTTTGATCCACCTATTTCTCTGGCTTTATTTTCTGCAGTTTCGGGACTATAAACAATTCCACCTCTAGGTATTGTAACTCCAAAACTTTGCAAAATTTCTTTAGCTTGATACTCGTGAATATCCATAATTATTTACTATTGATTAATTTATCTATGTTTACAATATTTTCTGCCATTCTAGCTGATGCAGCATCGATCATTCTTCCATCAAGTTGTGCAGCTCCTTTCCCTTCTTTAGCAGCATTATCAAGTTCTTCTAAAATTCTTTTTGCTTTGTTAACCTCGGCCTCTGGTGGAGAAAAAACATTATTAGCCAGCTCTATTTGTGATGGGTGTATCGCCCACTTACCTTCTATTCCAATCGCAGCTCCTCGTTTTGCTGCAGCAATATATGCATCTGGATCATTAAAATCTCCAAATGGTCCGTCTATTGCTCTCAATCCGTATGCCCTACATGTCATTACTAATTCTGATAAACCATGATGCCACTGATCACCTGGATAATCTGGATTTAAACCACCAATAACAACTGTTCTTGCTCTTAAACTTGCTGCGTAATCTGCAACACCAAAATGTAAAGCTTCAAGTCTTTCGCTTGATTTTGCTATTTCTTTTATGTTGGACATTCCTAATGCAGTTTCAATTAAACACTCAATTCCGATTTTATTTTTTAATTTTTTGTTTGTCTCAATTTGTGTCAATAAACAATCAACCATATAAACATCACTAGCTGTACCTGCTTTAGGAACTAAAATAGTATCTACATTTTCGCCTGCTTGTTCTACTATTTCAACTAAATCGCTATACATATAATGTGTATCAAGACTATTTATTCTTACTGAAATTGTTTTACCTTTTTCTCTCCATTTAATTTCATTCAGAGCTTTAATAACGTTTGCTCTAGCTGTTATTTTATCGTTAGGGGAAACTGCATCCTCTAAGTCTAAAAAAATATAATCTGCTGCAGAATTCAAAGCCTTCTCAAACATTTGTGGGGAAGATCCTGGAACAGCTAATTCGCTTCTTTGCAATCTTGATCTTGCTGGTTTGTAGAATTTATGGCTCATTTAGAAAAAAAGTATATCGCTTCTTTAAAGGAAAATTACTTATAGAATTTATAAGTATTTTATAAAAGTATTATTTTTTTCTAGAAGATAGTTCTTCCATTATATCCTCAATTTTAATACCATTAGCCTCAAGGTACATCATTAAATGATAGAGAACATCTGCTGCTTCATGTATTTTATTTGAGTTTTTTTCAACAGCTTCTATTAGTTCATTTATTTCCTCAAGCACTTTTTCCTTAGCTAAATTTTTATCTTCTAAAAGTTTGTTTGTATAAGAACCTTCGATAGGATTATTTTTTCTTTCTCTGGCAAGCAAAATAAGTTCTTCTAAAATTTTTAGCATGTTAAATTCTAACAGGTATATCTTTTGAAGCCAAATATTGTTTGGCTTCATTTACTGAGTAAGTTCCATAATGAAAAATTGATGCGGCTAAAACTGCACTCGCACCAGATTTAATTCCTTCGGCTAAATGGTCTAATGTTCCAACGCCACCGGATGCAATTACTGGGATATTCACATTAGATGAAATGATTTTCATTAATTCAATATCATACCCTGATTGAGTTCCATCTTTATCCATTGAAGTCACAAGTAATTCACCTGCTCCACAGTTCTCCATTTTTAAAGCAAACTCTATAGCATTAATCCCTGTTGAGTTCCTTCCACCATGAGTAAAAATTTCCCATTTATCTCCACTTTTTTTAGCATCTATCGCTACCACAATACATTGTGACCCAAATTTTTTAGAACTTTCCACTACCACTTTTGGATTTTGAACAGCAGCAGTATTGATTGATACTTTATCTGCACCACAGTTCAGTAGTTTATTGATATCCTCAACACTTCTAACGCCGCCTCCAACTGTCAGAGGAACAAAGCATTTCTTCGAGGTTTTCTCAACTACATCGTAAATAGTGTCTCTATTTTCATTTGAAGCAGTAATATCTAAAAAACAAATTTCGTCCGCTCCACCGTCTGAATAAATTTTAGCTTGTTCAACAGGATCACCTGCATCTTTTAAATCAACAAAGTTAATTCCTTTAACCACACGACCGTTTTTAACATCTAGACAAGGTATTATTCTATTTTTAAGCATCTAATTCTTTTATTAATTCCTCTAATTGAATATCACCATCGTATATAGCTTTCCCAACTATGATACCTTCTATGTTCTTATTATTTAATTCTTTTGCTTTTTTAATATCATTAATTGACGAAACCCCACCAGATATAATTACTGGGCAATTAGAAGTATCTGCAACCTTTGCTGTCTCTTCAAAATTGGGACTTAGCTTCATCCCATCTCTATTAATATCAGTATAAATTAATCTGCTTGCACCATAATCATTTACTTCTTGCAAATAATCTAAAGTTGATTGATTTGAATTTTCTTTCCAACCTGAAACCGACAAATACCCATCTTTAGCATCTAACCCTAAAGCAATTTTATTTGGAAATTTTTGACAAGCATCTTTTAAAAAGTTTTTATCTTTTATTGCAGCACTTCCTAAAATTACTTTTTCAACACCAGCATCTGTATATTTCTGAATACTTTCAAAATTTCTAATACCTCCACCAATTTCAATTTTGAGATCAAATTTTTTTACTATTTCTTGAATTATATCCAAATTAACTGTTTCACCTGTTAAAGCTCCATCCAAATCAACTATGTGCAAGTTTTTAAAACCATGATCTTTGTATTTACCTGCTTGTTCAACTGGAGAAATTTTGTATTCAGTTTTATTATTAAAATCTCCTTTGACTAACCTCACACATTTTTTATCTTTAATATCTATTGCTGGAATTATTTTCATCTATATTTATTCTTTCTTTTTTCTTTTCTCCAAAGAATAAAAAATAACAAAATTAAAGCGGGCTGTAGAATTACAAAAATGATTATATTTGCTAGATAGTAACCAAAACTATATTGTCCTGGCGTACCTCCAATCACTTGAAGAATATAAACACATAACATAAAAAAATCTGTAATTAGTTTTTCAAACATTTTAAATCTCTAGAAAATTATTTATAATTTTTAATCCTAATTTATCACTTTTTTCAGGATGAAACTGTGTTCCAAAAATATTTTCTTTTTCAATACAACAAACAATATTTGATGAATAATCTGTTGTAGCAGAAATAACATTTTTATCTTTTGGAATAAATTCATAACTATGCACAAAATACATGTGAGAATTATTTTCTATATCTTTAAAAATTTTACTGTCTTTAACAATGCTAATTTCATTCCAACCAATGTGAGGGAGTTTATATTTTCCGTTTTGGTTATCTATTTTTGATACTTTTCCAGAGATCCAACCCAGACCCTTGGTTTCTGTTTCTTCAAAACCAACGTCAGCAAACATTTGTAATCCTACACAAATACCAAGAAGTGGTTTTTTATTACTAACCGCAAATTCATTTAATGTATCAACTAAACCACTGATATTATTAAGTGCATCAACACAACTCTTAAACGAACCCTGCCCTGGCAAAACAACTTTGTCAGAAGATTTAATCTTATTTAAATCTGAAGTTACTTCAATATTTACTTTATCTTTAGCAACTTCCTTAAAGGAGTTTATTACCGAGCTTATGTTACCCGAATTATAATCAACAATTGTGACGTTCATTAAACTTATAATGAGCCTTTAGTGGATGGAATACTCTTTTTGTTTCTTGGATCCATCTCTAGTGCGGCTCTCAACGATCTTGCTAATGCTTTATAACAAGACTCAATAATGTGATGGCTATTATCACCATAAATATTTTCAACGTGCATTGTTATGCCTGCAGATTGAGAGAACGCTTGAAACCATTCTTTAAATAATTCAGTATCCATTTCACCAAGCTTCTCAACTTTCAATTTTACTTTCCAAATTAAATAAGGTCTGTTTGAAACATCGATAGCAACCCTTGTTAATGTTTCATCCATCGGAATAACTGTATGTGCATATCTTTTTATTCCTACAAATTTTTTAGCAGCTTTCTTCAAAGCCTCACCTATTGCAATACCTGTATCTTCCGTTGTGTGGTGAAGATCTATATGAGTATCTCCTTTTGCTTTTACTTTTAAATCAATTAACGAATGCTTTGAAAGTTGTTCAAGCATGTGATCTAGAAATCCTATACCAGTGTCAATTTGGTACTTACCTTTGCCATCAATATTTACTTCCACATTGATACTGGTTTCTTTTGTTTTCCGAGATACTTTTCCTTTTCTAGCCATATATTTTTAATGGTATACATACATAATCCATCTATATCAATATCAGTATGAACACTTGAAGTATCAAAAATAATTACCATTTATTAGGTATGACAACAATCGTACTAGTTAGAAAAAATAATGAAGTAGTAGTTGCTGGTGATGGACAAGTCAGTATGGGAAATACTGTTGTTAAAAGCACCGCTTCAAAAGTCAGAAAAATTGAAAAAAGAGATGTAGTGGCAGGATTTGCAGGATCGACTGCGGATGCATTAACTTTATTTGAAAGATTAGAAGGTAAATTGGAAAAACATGCAGGAAATTTGTCTAGAGCTGCTGTTGAGTTAGCAAAAGATTGGAGAACAGATAAGTATTTAAGAAGATTAGAAGCATTAATGGCAGTTGGAGACAAAAATAATAGTTACATAATTTCAGGAACAGGCGATGTTTTAGAACCAGAGGGAGATGTAATTGGAATTGGCTCAGGAGGAAATTACGCTTTAGCCGCTGGAAAAGTTTTAATGGAAGGCAGTATGTCAGCTGAGGAAGTTGCAAAAAAAGCAATTAAAGTTGCTGCAGATATATGTGTTTTCACAAATGATAATGTTAAAATTGAAAAAATATAATGGATAAATCAAACGTAACGCAGCTACACCCCAATGATAAAAATCAAAAGGAAGAAGCTTCTTTAGTAAGTACTTTATCTCCTAGAGAAATTGTATCTGAGTTAGATAGATTTGTTGTTGGGCAGAATAAAGCAAAAAGAGCTGTAGCTGTTGCTCTTAGGAATAGATGGAGAAGACAAGCATTAATAGGTGAAATGAAAAATGAAGTTTTGCCAAAAAATATTTTAATGATTGGACCAACTGGTGTGGGAAAAACTGAGATCTCTAGAAGATTGTCAAAATTAGCAGAAGCTCCTTTCGTAAAAGTTGAAGCTACAAGATTTACAGAAGTTGGTTACGTTGGAAGAGATGTTGAACAGATAGTAAGAGATTTAATTGAAATTGCTATCTCAATGGAAAAAGTAAAAAAAAGAAAAGAAGTCTTTGCACAAGCCCAAAAAGCAGCTGAGGAAAAAGTTTTAGATGCTTTAGTTGGAAAAAAAGCAAGTTTAGCGACCAGAGAAAGTTTTAGGAAAAGGTTAAGAAATGGTGACTTGGATGATAATGAAATTGAAATAGCAGTTAGTGATACTGGTTCAGGTGGGGCATCATTTGAAATTCCCGGGATGCCTGGAGCAAATGTTGGAATGATTAACATTGGTGAAATGATTGGAAAATCAATGGGCAATAAAGAGAAGAAGAAAAAAATGTCTGTGAAAGAGTCACACGAAATTTTAATTAACGATGAATCTGATAAATTAATTGAGCAAGATAAAATTATTAAAGCAGCAAAACTTTCTACTGAAAACAATGGAATAGTTTTTCTTGATGAAATAGATAAAATTTCAGCTAGAACTGACAGAGTTGGGGGAGATGTTTCAAGAGAAGGTGTTCAAAGAGACTTGTTGCCCTTAATTGAAGGAACAACTGTAAATACAAAACATGGTCCAATAAAAACAGATCATATTTTATTTATAGCTTCTGGAGCATTTCAACTTGCAAAACCTTCCGATTTATTACCTGAGTTACAAGGAAGGCTACCAATCAGAGTAGAGCTAGAAGCTTTAACTAGTGAAGATTTTAAAAGAATTTTAAGAGAACCTGATTTTAGTTTAATAAAACAATATGTGGCTCTTTTAAAAACTGAAAATGTTGATCTTGAATTTTCAGATGATGGTATCGATGCTATTGCCTATATTGCTTCAGAAGTAAATACTAGTGTTGAAAATATTGGAGCTAGGAGATTACATACTATAATTGAGAAAATATTGGATGAAATTAGCTTTACTGCAACAGACAGAGCAGGCGAAAAAATTGTTATCAACAAAGAGTATATTAATAAAAATTTAGATACTTTAGTAAAAGATACAGATCTATCAAAATTTATTTTGTAGATTTATTTTTTTTTAAATAAATATAAAAAGCTCCCGTACCCCCATCCTGAATTTTTGCATCTGTTATTTCATTTATCATATTCATTAAACTTGCATTATTCAAAATAAATTCTGGAACAGAATATTTTAAAATACTAAGATCTTTTGAAACATATGGATCTTTTTCGTTTTCGGAGTGAATACCTTTTCCTGTAACAATAATTAGTTTGTTAATATTTTCGGAAAAAGCTTTATTTATAAAATTTTCTACAGTTTTATTTGCTTCATCTAAAGTATAACCATGCAAATCGATAGATCTTAATTTTAGATTTTCTTTTTTTTGGTATTTAAAATCTTTATTGGGTAATTTTTCAGCACTATTTATAAATTTGTGCCAGTCTTTTTTATCTTTGTCTGAAATATTATCGTTCAATTATGTTAATATATTTACTAACTGCCAGTTTGGATTTGCTGACGTTGTATCTCTTGAGAAAATCCAAGTATCATAAATTTTTTTAATCTTTTCAGGATCTCCAGAAACAATTTTTTTATCTTTGTCTCTTATGCAAGTAATCACCTCTGCTATAAAATTCACTGTTACATTTAAAATATTTCCAGTTTTTTTATGTTCCTTAATCTCAGCTTTATTAACTCCAATAAATGTTATTTCTGCAAAATGACCCCTTTTTGCTCTTTCTTTCAACGCACCATCAAATTGATTATATATATCTTTATTTAACAAAGGTTTTGCATTTGTGATCTTATTATCATTATCACTAAAATCAGTAATAATTGTCTCGTAGGCAATTTTTGCACCTTTTAAAAATTCTCTTTGAGCTTCATCATCAAACTTTTCTTTTGGTTTGACTGCTTGATCTACCTTAATATTTTTTAAAACCTCTTTAAACTGAGCGGGTGATTTTCCCTCAAAACCAGTTCTTTTACCAAGAATTCCTCTTAATCTTAAAAAAATAAACCCAGCAATCATTGCTAGCAAAATAATATCTATGTACTCGAAACTATAACTCATGGTCTGATAGTAATTACTATGTTGATTAATTTCAACCAGCAATTTAGATTAAGGACAAATGAACTCAATTTTATATACAATAATTTTAATACCAATAATTGAAATTTATCTACTTATCAAAATTGGCTCTCAAATTGGAGCAATAACCACCATTTTTATGATATTTCTTACTGCAATTGTTGGTGTTTACTACGCTAGATACGAAGGAATAAATACGCTTAAATCAGGATTTTTACAATTAAGTAAAAAAGAAACACCAACATATGAAATGTTGTCTGGAGCGGCAATTGCTTTTGCAGCTCTTCTTCTAATAATTCCTGGTTTTGCAACTGATATTGTAGGTTTCATATTAATATTTCCTCCTAGTAGAAAATTAATTTTTGGAATGCTTTCTAAAAAATTTAGTTATAAAAATAAAAATAAAAGCAATTATATAGATGGAGAATTTGAGGATATAGAGGACGATAATGACAAAAAAATATAATATTATTGGAAAATATATCAAAGATATGTCTAGCGAAACCCCAAATATTGAAACATATCTTTTCGTAAGAGA
>CACNTB010000017.1 GCA_902623305.1 uncultured Pelagibacteraceae bacterium
AGCACAAAGTCTCTATTTGAAAGTGAAAAAATTATAATTATTAAACGGGCTTCCGACAAAATATTTAAAATTATAGAAGAATTAGATAAGAAAAAAATTGAAGATCTGATTTTAATCATTATTTCTGAAAATTTAGAAAAAAAGTCCAAATTAAGAAATTTTTTTGAAAAGCATAAAGAATATATTTGTTCAGCTTTTTATCCGGATAATGACCAAACACTATCAAGAATAGCTAGTTTATTTTTTAAAGAAAAAAAGATTTCAATTTCTTCATCAAATATTAATTTCATCATAAAAAGAGTAATTGGTGATAGAGAATTACTCTTTAACGAATTAAAAAAAATAGAATTTTTTGCTAAAAATGGAAAAAAAATTACTACAGAAATTTTAGCAAAATTAACTAATTTAGCTGAAGATCACAACGTTTCTGAATTGGTGGATAACTGTTTAGCAAAGAATAAAAAGAAAATTGATGAAATTTTGAATGAAAATATTTTTAGTAACGAAGATTGTATTTTAATAACAAGAATATTTTTAAATAAGTCAAAAAAAATATTAAAACTATCAGAGGCATTCCAACAAAATAAAAACATCGAATTAACAATATCCAACGCAAAACCACCGATATTTTGGAAAGATAAAGAAATAACAAAACAACAACTTTATAAATGGCGCCCTAAAGATGTTAAGATTTTAATTTATAAATTAAATGAAATTGAACTATTAATTAAGAAAAACGTAAATAACTCTATTAACTTGATCTTAAATTTTATTCTTGAGATAACTAATCTAAAATCTAATAATTTAACTTAATTATATCAATTATTTTATTTAATTGATCCAAATCCTTATATTCAAATGAGATTTTACCTTTATTTCTTTTATTATTTTGTATATTCACATTTAAACCTATTTTATTTGAGATAGATAATTCAAGTGCAATGATATTCGTATCCTTAGCTAAACTAGCTTTCATTTTTTTATTTTTAAAAATTTTAACAAAATTTTCCGCTTGTCTAACTGAAAGTTTTTTTTCGATAATTTTAGAAGCTACAAAACTTGCATTTTCGAGTCCGACTAAGATTTTTGCGTGACCTGCGGTTAATTTTTGATTTTCAATTAAATTGATTACATCGTTTGGCAAAGTTAAAAGTCGTAAGGAATTTGATATATGACTTCTACTCTTTCCAATAAATTTTGATACTTTTTCCTGATCATAAGAAAATTCGTCAATCAATCTCTTATAACCTTGTGCTTCCTCTAAAGGGTTTAAATCGTGTCTTTGAACATTTTCTACAATAGAAAATTCTAAAGATTTTAAATCATCAACGTCTGTAATAACAACAGGTACCTTATGAAGGCCAGCTCTTTGTGCAGCGAGCCATCTTCTTTCCCCTGCAATTATTTCAAACTTTGATTTATCATTCATTGAATTTCTAACAATTATAGGCTGAATCATTCCTCTTTCTTTAATCGAATTTGTTAAATCCTGTAAGCTTCCTTCGTCAAATATTTTTCTTGGTTGATATTTATTGGGAACCAAGTCACTAATGGATATTTGATTTTTTTGAGGTTCTACTTTTGTCTCTCCTATTAACGAAGATAATCCTCTACCTAGTCCCTTTTTTATTTTATCCATTATGCAGCACTCCCAATTGTCGTCTCTTGGGTCATAAACTCATCAATGAAACTAAAATATGATTTGCTTCCAGAACATGTCTTGTCATAAACCAAAACTGGCATTCCATGAGATGGTGCTTCGGATAATCTGACATTTCTTGGTATCACAGTTGCATATACTTTTTCGGCAAAATAATCTCTCGCTTCCTTTTCTACCTGTGAAGATAATTTATTTCTTTTGTCATACATGGTTAATAGTATGCCTCTAATTTTTAAATCTGGATTTAAATTGACCTTTATTCTTTCAATCGTTTTCATCAACTGAGTCAAACCTTCAAGAGCAAAAAATTCTGTTTGCAAAGGAACCAATAGTGAGTTTGAGCTTACTAAAGCCATAACTGTCAGTAGACTCAATGAAGGTGGGCAGTCGATTAGAACATAATCATATAGTGCTCCAGAATTGTTTAAATATGCGGCTAATTTAGCCTTTAGTATAAACGCCCTATTACTATCATCAGCTGTCTCTACTTCTAGTCCTGATAGATCTACATTAGATGTAATGATATCTAAATTTTCAAATTGTGTTTTTTTAATCACTTCTTTTATCTGTTTAGTTCCGTTCAATACTCCATAAATTGTATCGCTTGAGTTATCCATATTAGATAATCCCAGACCTGTAGTAGCATTGCCTTGTGGATCTAGATCTATTACTAGAATTTTTTTATCTATTTGAGATAATCCTGCTCCAAGATTAATAACTGTAGTGGTTTTTCCCACCCCACCCTTTTGATTTATGATTGAAATAATTTGCATTAATTTTTTTTTTTTATTTTTTTAATATTTATTAAAAAAGAATCCTCATTGGTTAAACTTTTTTTTACCACATATTCCATAACCCATTTTTTTTTAGAATTTTCAAAAATTTTTTTTCCACTCTTTCCCATAAAAAAAATTAAATTTTTATATTTTGAAAAATTTTCATATACTAAATCTAAAACCACTGGCATTGGTTTAAATGCTCTGGACATTATTGTTCCTGTCTCTAAATTTTTTGTTTCGAAAATATTTTTTTTAAAAACCTTTGTGTTTAAATTTAATTTTTTCGAAACTTCCCTTAAAAAATGACTTTTATGGTGGCTTTTTTCATAAAGGTGAACATTCATATTATTTTTCATATTTTTTAGTATAATTGCTACGATTATACCTGGCATACCCCCTCCTGATCCTAAATCTGTGGTTGTATTGCTTTTTAAGTCAACAAAATCAATAATTTGTGCAGAATCTATAATATGGCGGTCAATTATGGCTTTTTTTGACGCTGTGTTTTGGCTAATTATGTTAATTTTTTTATTTTTTTCAATGATCATGGATATATAGTTTTCAAAGTCTAAAAATGTTTCACGTGAAACATTTAAGTGATTGATTCTAGAATAAGAATTTAAAATTTCTTGATCCATTAAGCTATATGCTTAATAGACTTTCTTTTGACATGTGACAACAAAATATATACAGCGGCAGGGGTTATACCGTCAATTCTTAGAGCTTGCCCCATTGTTTTGGGCTTTATTTCTTTAAATTTAGCTTTTACCTCATTAGACAAACCCGATAGTCCATCATAATTGATTTTATCAGGAATAATTAGGTTTTCATCCCTCTTAAAAGCTAAAATATCTGCTTTTTGCTTCTTTAAATATCCTCTGTAATGAGCGTTAATTTCCACTTGTTCATCTATTTCTTTGTTAAAAAAAGGTATATCAGGCCATATTTCCCTGATTTTACTCATATTTACTCCTTTTTGAGTTAAAATTTCGCTAGATGATCTCAATATTCCGTCTTTTGATATTTTAACACCAAATTTATCTGCTCTAGACGGCGAAATCTTGGAATCTCTCATTTTATTGTTTATTTGACTAATTTGATCAAATTTATGCAAATATATAGCTTTTCTCTCATTACCTATTAAGCCAATCTCTATACCTTTTGTAGTTAATCTTTGATCAGCATTATCAGATCTCAAGCTCAATCGATATTCTGCTCTCGATGTAAACATACGGTATGGCTCAGCTACACCTTTAGTCACCAAATCGTCGATCATTACACCTATGTAAGCATCAGATCTATCAAGTATGAATGGTTCTAATTTTTTAACAGACAAGGCAGCATTTATTCCTGCTATAAGGCCTTGTGCAGCAGCTTCCTCATATCCTGTTGTTCCATTAATTTGACCGGCAAGATAAAGATTGCTTATCTTCTTAGTTTCAAGGGTTAAGAATAGTTCGCGTGGATCTATATAGTCATATTCAATTGCATATCCTGGCCTTAATATAGTAACATTCTCTAAACCACTGATATTGTTACATATTTCTTGTTGAACTTCAGATGGAAGTGATGTTGAGATACCATTTGGGTAAATTGTGTGATCATTTAGACCTTCTGGTTCTAAAAATATCTGGTGACGAACTTTATCTGCAAATTTTACTATCTTATCTTCTATAGATGGACAATATCTTGGGCCTATCCCTTTTATGCTACCCGAGTACATAGCACTCTTAGATAAATTCTTTTCTATAATGTTATGAACCTTTTCATTTGTGTAAGTCATTCGACAAGATATTTGTTTGTTTATATTTTTTTTAGTTAAGAATGAAAAAAAATAAGGATCATCATCTGCGAATTGTTCTTCTAGGTTTTTAAAATTAATTGTCCTCGAGTCTAACCTTGGTGGTGTTCCGGTTTTTAATCTTCCAATTTTAAAATTATATTTTGCTAATTGTTCACTCAAACCTGTTGAGGGTTTTTCATCATATCTACCTGCAGGTGTTCTTTCATCACCTATGTGTATCAAACCATTTAAAAAAGTCCCTGTTGTGAGTATTATCTTTTTTGATAGGACTTTCTTACCTTCTTTAGTTTCAAATCCACTTATCGAATTTTTATCAAAAATAAACTTTATTACAGGATCTGAAAAAATGCTTAAATTACAGTAGTTTAACAATTTTTGCTGCATATATTTACGATAAAGTGATCTATCTGTTTGAGTTCTTGGTCCTCTAACTGCTGGCCCTCTACTTCTATTTAACAATCTAAATTGTATACCTGATTTATCTGCTACATCTCCCATAACACCATCTAGAGCATCTATTTCTCTAACTAAATGACCTTTTCCCAAACCACCTATTGCAGGGTTACAAGACATCTCTCCTATAGTTTCTATTTTGTGGGTAAATAGGGCAGTGTCTACTCCAAGACGAGCAGAAGCTGCTGCGGCTTCACATCCAGCATGACCACCTCCAATTACAACTACATCAAATGACAAATCATTTTTCATAAGCCAAATTTATAGGTGATTATATAATTTACAAGATAGGCTTAATTTTTTGTGAATAAGCTTGGATTATCAACGTTTTTTAATCAAAAAGGTGCAAAAAACCAGCAAAATAAGGTATTACTTGCCTATACAAAAATCGTTGAAAATACTACCTAATATCTCCTCTACATCTACTTTTCCAACAATCATGCCTAAATGTCGAGTAGCTAATCTTAAATCTTCTGCTGCTTTGTCGAAGTCTTCAATTTCTTTTTTTTGATTAAAGTTATTTAAATGGTCCAAACACAGTTGCAAATGTTGCCTGTGTCTCTCTCTTGTAATTAAAATATCATCACTTGTAATAAATTTATTTTTTAAGTTATCTTTTATTTTTAAAATTAATTTTTCAATATTCTTATTTTCTTTAATTGAAATTAGAACATGATTTGTTTTTTTAATTTCTGGATCAATATCTTTTTCCAAAAGATCAGACTTATTGATAACTAAAATTGCATTTTCATTTAATAAATCCTTCAAAACATCAGTAAAATCAGGGTTTTTTGCTTCAATAACAATAAGCCTTAGATCCGCTTCCTCTGCTCTATTTAATGATAATTTGATGCCTTTCTTTTCTATCTCATCTTTAGAATCCCTTATTCCAGCTGTATCAGATATTATGACTGGATAACCATCAATGTTAAGATGAGTTTCAATTACATCTCTAGTAGTACCGGCAATTTCAGAGACAATTGCAACGTCACGATTAGATAAATGATTCATCAAACTGGATTTCCCAGCATTAGTTGGTCCAAGTATAGCAATCTTAAAACCTTCTCTAATTCTTTCACCAACTTTTTGATCGTTTAATATTTTTTTTATTTTAATTATTACTTCATCTGAACTATTTTTAATTTCATCTAAAATATTGTTTGGCAAATCTTCATCTGGAAAATCAATTTTAGCTTCAATATGAGATAAAATTTTCAAAAGTTTATCTCTAAGAAAATTAAATTCATCTGCTGATTTTCCATTCATAATTTTAATTGCTTGTTGTCTTTGTATTTCTGTCTCTGATGAAATTAAATCAGCAACACTTTCGGCTTTAAGTAAATTTATTTTTCCATTTTGAAATGCAAGTTTTGTAAATTCACCTGGCTCAGCTAATCTACAATTTTCTATTGTGGAAAGGGAAAAGTGTACTGCATCAATAACGGCCTTGCTTCCATGAACTTGTATTTCAGCCATATCCTCTCCTGTGTAGCTCTCAGGCCCAGGGAACCACAAGATTAAACCCTCATCAATAAGCTCAGAAGTATTGATTTTATTGATTTTTCTTAATGTAGCTACTCTTGGTTTTGGAGGTTCTTTTTTGGTTAAAAGCCTTATTACTTTTGAAGTTTCTTTTCCTGAAATTCTTATTACGGCAACTCCAGAGACACCTGGTCCAGTTGATAAGGCATAAATTGTCATCAATTAATAATAGTTTAAATTTAAATATTAATTGTCAAGTATACTAAACATTTCTGAAAGATGTTCAGAAAACTTCAGATTTGAATTAACAGAAGACTTATAAATTGGCTTTCTTGCTTGATTCACACTGACTGTTTGGATGGGTGTTTTGGTATTTTTATGAAAAGATAGACAATTTTGTTCCCATTCCAAATCACAAAATTCAATTATTTTTTTTATTTGATTTTCGGAATCTGAAACTAATTTTTCATATTTTACATCAAAAATCGAATCTGAAAATTTAGAATTCCAAAAATTCATAAGTTTTAAATAAAGTTTGTAATATTTTGCAATGTCTGTTTGATCAAATGACCAAAGCATATCTTTGGATGGAAAATAATTTTTAAATAAGGACAAACAATTATCTTTAGGGTCTCTTGAACAATGAATGATTTTTGCATTTGGGAAAAATATTTTTATAAAACCTAACCAAATAAAATTTTGTGGTGCTTTGTCAGTAATTACTTTTGTTGTAAAATTATGAAAATTTAAAAATTCATTATATTTTTGACCAACAATATTTTTTTCATATGAACTTTCTTGAATAATTTTATCTTTATTTAAAGTTAAATTTTCCAGAAAAATATTTTTTACAATATTTTGCAAATATTCTAGTTCACCCGCACCACTGACCTGGCTGTGTGCTGCAACTATTTGCTCAACTAAAGTTGTGCCAGATCTAGGCATTCCACATATAAAAATAATTTTATTATCTAAATTTCTTTTATTAAATTTTTTATTATCAATTTGTTGAAAAGTTTTAATTATATTATCAAATAACTTCTCTTCATTTGATATTTGATAATTAGATTTAGATTTGCCAATAAAATTTGCTCTCTTCAAAAATTCAAATGAATCTTGAAAATTTTCTTTTTCTTCAAGGGCCTTTCCAAGAGCAAAACATAAATTCATTTTTTGTTCAGGTGAATATTTTTCAAAATCTTCGCTCTGGTAAATATTTTTCATTTCATCGAAATTAGAACCATCTTTTTTGTAATTATTAAGTCCACTTAAAAATTTATGAACCAATGCATTTTTAGGCTGAATTTTAAGAATTTTTAAAATACATTTTTTTGCTTCGTCTATTTCTCCAATGCTTTGATGACATTCTGCTAGACTATATAAAATGTTTGGTTCATTCTCATCAATCTCTAATGCCTGTAACAATAACAACTTAGCATTTTTAAAATCATTAATTTTTTTTTTTAAATTTGCATAATTGTTTAAAGCTTTAATATTCTTTGGATCATCAGCTATAATTGATTTGAAAATCTCTTCTGCTTTTAAATTTTGATTTATATACTTGTAAGAATTGGCTAAATTATTTTTGGCCGCAATATTTCCTGGTTCGTAATGTATAGCTTGTGTAAAAAGCTCAATAGATTTAAGCATTTGTTTATTTCCTTGATAGGCCAAACCACACAAATTATAGAAATATGAAACGTTTGGAAATTGTTTAATAAGTTTATTGCAATGATAAATTGCTTCATCAAATTTATTAATACTGATTAAATTTTGAACAGCAGAAATTTTTTCTCTTGGATCCATATAAAATTACTAAAAACAATTTCTTAGGATGGTTTGTTCATCGAGTTAAAAAACTCAGCATTATTTTTAGTATCTTTTAATTTTGAGTTAATGAATTCAATAGCATCCATAGTTCCCATTGGAGCGATTATTCTTCTTAAAACATTCATTTTTTGTAAATCATTTTTATCAAATAACAGCTCTTCTCTTCTTGTTCCTGATTTTGTTATATCAATGGCTGGGTAAATTCTCTTATCTGCAATTTTTCTATCTAATATTGTTTCACTATTTCCCGTTCCCTTAAATTCTTCGAAGATTACTTCATCCATTCTACTTCCTGTGTCAATTAAAGCTGTAGAAATAATTGTTAATGAACCGCCTTCTTCAATGTTTCTTGCTGCACCAAAAAATCTTTTGGGTCTTTGAAGAGCATTAGCATCTACTCCACCAGTTAAAACCTTTCCTGAACTAGGTATCACTGCATTGTAGGCTCTTCCAAGCCTTGTTATAGAATCTAATAAAATGATAACATCTTTTTTATGTTCGGTTAATCTTTTAGCTTTTTCAATAACCATTTCGGCTACTGCTACGTGCCTTTGTGCTGGTTCATCGAAAGTAGAGCTAATTACTTCACCTTTTACAGTTCTTTGCATGTCTGTTACTTCTTCTGGACGTTCATCAATCAGTAGCACCATCAGGTAACATTCTGGATAATTTTTAGCTATTGAGTTTGCTATACTTTGCAAAATCATTGTTTTTCCAGCTTTGGGCGGAGAAATAATTATAGATCTTTGTCCTTTGCCAATTGGGCTAACTAGATCAATAAGTCTTGGAGTTAAATCTTGTTTTTTTTCAACTTTTGTAGTTTCAACTTCCATTACTAACTGTTTGTCTGGATATAGCGGGGTTAAGTTGTCAAATGCAATTTTATGTCTTGCTTTTTCTGGTTCCTCAAAATTTATCTTACTAACTTGCAATAATGCAAAATATCTTTCTCCTTCTTTAGGGGCTCTTACGGGTCCTTCAACAGTATCTCCGGTTCTTAAACCGAATTTTCTTATTTGGTTTGGGCTTACATAAATATCATCTGGTCCTGGGAGATAATTTGACTCCATTGCTCTGAGAAAACCAAATCCGTCTTGCAATAACTGCAAAACACCAACGCCTGTTATCTCTTCTTTTTCAGCAACTTTTTTAAGAATAGCAAAAAGTATTTCTTGTTTTCTTAATGTACTAGCATTTTCAATACCAAGCTCTTCTGCTTGTGTAATAAGCTGTTCAGATGATTTTAGTTTTAATTCTTGGATATTCATGATTATTTTTTTGATAAGGACTTATCAGATGAATTAATATATATACTCTTTGGCGTATTACAAGACAGTTAGTTAAATATATAAAAAATCAATAAAATAGGGGTTTTTTAGGCATATTTAATGATTATTTCTAAGCTCTTTAGAAAAATCATCAACTTTTGACCAATCTGTAAATTCGTATGATTGGGAAGTATCTGTCGGGCCCTTAGTAATAAACATAATAAATTTAATTATGTATTTGTCGAAAAAGGTATAACTGGGATAATCAACCTTGCCGGCAAACACATTTATTTTATTTGGTTTCCATTTAGATATTTTTAAAAATTTACTAATATAAGGGTTTGTTTCTGCTGTATTCTTTTCTGGTTTTCTTGCAACAACATTAACTGAAAAAAAAGCACTTTTTTTTTTATCTAGAATGTTTTTCTTTAAATTAATAAATTTGTAAAGTTCTTTAGAATGTTTGCCATATCTAATGCTAGCACCGATTATGATTTTTTCAAAATTAGATAGATCAACTTTTTTAGAATCTTCTAAAGAAATAAGTTCTACTAGATTTCCATCAGCTAGGAAATTCTTTATTCTTTGACAAATCTTTTTTGTATGCCCGTCTGTAGTTGAATAGATTATTAAAAATTTGGACATCCTCAAATGGTATTATGATTTATTCATTACTTGTTTGGGCATTTTTTCATAAAACCTTTCCTCTAACTGATATTCCATATCCTCTTTATCTTGTGCTGAACCCTCGGCCTGTGTAAATGTATATTTTGCAAAATCTTTACACCAATCTTCTTTGGTATTTAAACACTCTATTGGATATATGTTTCCCCCCCAATCTTTTGCTTCATTTACAAGTTCATGACCTAATTCGTCAGTAGTTTCTAAGCAGTCAGCGACAAAACTTGGGGAATATATGGCTATTTCTTTTTTTCCGTCAGTAATTAATTTTTTCACCACGTCTTCGGTATAGGGGGTTATCCATTCTTCAGATCCAAAACGGCTTTGAAAGCTCATCATACATTGTTCTGGTCTTATATTCTTTAAATTATTTGTTATAAGACAAAACGTTTCGTAGCAATGCCTGTAATAATCATCGCCTTTGTTAACAATTCTTCTTTTTTGCATACCATGAAAAGTAATTACCAGATTGTCAATTTTTTTTCCTTTTTGTTGTAACTCATTAATTTTGCTGTCAACCTGTCTTACAGAATTGTCTATAAACGCATGTGTCCTGTGAAAATTTGTAATAACTTCAAAAGTTGGGATCTTAACTCTTTTTGATAATTCTTTTGCTAGCGCATCTATTCCTGAGGCTATTGTGCTTTCAGAATATTGGGGAAACATTGGTATAACAAGCAACTTTGTTGCACCAATACCTTTTTTTAAATCATCTTCCCAGCTATCATAAACTTCATTCACATATGGAGGCGACAAAAGAAAAGCATGGTTAACCTCAACATATCCATTGGGATCAATTTTTTTTAATTCTTCTCTAACGTTATTTGTAAAATTTATTGTATTAGTGATTAAAGGAAAACTCTTTCCATCCCATATCCTTGCATAGAGTTTAGCAGATCTTTTAGGTCTAAAAGGTAATACAAAAAAGTTTAAAATTAATTTCCATAGCCAGGGGTTTATGTCAACAACTCTTGGATCACCTAAAAATTTCCTAAGATATTTTCTTAAAGCTTTAGTGGTTGGCTCAGTAGGGGATCCTAGTTGAACGAATACAACTTTGGTTTTTCTTTTTGGATGTGTATAAATCCGGTCCATATTAATAATTTTTTACTGTTTTTATCAAATACTCAAACATATTAAGATCTGTTTCTGGAAGCACTCCATGTCCTAAATTGAATATATATGGATGATCTTTAAAAATATCGAGATATTTTGAAGCTTCCTTTTTTAAAGTATCTTTGTCTGTTAATAAAATTTTGGGATCTAAACCGCCTTGTATGGGTATATTTATATCCTTAAGTATTTTCTTTGGATCAACGTTATAATCGATACTAACCGCATCAGGTTTAACAATATCACAAAATTCTTTATAATTTTTTATTTCTCTTGGAAAACATATTACCGGCACATTTAAAGATTTTACATAATTAACCAAATTTAAAGTTGGAGAATAAATATAATTGGGTAAATCTTTTTCATCTAATAATCCTGCCCAACTATCAAAAATTTGGATTACATCTGCACCACTTTCAATTTGATTTTTTATATGAACTTTTAAAAATTTTTCTATAATTAATAAAATTTTGTTTATCAAAAACTTATCTTTAAAAAAATCTTTTTTCAAATTTTTTTTAGGTGATTGCTGGTTGATCATATAAACAAGTATTGTCCATGGGGCTCCAACAAATCCTATGGTATTTTTATTACCTAAAACTGGATCTAAACTAACTTTTGTTATTGCTTTATAAACACGATGGATTTTTTTTACAAAATCAATTTCATCAATCTTAGCAATTTCATTTAAATTTAATTCTCCTAATTTTGGTCCAAAATTTTTTTCAAATTCAACTTTTTGGCCTAATCCATAAGGAAGTATTAATATATCAGAAAATATAATTGCAGCATCTAAATCAAATCTTTTTAAGGGCTGTAGAGTTATTTCTGATGATAAATCATCATTTAAACATAAATTGATAAAATTAGGATTATCTTTTCTAATTTCTCTAAATTCTGGTAGATATCTTCCTGCCTGTCTCATTATCCATATAGGATTAAATGAAGTATCTTTATTAACTATTACTTTGTTTAAAGGTTTCATAAATAAGTATTATTAATTATAGTAGTTGTAATATATCCTGTGAATAAAGGTGATTGTTTTTTATAAACATTATATTCACAATTTACCAACATCTTACCTCACTAAAATTGTTTAAAATGAAGCTTTTTTTTGACATATTAATTTTTGTGGATTGTTTTAACCTATTTATTATTAATGTT
>CACNTB010000018.1 GCA_902623305.1 uncultured Pelagibacteraceae bacterium
CTTTTTTTGAATTAAACCTTATCCCAGGTGTAATAATTTCTTTTTTAAAAAATTTTCTTACAATTTTTACCTCTTGAGCGCTACAAACAATAGCATCTAACTTTGCTTTTTGTGCAAGTTTAGCATGATGAGCTACTAATTTTTTTACATCTTTATTGTAACCTATTTCTTTTAAAGCCTTGTTATCTAAAGAAGTTAGAATTGAAACACCGATTATTTTGGTTTTTCCAGAAACCTTTTTAGCTGCTTTTAACGCCTCTAAGCCTGAGCTTATGTGCATAGTGCAATAATTAAATTTAAGATCTTTAATTGCTTTTACTGCTGATACACAAGTGTTAGGAATATCTGAAAACTTAAAATCTCCAAATGTAATTTGATTTTTTAGTTTAGACACAAACTTTCTTCCATTTTTAGAGTTTAAAAACTCTAGTCCAAATTTATAACCAACTTTCAATTTTGATGTTTGAGTATTTTTTATTATTTTTTTAACCTTTGAAACGCTAGTTGTGTCACATGCTATGAATATCTTACTCTTCATTGTTTATCTTTTTAAACATTTCTTTACTCATTTTCCATGCTATTACTTTTTTTTCAGGAACTGCTACTTTCTCACCTGTTTTAGGATTTCTTCTTATTGAGGATTTTTGAGTTTTGGTGCGGAACGTTCCAAAATTTCTCAATTCTACACCGTCTCCTCTTTTTAAAGCTCTTTTTATCTCTTTTAAGACAATGGAAACAAGACGGTCTAAATCTTTATTACTAAAATTGGGATAAGATTTTTTAAGTTGTTGTAGAAGCTTTGATTTTACAATAGCCAATTTAATTATACTTGAATTATTTCTTTTCTTCTTTTTTCTTTAGATCTTCCGATAGAGAAGAAAATGGTAAATTTTTACCGGATCCTTCGGAACCATATTTGTCCAATGCTTCTTTTTTTTCTATCTCTTCAAGAAGTTTTATACTCAAAACAATTTTTCTTTTATTCATATCAATATCTGCAATAGCACAATCTAATTTTTCTCCACCTGTCCATCTACTTGGTCGAGCATCTGCAGGGTTTATTGCAATAGCCGTTTTTTTGATTTGAAAATCCATTTCACATCCCTCAGGTCTCACAGTTAAACCCTTGTTATCAGTTGAGATTACTTTTACAGTAATAGTTTGATTTTTATTTTTATCCTTAAACCAATCAAATGGATCTGGTTGTGTTTGTCTTAAACCAACTCTTATCTTCTGTTCAGATACTTTAACTTCTAGAACTTTAACTTTAAGTTTATCTCCTTTTTTATAATTTGAAAGTTCTTCTTCTCCATTGTTTAAATATGTTAAATCGTTACAATGTAAAAATGCATCTATATCAAGGTCCTCAATTCTCAAAAAGAGAGAATAATCGTTTTTGTTTACTATCTCACCTTCAACTAAACTTCCAACGGGAAATTTTTTCTCAAAAATTTCAAAAGGATTGTCTTGAGTAAGTCTATGAGATATTGCCACTCTTCTTTTATCTTTATCTATTTCTGTAATTACACAATCAATTTCATCTCCAACTTTAAACATTCTTTTTGCTGAAACATTTTTTTTGGTCCAACTTAATTCACTTGAATGAAGTAATGTTGTTAAGCCTGGCTCTAGTTCACAAAATGCACCAAAGTCCATTAATTTTACCACTTTAACTTTATAAGTTTTATTTAACTCGTAGTTTTCTATATGCTCAAATGGATCAGGGGATAATTGTTTTATTGAACAGCCAACTTGTAATTTATCCTTATCAACTGAAATAACTTTTAGATCATGTTTTTCACCAATATTTAAAACCTCGTCAGGATGGTTAACTCTTGAATAAGAAATTTCTTGAAGATGAACCAGTACGTCTAATTCATTATTTACATGAAAAAAGCATCCAAAAGTGCTGTAGCCTTTAACTTCAGCATTTTTAATTATATCTCCAACTTTATATTTATCTATGATTTTAGCTTTATCTTCTTTTTTAAATGATGAAATAATTTCTCTTCTAGAAACACAGGCATTGCCTCTCACTTTATCTAATTTTATTAAAGCAAACTTCTGCGGTTCATTTATCAGGTGACTTATATCTTTAAGAGGTTTGTCGCTAATCTGACTTCCAGGTAAAAACATTAATGATCCCGTATCCATATGCTCAACTATACAACCACCTTTACATTTTGAAATTATTTTTCCCATAATTGGTTCATTCTTTTCATAAGCCTCAACCAATTTATCCCATCCTCTTATTTTTTTAGCTTTACTTGCGGAGACTATTACCTCACCGTTTTTATCTTCAATTTTTTCTAGAAGAACACTGATTTTATCACCTAATTTAATATTACTATTCATTCCGAGTGACTTCAGTTCATTAACATCTATTACTGGCTCACTTTTAAGTCCCTCGATTAATAAAAATACAAATTTGTCTGTAATTTTATTTATTACTCCTTCAATAATCTTTCCTTCTTCAATTTTGTTTTTTGATATTTGATTATTAAGTAGCTTTTCAAATTCTTTGAAAGCTGGTTTTGAAAGATCTTTGTATATTTCCATATAGTTGTATTGTTTAAAAAAACATGATCTTTTAGATAAATTTTATATATTAATCAATAGAAAAGCATAAATTATTGTAAATTTTGCCTAATTTTTTATTAGTAATATAGAGAACAATTCATAAGTATATTTAAAAAAATTAATTAAATTTACCTCCTAATTTTTTTATAGTGTCTAAAAATGATGGAAAAGAGGTTTTAAAACTATCAGAATCATGAATTATCCACTTACCTCCTAATGTCAGTGCTATAATTACAGATAACATAAAAATTCTATGATCTTTAAGATAATCTTTGATTATAAAAGTCTTATTTAATTTTAGTTTAGGATTACCCCATATTTTGATACCATTATTTTTTATTTTTAAAACCTTGATACCTATCATTTTAAGTATTTTATACCCCCAATCTAATCTTTTAGATTCTTTTTTGTTTAATTCTCCTAAATTTCTAAATGTACTTACTCCTTTTGAAAGTGAAGCCACTAAAAAGATTAACAAAAACTCATCTATTGCAGAACTATTTAGACTGGGATTAAGGTTTATAGAATTTAAATTTTTTGATGAAGTAATTTTTAAATCTGCAATATTTTCTCCATTGTAAATTTTTTTATTAGAAAATTTTATTTTACCACCCATTGAATTTAGAATTTTAATTATTCCAATTCTAGATGGATTTACATTAATATTTTTTATTTTAAGATTTAAGTTTTTTGATAAAAGAGTAAGAACTATAAAAAAAGAAGCTGATGATATATCACCGGGTATATTGTAATTAAAGGAACTGAATTTTTTTTTTCCATCTATTTCAATATAATCAAAATTTTTCTTTGATTTTACTTTTATTGGAATTTTTAATACATTTTTAAACATTATCTCTGTATGATTTCTTGAGGGCAAACATTTAAGAAATGTTTTGCCCGGTACGAATAATGAGGATATCATTACAGCAGATTTACACTGTGCTGAGCCTAGTTTTTCAAAATACTTTATAGATTTAAGTGAATTTGAACCCTTTATAATCAAAGGTAGTTTACCATTTTTGCTTTTAAATTTTAATCCAAATTTTTTTAATGGATCTATAATTCTTTGCATATCTCTTTTTTTTAAAGATTCATCTCCTGTGATTTTAATATTATGATTTGAATTTATTAATGCTGCACAAATTAATCTTGCAGTTGTTCCAGAGTTCCCAGCGTCTAAAATTAAATTTTTTCTGAATTTATATCCGTTTAAACCTTTGCCATAAACTTCACAGTAATTTTTTTTTAATTTAATTTTTATTCCTAACTTTCTAATAATTTTAATAACCGACAATACATCTTCAGATTTAAGAATATTTTTTGCTATACACTTTCCATTGCTTAAAGAGGCAAAGATGATAAATCTTATACTTATAGATTTATCTCCAATAATATTAATAGTATCAACATTAAATTTTTTAATTTTATTATTTATTACGACAATTTTTTTCATATAAATAATTTTTATCTATATCTAAATTTGTTGCCAAAATAATATTTGTTAGCATTTTCATTTTGAATTAGCTCATTAGGAGTACCATGAGCAACAATTTTCGCATTTGATAAGATTATAGCTTTATCACAAACGGCTAACAAATCTCTTGCTTGATGATCTGTAATTATAATTGTTAAATTAAATTCTGATTGTAATGTAACGATAATATTCTGAAGTATCTCAATAGTTTGTGGATCAAGTGCAGCCAAAGGCTCATCCATTAATAAGATTTCTGGATCTCCAATCAAAGCCATTGCAATAACCAGTCTTCGTTTCAGTCCCCCGGAAAGATATTTAGCTTCAATTTTCCTGTTTGCATCTAATTCAAACTTGGATATGAGTTTTTCTATTTTAAAATCCCTTAGCTGTTTATTTTTTATTACTATTTCGCTAACTGCTCTTAAATTTTCTTCACAAGTAAGTGATGAGAATAAACCTCCGTATTGAGGGATTACTGAAATTTTATACTTTTTAGCTCTTTCATGAATAGGAAGATCTGTAATGTTATCTCCTTTTATAAAAAGTGATCCATAATTGGGCTTAATTAAACCAGAGATAATATTCATCAGAGTTGATTTTCCAGCTCCGTTAGGACCCAATAATCCTAAAACCTGACCTTTTGGTATATCTAAACTAATATTATCAAGTATTTGATGATTTTTTGTAAACCTCATTGAAATTTTTTTTAATGAGATTAAGGATTTACCTTCTTTAAATTTTTTAATTCTAAATTTTTTAACTACAGCCATTTAATTCATCTGAAAGATTTTTACTTTTTTAGACTTATCATACATTGATATTTCAGAATTTTTTAGAATTAAATCGAAAATCATATAATCTGCAATAAGTTTAGTATTTAAATTTTTATATATCACTTTATCACTCAATGTTACTAATTTATCATCTAAGTCTAGATCTAATTTGTTTCCTTCTAAATTATGATCAAGATATACCAATCTAACATTATTTGTAAATTTTGAGTTAAAATTGACATTATCAAATATTGCTTTGTCAGAATAAATATAAATTGTATCTTGATTTAGAACCTCAATTTTAGCCTCAACTCCTTTCATGTTTATAATGTTTGGTTTTAATTCGTCAATCATACCCTCAATAGCAAAGATGCTATATTTATTACCTTCCTCATCTGTAGTTGAATAAGACAAGTTACTAATAGTATTTTCAAAATTTTTATCGGTATCTAATATAACTTTAGATTTATCTTTTTTTTCAATTTTATCTGATTTTATTTCATTATTTAATTTATTATCTTCACTTACCATATTTCTAGAGTCGTATGATTTAAAAACTACCCATACTATTAATAAAAAAAAACTAAAAAGAAACAATTGCAGAAAAATTTTTTTTTTCATCTACGATATATTATTTTGCAAAATGTTATGTATATGGAGAACTCCTATAGTTTTTAACTTATTTTTCTTTTCATGCACACATAGACTTGTTATTTTTCTTAAGTTCATTAGAGAAAGAGCTTTAGCAGCCAATACATCTTTATCTATGCTCACAGGTTTTTTTGTCATTACTTTATTTACTTTAGTTGAATATAAATTAATATTTTTTTGATTAAATCTTCTGATTTGACCGTCTGTTATGATACCAATTGTTTTTTTCTGATTATTTTGAACTATTAAAATACCAAGTTTTTTATTACTTAAAATATTTAGAGCTTTCTTCATATTTAAATCTTTATTTACAAAAGGTATTTTTTTTCCCTTGAGCATAATATCCTCTACAGTTTTTAATTGTGCACCAAGACTACCTGCAGGATGTAACTTTTTAAATTCCAAGTTTCCAAATCTCTTATATTTCATCGCAGCTATAGCTAAAGCATCGCCCATCGCAAGTTGTGAGGTCGTACTTGAAGTTGGAATAATACCACCAGCCTCAACCACTTCAGGTATTAACAATTTTATGTCAGACGCTTTGTATAAAATAGATTCTTTTTTTGAAACAATTCCAATAAGAAATATTTTATTTCTATTCGCAAATTGTATTATATTTTTTAATTCACGAGTTTCTCCTGAATTGCTAATTAAGATTAGTATATCTCTCTTTGAAATCATTCCGAGATCACCATGCGAAGCCTCGCTTGCAGATAGACTAAACGACGGGGTCCCAACAGACGCAAGTGTTGCGGCAATCTTTGAAGCAATTAGTCCACTTTTCCCTACTCCACATAAAATTACTTTTGATTGACATCTTACTATTTGACTTACTGCTTCATCAAATGAACTTTTGATATTTTTTTTTAATTTTTGAAGTGCTCTAATTTCAAGATTTATTACTTCTTTTGCAATTTTAATAAATTTTTTTTTCTTCATTAATGAGACCAAACATCATCTTTAAATAATGCCAAATCAAGTTCAACCCTTGTTTTTAAAAATTTCAAGCAATCTTTGTATAGTTTTATTCTTTTTTCTCTCTCCAATATTTTTTCTAATTCTTCATGAATTTTATGAAGATATATTACATCGTTGGCACAATATTTTAGTTGTGCAGGTGTTAATTTTCCTCCAAAATCTGAATTTTGAAATTGTTTGTTTACATCGATATTTATAAATTCTTTGATAAGAGTTTTTAGAGAATGGTTATCCGAATAAGATCTTGCAAGTTTTGAGGCAATTTTAGTATCAAGAATATTATTTGTATCGGTATCTAAATAATATTTTATATGTGCAATATCAGCCCTACCATAATGAAAGATTTTTGTTATTGACGCATCGCTTAAGAGTTTCTTTAGATTTGGTGCGTTATAATTACTTCTATCAAACTGCACTATGTGAGCATCTGAATTTCCCTCTGAAATCTGAATTAGACATAGCGGATCACGTCTAACATTCAGACCCATAAATTCTCCATCCACAGCTATTATATTGCCTAATTTCAAATCATCTGGTAGATCATTTTTGTAAAGTTGAATATTATTGCTCATTTTTTAAATATATATATATGAAAGCAAAAAATTGTCTAATTTTTGGTGGGAGTGGCCAAATAGGCAGAAACTTAATAAGAAAACTCACAAAAGATAACTTTAAAGTTACTGTTGTTACAAGAAACATACATCAAAAAAGTTATATAATTAAAACACAGGCAAACGCTGGATATATTGATATTGTCGAAGCAAATATTTTTGATGAAAACAAAATAAGAGAACTTTTTAAAAAAGCAGATATATGCATTAATTTAATTGGTATTTTGTATGAGCAAAAAAAAGGTAATACGTTTAAAAATATTCATAATATATTCCCATCGCTATTAGCTAAATTGTCAAAGGAATATAATATCAATCATTTTATTCACTTGTCTGCACTTGGTATCAATGAAGCTACTGATTCAAATTATGCTCAAAGTAAACTTGAGGGAGAAAATAATATTTTAAAAAATTTTCCTTTAAGTACAATTCTACGGCCTTCCATAGTTTACTCTGTTGATGATAATTTTACTACAAATTTTATGACCTTATTAAATAGACTTCCAATGTTTCCATTGTATTATAGTGGGAATACTAGGTTTGCGCCTATTCATTGTTCAGATTTAACCGATGTAATTTATCATGTTATCACAAAAAATATTTATTCTAAAATTATTGAATGCGTAGGGCCTGAAATTATTTCTTTTAAAGAATTATTGCAAAGATTGTTAAGTTTAATTGGAAAAAAAAGAATTTTAATACCTTTTCCTTTGCCAGTAGCAGAAATTTCTGCAAGATTATTTGAAATTATGCCAAAACCACTTATTACAAGAGATCAACTAAGACTTTTAAAATACGACAATATCGCTTCAGGTAAATATAAAACTAATTCAGATATTGGTTCGCCAAGTTTAAGATATTTTAATGAAGAAGTTAAAAAGTATTGTTATATGTGGAAAGATGGAGGACAGTTTTCTACTGAAAAATATTTAACTAGCAAAGATCAAGAAAACAAATCAAATTAATTTTAAGCTGACTGAATTTTTTTCCCAATAAATTCTGGAATTTCCTCTTTCTCTGTAACCTCCTCTTTTTTACCCTTAGGCTGATAAGCGTAAAGAAGGTGTAGTTTGCAATAGGAAAAGTCTTTTAGTGAAGATCTTCCACAAAAATAAAAATTTTTCTCATCAGGATGGCCTATAGGCCATTTACAAGAATTTTCATCAAGCTCTTCCAATTGCTTTGGATTTTCTGGTTCAAAATCTTTTTCAATTATGAGAGATTTGAATTTACTTCTTCTGCCTTTTTTAGTTTTCGTATTTTTTTCTTCAATTGAATTCTTAAAATCTTGGTTTGATATCGCTGCTCTTGTTTTAATTTTAGCAGACAAATTTAATCTGTGTGCTTTTCCTATAACTGCATTTCTGCTTATTCCACCAATAATCTCAGCTATTTGACTTGCAGTGCTGCCTTTGCCCCAAAGTTCTTTTAATTTTTCAACTTTTTCTTCAGTCCAACTCATAATCAATATGTTGTATCTTAGTTATATTAAATAACAATATACTGATATAATATTAAATTAAACAATCAAAAAATGAGACTTATCAACATTAAATTTGATTAGTAAGTATGTATATATTTTCAATCCCAACTTGTATTAATAATTAAACTTTATAAAACAAATTAAATTTATGAGTTATTTAGCAAAAAATTATAATAGAAAAAAAATTGCCTTTAAATATGGAAAAGGAAGTTTTTTATATTCAACTGATAACAAAAAATATTTGGATTTTGTACAAGGGATAGCTGTAAATTCTTTGGGACACGCTCATCCAAGACTTGTAAAAGCTATAAATGATCAATCAAAAAAATTATGGCACGTTTCTAATGCATTTCAAATTCCTGAGGGTGAAAAATTAGCAAAGAATTTATGTGAAAAAACATTTGCTCACTATGTAATGTTTCAAAATAGTGGTGCGGAGGCCACAGAAGCAGCAATAAAAGTGGCAAGAAGATATTTTTATTCTATTGGTAAAACTAATAAAAATAGAATTTTATGTATAAAAAATTCATTTCATGGGAGAACTCTTGCCGCAATTTACGCAAGTGGATCAAAAAAAATGACAGAAGGTTTTGGACCGAAAGTACCTGGGTTTGATCATATTGAGTTTAGAAATTCAAAACCTAGATTTCCTAACATAAGAAGTAAAATAAAAAAGACTACAGCAGCAATAATGGTTGAGACTATACTCGGTGAGGGAGGTATAAAACCTATTCCTGATAAATGCCTAAAATATTTAAGAAAAATCTGTAATGAAAAAAAAATATTATTAATTTTAGATGAAGTTCAATGTGGTATAGGTCGAAGTGGGGACTTTTTTGCGTTTGAACAATCAAAAGTAAAGCCAGATATAGTGCCTATTGCAAAAGGTATTGGAGGAGGATTTCCAATTGGTGCAGTTCTTATGAATAAAAAAGTTGCACGTGGAATGACTGCAGGCACTCATGGATCAACTTTTGGCGGAAATCCATTAGCAATGGTTGTAGGAAATACTGTGATGAATATTGTTTCAAATAAAAAATTTTTAGATAATGTTAAAAGATCTTCAAGATATTTTTTGTCAA
>CACNTB010000019.1 GCA_902623305.1 uncultured Pelagibacteraceae bacterium
TATAAAAGAAGAATTAAAGGCTAAAATAGTTGATTATGATAAATTAAACATAATTGCTGTATCTAAAACTTTTTCTTTAAATCAAATACAGCCACTAATTGATCATGGTCATTTGCATTATGGTGAAAATAAAGTTCAAGAAGCTGTAGAAAAATGGTCAGAAATTAAAAAAACCAACAATAATATTAAGCTTCATATGATAGGGAAACTACAATCAAATAAAGTAAAGTTTGCAGTTAAATTATTTGATTATATCCATTCTGTTGATAGTGAAAAACTCGCAAATAAAATAGCAAGTGAAGAAATAAAAGTTGGAAGAAAACTTAAAATATTTGTTCAGGTTAATATTGGAGAAGAGCAACAAAAGTCAGGAATAAATAAAAATGAAATAAAAGATTTAATTTTATTTTGTAAAGATATTAAATTAGATTTAATTGGACTCATGTGTATACCACCTGATAATAAAGATCCATCAAGTTATTTTAAAGAGATGAGTGAAATTAATAAAAGTTTTGGCTTTTCAGATCTTAGCATGGGTATGTCTTCAGACTATTTAAATGCTGCAGTTAATTCAGCAACATATTTAAGAATTGGTTCAAGTATATTCGGCTCAAGAGGTTAGGATATTTTAATTTTAGTTTTTTTATTAATTAATTTAAGAATAATTAAAAAATCTTTTTTTTTAACAGCTACACACCCTGCAGTTGGCTTGTAATTATTTGTTAAATGAATGAAAATACAACTACCAAGACCAGTAACAGGTTTACTAAAATTGAACTTAATTGGAATTAATAAATCATATTTATTATCTTTTCTTTTTAATTTCTCATGTTTAATTTTTTTTTTTATTTTGAATAGTTTGTTATAAATTTTTGGAAAACTTACATCATCGCACCAACCCATATTTTTTTTAATTTCAATACATTTTAGTGACGTAAATGGTTTTTTTATTCGATCTTTTCTAAAATAAAGATTATCAATTTTAAAGATACCCCTTGGTGTTTTCCTATCTCCTTCTTTTTTATTGATTGTGAAACCTTTTTTGCCGACACAACATTTAAATTTAAATTCATCTATTTGAAGAGTGTGTTTATTTTTTACAAAAATTGTCATATTCTATTTCGTGTGAGTATACAAAATTTAATAATATATAAGTTTAACTCATTATATCATATTCTTGAAGAAATTGGTTTAGACTTTAATTTTAAAATTACGTTTGAAGACAACGAAGGTTCTTTAAACGATAAAGTAAAAAATCTTACAAATTATTTAATTATATCTAATAAAAAATATTTAAATATTGAGAATCAATTTATTTTAGATAATACACCAATAAATATTTTTAAATTAATAGAAAAAATAAATATAGAATTTTTAAAAATTCAATTTAATAATCAATCTAAAGTAAAGGTTAACAACTATATTATCGATCTCAATTCAAGAGAAATACTAATAGACGATACTAAGCTTAAGTTGACTGAGAAAGAAATTAATACCATTATTTATTTATCAAAATCAGACAAACCAGTAAGTATTGAGGAATTACAGAAAAAGGTATGGAGTTATCAATCTGAGATAGAGACCCATACGGTTGAAACACATATTTATAGATTAAGAAAAAAAATTTTAAACACATTTAATGATAACAAATTCATAACTAGTGAAAAGAATGGCTATCAAATTAAATAAGAAAAATCCTATGGCTAGAGACCTATTTACTAAAAAGTACAAACCAAAAATAGTTAAACCAAAAAAAGGCAAGGGAAGTTTTAAAAGAAAGAAAAATTAAATTTAAAGTCTTGCTCCAATTTGTTGTATTATTTTGGATGACATTTCAGTACCTTTTTCAAGACATTCTTTTGTAGATAATTTGTTGATGTATCCATGTAAAAATCCAGCAGCAAAAAGATCACCAGCGCCAGTGAGATCAACAATTTTCAGATTTTTTTGTATATCACTTTCAACAACTTCATCACCATTAACTGCAATTGCGCCTTTTTCACCTCTAGTTACAATTACTAATTTATTGAGTTGTTTTGAAAAGTTTACAACCTCCTCAAAATTTTTTGCTTCAATTAGTGAGATAATTTCTTGTTCGTTGGCAAAAGTTATATCAAGATTGTTTTTAACTAAGTTTAAAAAATGAGGCTTATGTCTATCTACACAAAATAGGTCTGAAAGTGACATAGCAACTTTGCTGGCACTATTAATAGCTTTATCGAAAGCTTTCTTTGGTTCTCCTTCATCCCACAAGTAACCTTCTAAAAATATCATCTCACTTTTTTTAATTGCATCAGAACTCACATCATTCTCATTAATTTTTCCTGCAGTTCCTAAGAAAGTACACATCGTTCTTTCCGAGTCTGGAGTTACTAAAATTAAACATGTTCCAGTTGGTAATTCTTCTTTCTTTTTAGTATAAAAATACTCTACATTTTCATTTTTTAAACCATCTTCATACTTACTACCAAATTCATCATCAGACACTTTACCTATAAAACCAACATTATCGCCTAGTTGCGATAATCCAACTATTGAGTTTGCTACAGAACCTCCAGAAACAGTTTTTTCGATTTTAAGATTAGTTAACAAACTTTTGAATTCTTTTTCATCAAAAAATAATTTCATTGTACTTTTTGTAAGATTATTTTGAACGATAAAACTCTCATCAACTTTACAAATGACATCCACAATAGCGTTTCCTATTCCTAAAATTTTCATATTAAGCTTTTTTTGTAATAACAGGTTTTTTTCTATTTGGATAGCAAGTAGTACATATTTTACATCTTAAGCCGTAACAATCTCTTGCCCTGCAATATTCTCTGCCATAAAAAATTATTTGTAAGTGAAGTTTAGACCAGGTTTTTTTGGGAAATATTCTCTTCAAATCCTTTTCAGTTTGAACTACATTTTTTCCATTGGTTAAACCCCATCTTTGTGCAAGTCTATGAATATGAGTATCAACGGCAAAAGCTGGATATCCAAAGCCTTGGGACATTACAACACTTGCTGTTTTATGACCTACGCCAGGTAATTTTTCGAGTTCTTCAAACGTTTTAGGCACCTTACCCCTGTGTTTTTCTAACACTTGCTTTGACATTAAGTAAATGCTTTTTGCTTTTACTCTAAAAATACCAATTTTTCTTATTAATTTTTCAATTTTCTTTCTTCCTAATTTTACAAAGTGTTCTGGCTTAAAGTATTTTGGATAGATATCTTTTGTTACATTATTAACGTTAACATCAGTACATTGTGCAGAAAGTAGTACAGAAATTAAAAGTGTGAAAGTATTTTTACTTTTTAAAGGAACAAGTGCTTTAGGGTAAATTTTATTTAGGGTTTTAATGATGATTTTTGCTTTCTGTTTTTCATTCATTATGAAAAGTTAAGCAAATCTCTCATGGAATATAATCCTGGTTTTTTTTTCATTAACCATTTAGAAGCTGTTAAAGCCCCATCTGAATAAAGGGCTCTATCAAAAGCCTCATGGTTTAATGTAATTATTTCTTTACCACTTGAGAAATTCACTTCATGTTCCCCAATAATTTCACCTTTTCTAATTGAATTAAAATTAATTTTTTTTCCATAAGGGAAAGATTTTTTATTTAAAAATTTTTTACCAATTAAATTATATAAATTTTTATTTTTTCCATCAGCAATTCCTTTACCTAGCATTAATGCAGTACCGGATGGATAGTCTTTTTTATGTTTGTGATGTACTTCAAATATCTTACTTAAGTATTCATCATTTAATGATTTCGATGCAATTTCAGTTAAATACATTAATAAATTTACACCTAAGCTCATATTGCCAGCTTTTAAGATAGGTATCTTTTTTGAATATTTTTTAATTAGATTTTCTTCGCTTCTAGTAAATCCGGTTGTACCAATTACTACCTTTTTCCTCAGTTTTGATGCTATTTTCAATATTTCAAGCGTGCAATTTGGTACCGTGAAATCAATAATTACATCAGTTTTTTTAAAGGCTTTATCAGAATTTAATTCAGGTTTAATTCCATTAAATTTTTTATTCACCAATCTATTTTCTGTAAGCGTAACTAATTTAAAATTTTTATTATTCTTTGATGACTTGATGAGCTGTTGACCCATTCTACCCATACATCCAGAAACTGCTAAATTAATTTTTTTCATTTAGCTAATATTAACCTTTTTTAGAAGATTAGTCTTTTAGTTTTTCCAGAAATCTTTTGCTTTTTGAAAAAATTTTTTAATACTTGGATTAGACTTATCGTTTTCAATTTCTCTAAATTGTTCTAATAACTCTTTTTGTTTTTTATTTAAATATACAGGTACCTCTGTTTTAACTTGAACATATAAGTCACCAAAATCACCTCTTCTCATAAATGGCATACCTTTACCTTTTAATCTGAATTGCTTACCATTTTGAGTTCCATCAGGAATTTTGATTTTAGCTTTTCCACCATCAATAGTTGGAATTTCAACAGTTGTTCCTAATGCTGCATCTGCAAGAGAAAGAGGAAATTCAAAAAATAAATTTTCATCAGACCTTTTAAATAAGTTATGAGAATTGACGTTAACAAATAGATAAAGGTCACCTGATGCTCCACCTCTAGTTCCAGCCTCACCTTTTCCTGCTAATCTAATTCTTGTTCCATCATCTACACCTTTTGGAATTGTTACAGAAATTTTCTTAGATGCTTGTTTTTTACCTTGGCCATTACAATCATTACAGGGGTTGGTAATTTCTTCCCCATTTCCATTACACTGAGGACATGTTTGTTGAACAGTAAAAAAACCCTGGTTAGATCTAATTCTACCACTTCCTCCACAATATGAGCATCTGTCTGGTGAATAACCTGGCTTAGATCCATTACCTCTACAGGTTCCACATTGTTCTGTTGTTGAAAATTTTATGTCTTGCTTTTTTCCGTTATAAGCTTCTTCAAGAGAAATTGATAAATCATATCTTAAGTCAGAGCCCCTGTTATTTGATCGTCTATTTCTTGATTTTCCACCACCACCAAAATCCCCAAAGAAATCTTCGAAAATATCTGAAAAATCTGCTCCACTAAATCCACCAAAACCTCCACCCGGTCTGCCACCACCATTTTCGAAAGCTGCATGACCAAAGTTATCGTAGTTTTGTTTCTTCTCTTTGTCTGAAAGTATTCCGTAGGCTTCACTAGCTTCTTTAAATTTTTCTTCTGCTTTCGAATCCCCTGGATTTTTATCAGGATGATACTTAACAGCTAACTTTCTATATGCGGATTTTAATTCTTCAGGACTTGCGCTTTTGTTAACGCCTAGGACATCATAATAGTCTCTTTTAGCCATCAAATTACCCCAGACAATTAAATGTCAGTTTAAGCGCTTTTTTCTTTATTCTCGTCTTTTACTTCTTCGAAATCAGCATCAACAACATTCTCGTCTTTTTTACCAGCATCATCTCCACCATCGTCTTTTCCAGAATCAGGTTTTGCACTTTGTTGCGATTTATAGATTGCTTCTCCAAGTTTCATTGAAGCTTGTACCAAAGCTTCAGTTTTTTTCTTAAGATCTTCAATATCTTCACCTTTTAATGCTTCTTTTACAGCAGAAGATGCATCTTCAATTGCTTTTTTCTCTGCATCAGAAATTTTTGATCCATGCTCTTTTAAATTTTTTTCGGTAGAATGAATTAGGGTATCTGCTTGGTTTCTAACATCAACCGACTCTCTTTTCTTTTTATCAGCTTCTTTGTTAGCTTCTGCGTCTTTAACCATTTTTTCAATTTCATCATCACTTAGTCCACCTGAAGCTTGAATTTGAATTTTTTGCTCTTTACCAGTTCCTTTGTCTTTCGCAGAAACATTTACTATACCATTAGCATCAATATCAAATGTAACCTCAATCTGAGGCACTCCTCTTGGTGCTGGTGCAATACCTACTAATTCAAAGTTGCCTAAAGCTTTATTGTCAGCTGCCATTTCTCTCTCACCCTGTAAAACTCTTATTGATACAGCAGGCTGATTATCTTCGGCAGTTGAAAATACCTGACTTTTTTTAGTTGGTATTGTTGTGTTTTTATCAATTAATTTTGTAGAAACTCCTCCGAGTGTTTCTATACCTAGTGATAGTGGAGTTACATCTAATAGAAGTACATCCTTAACATCACCTTGCAATACACCTGCCTGAATAGCAGCACCCATAGCAACTACTTCATCTGGATTTACGCTTTTATTAGGGTCTTTTCCAAAAAAGTTTTTTACTTCTTCAATTACTTTAGGCATTCTAGTCATACCACCAACCATAACTACTTCATCGATTTCGCTTGCAGTAATTCCAGCATCTTTTAGAGCAGTTTTGCACGGAGGCATTGTTCTAGCAATTAAATCTTCGACCAAAGCCTCGAGTTTTGCTCGCGTCATTTTTAAATTAATATGTTTTGGACCTGTTTTATCTGCTGTAATAAAAGGTAGGTTTATATCAGTTTGTTCTGCAGATGATAATTCTATTTTTGCTTTTTCAGCAGCTTCTTTCAATCTTTGTAAAGCAAGTTTATCAGATTTAAGATCAATTCCATTATCTTTTTTGAATTCTGAAATTAAATAATCAACAATAGCGTTATCAAAATCTTCTCCACCCAAAAAAGTATCTCCATTAGTTGATTTAACTTCAAAAACGCCGTCACCTAATTCTAAAATTGAAACATCAAATGTTCCTCCACCTAAGTCATATACAGCAATTTTTTTATTTTGTTTTTTATCTAAACCATATGCAAGTGATGCTGCAGTTGGTTCGTTAATAATTCTTAAAACTTCTAACCCAGCAATTTTTCCAGCATCCTTAGTTGCTTGTCTTTGTGCATCATTAAAGTATGCGGGTACTGTAATAACAGCTTTAGTTACAGCCTGACCTAAATATTTTTCTGCGGTCTCTTTCATTTTTTGTAGAATGAAAGCTGATATTTGAGAAGGTGAATATTTTTCACCTTTAGCTTCAATCCAAGCATCACCTTTTTCAGAGTTAACTATTTTAAAAGGTGCAGCTTCTACATCTTTTTTTACTGTAGGATCGTCAAAATTTCTTCCAATTAATCTTTTAACTGCAAAAATAGTATTTTCTGGATTGGTAACAGCTTGTCTTTTTGCTGGCTGTCCAATTAATTTTTCGTTTTCATCAGTAAATGCAACGACTGATGGAGTGGTTCTTGCTCCTTCAGCATTTTCCAGTACTTTGGCTTGTGTCCCCTCCATAATGGCAACACATGAATTTGTTGTTCCTAAATCTATTCCAATAATCTTGCTCATAATATTAACATCTCTCTCTCGACATATAGGGTTTAAATGTGAAACTACAAGTTGATCTCATAATTATTTATTTTCAGGATTTTCCTGATTTTCCTCATTTTTTTCTTCTCTAATTGTAACTTTTTTTTGACACTCCTACTAATGAGGGTCTAAGTAATCTGTTTTTTATAGTAAAACCTTTTTGAATTTCCTGAATAATTGTTCCTGGTTCTTTCGTGTCGTCTTCTATTTCCATCATCGCTTGATGTAAGTTTGGATCTAGTTTTTTATTAAGGCTATCAATAGGTTTAATTTTATTTTTCTCGAATATTGAAATTAAATCTTTTTTAATAATATCTAAATGTTCTATTGTCTTTTTTAATGCTTCAGTTTCTTTTAACTTATCATCACTTTCAAGAACATGTTTTGATCGATCCAAGTTATCAATCAAATTCAATGCTTCTTTAGCAAAACTGTAACCACCATATTCAAAAGCATCCTCTTTTTCTCTCTCAAACCTTCTTCTTTGATTTTCCATCTCGGCAAATGTCCTTGCTAATTTATCTTCGAGTTCAGTAATTTTTTCTTCTGGAGTTAGTTCTTCAATTTCTTCTTTAGTTTCTTGTTGTGTTTCTTGATTATTTTCTTTGGTTAATTTATCTTCAGATTTCTCAGTTTCATTTATTATGTCCTGGTTTTGATCTGTTGAAGTGCTATTTTGGTTTTCTTCTTTTTCCATAACCTCTTATATGGTAAGGATTTTAATAATTTCTAGATGTCTAAACAAAAAATTAGTGAATTACTTATTGGTACTAATAACATAGGTAAATTACGTGAAATCAAGAGTTTGTTGCCGAAAAACATTAAAATTTACTCAACGAATACATTTAATCTCAAGAGTCCAATTGAAAATGGAAAGACATTTAAAGAAAATTCATTAATTAAATCAAAATATTTTTCAAAAAAAACAGGATTTGTTTGTTTGGCAGATGACTCAGGTTTAGAGATAGATTTTTTAAACAAAAGTCCAGGAATTTATTCTGCAAGGTGGGGGGGGAGGTATGGAGATTTTAGTAAAGCTATAAGAAAAGTTTATAGAGAATTAAATAGAAAAGATAAAAATTGGAAAAATAAAAAAATTAGAGCAAGATTTGTTTGCGCACTCTCAATTTCATATTTAAATAAAAAAATTGCCTGTTTAGAAGGAAAGGTGGAAGGTTATATTTCGGATAAACCGAAGGGAAAGAATGGATTTGGATATGATCCAATTTTTATTCCCTTAAAAAAAAGAAAAACATTTGGAGAAATGAAGCCTTCACAAAAATACAAGATGGATCATAGATATCAAGCTTTTAAAAAAATTAGAAAATTTCTATAAGTTTTTTATCCTCAATTTTATAAAAATTAAGTCTATGATTTATTTTATTATTTTTAATATCAAAAATTCCTATTTTTCCTTTGAATGAATTTTTTCTCTTGAAAATTTTATTTAAGTTTTCTGTATTTGAATTTATTGATAAATAATAAACTAAGCCAACAAGGTCATAACTTAATAAAGACAAATGGGTAGGATCTTCATTAAATGCGTTATAGTATTTTATTTTATACCTATCAAAATTTTCTTTATTTATTGATGGATAATATAAAGGCTGAATGTCAGTTTCGTTTAATAAACTTTCATCAAACCATTGATTTAAAGTTATAAAATATTTATTTTTTGGAAGTACATCTGTGTATAAAAGTGAAGTAGATACACTTTTTAGACTTTCATCAAAATCTGCAATTACTATAGCATCAAAATTTAAACCACCTAAAGTGTATCTTTTTTCAAGTATTTTAATTTTCTTTTCTTTATTAGGTTCATTTGAATTTTTAATTCTTTTTATTTCATCTTCCAAATTTTGTTTTCTAA
>CACNTB010000020.1 GCA_902623305.1 uncultured Pelagibacteraceae bacterium
TTGAGAATAGTTTATTATTAATCATAAACTTTTTATTATCATTAAATTCAGTCAAAAATAAAATTAGAAAATATATCAATGGATCAAAATATTTATGGTAAATTGAGTTTTGAGTATTATAAAAAATTAAACAAAAAAATAAAATATAATTATTTATATTCATCATTCCATTGAATTTGAAAGCACAAACTGCAAAAATAAAAATCAAGAATAAAATTGATGAATTACTAAAGATTTTATTTGATAAATGAAAAAAAAATCCACCACCAAATCCTAAATTACTCGGGAAATTAAATAAAAAAATTATTGGTAAACAAAAAATAATTACAATTAAATAATTTTTGTAAATAAATAAATTGTTTATTTTAAAGTTTTTGATTTTATTATATTCAAAAAAAGGAATGAAATAAAAAAAAATGATTGAAGTTATTATAATTACTTTGTTAGCCAAGTTATATTTTGTGTATGTATCTACACTTTCAACTGTATATTTAAATAAATAGAAATCTGTTTTTATATAATAAAAAATTGCAGGGCACGCCAGTACAACATTTAAAAGTATTATTAAAATTAAATTTTTAGAATTTTTAAATATATAAATAAATTTAATAAAATAAAAAATACTAAAGATTGCAAAATTAGGTGTAATATATGAACTTAAAGCCAAAAAAAATATATTATATAATGAGTAAGTAAATTTTAGTTTTATATTGTTTGTTTCTTCAAACTTTAAAAAAAAATAAACTGATATAAAGAAAAAAAACAAACCCCAGACAAGAGGGTATGGCCATACAGTCAATGATCTTATTGTAGGTGATAAAAATATAATAGAACTAAATAATAATTGTTCATTTAAAGTAATAAATTTATATTTAATTTTGATACACTTTAGAAAAACAAAAATATATAAAGGTAAAATAAAAATGTTAATATAATTTATTGTTTTTATACTTAAACCTAATTTAATTAATAAAGAAACTATTATATAAAAAACTGGAGAGTTACGAGCCATAACTTCTGATGTTCCATAATTTAAAAAAGTGTCTTTAAAATTATCTGCAAATAAAAAAATAATTTTTTCATGGTGAAGATAATCATTCTTAGCTCCTCCAGTGGTATCCTCTCCAATGTAAAAACTAAATATTATGCTTAAAAAAATAAACAACAGAGTAATGAAAGTGTAGAAAATTTTTTGCATTATCTTTTTAATAGCGAGATAAAATGATGTTTCTTGTTTAATATCAAATTAAATAAACCATCATGTTGCTGAAAATTTTCAATTCTATAAATTTCCTTGAGATTAGTTTTTTTCAACATATTTTTCCATGAAACTTTATTAAAATATTTTTTAGGTATTTTAACCCCATACGCATAGTTTGCGTAAAAATCAACAAATCTCAATAAATGCCTCGAAAAAAAGCCAAACTCAAAATGATCTTTAATTAAAATATATTTAGAGATATTAGATAATTTTTTTAAAACCTTATGAGATTTATCAATTCCTATATGATGTAAAACATCAACAGAAATAATTAAATCAAATTTTTTAATTTTTGATTTAAATAATTTATTTTGCTGTATATATTTTATATTTTGGTTTTCATACTTATAATCAAAAATATCAGTTCCTATTATTTTATCGATATATTTCTTATCTTTAAGTTTTTTTGATACTTCCATCGAGCCACAACCAAAATCAAGTATTGATATTTTTTTTTTATTTTGTTTTGCAATTTTTCTTGAGATATTTTCGACAGTTTTTGAAATTCTTATTATTCTATCACCTTTAAAAATTTTTCTAATAAGGTCTGAAAAAAAAATTAAAATAACCTTGTTACCTTTTTTTTTAAATCTAATCATTATAAATAATGTGAATATTTATTATTCTTAAAGATTTTGGTTTACAAGATAAATATATTTTTTTAAATAATTAAATAAATGTATTTATCTTAATGTTAAATATTGGAAGTATTTTAAAAAGGATATATATATAGATTATTATAATTTGAAAAAACATTAAGTAATTAAATCTAATAATAAATTGAAAAAAATTGCATTAATATTTGGTATTACAGGACAAGACGGAGCATATCTAGCTGAATTTTTGATAAAAAAAAAATACAAAGTTCATGGGGTAGTAAGAAGATCATCTAGTTTTAACACATCAAGAATCGATCATATTTATGAGGAGCCGTATAAAAAAAATAGAAAATTAATTTTACATTACGGAGATGTTACAGATTCTATGTCTGTATCTTCTTTAATTAAAAAAATCAAACCTGATGAAATTTATAATCTTGCAGCACAATCTCATGTTTCTGTTTCATTTGAAGTTCCAGAATATACTGCAAGTGCAGATGGACTTGGTGCACTCAGAATATTAGAAGCTATAAGATTCCATAGGCTCGAAAATAAAACAAGATTTTATCAAGCGGGAACTTCGGAAATGTTTGGAAGAGTCAAAGAAATTCCTCAAAATGAGGAGACTCCATTCTATCCAAGAAGTCCATATGGAGTAGCAAAAGTATACGCACACTGGATTACTATAAATTACAGAGAGGCTTATAAAATTTTTGCTTGTAATGGGATTCTTTTTAATCATGAAAGCCCAATAAGAGGTGGAACTTTTGTTACTAAAAAAATTATTTCTGCGTTATGTAGAATTAAATATGGTTTACAAAAAACATTGTACTTAGGAAATTTAGATGCCAAAAGAGATTGGGGACATGCAGAGGAATACGTCGAGGCAATGTGGAAAATGATGCAAAAAAAAATACCCTCAGATTATGTAATTTCAACAGGTAAACAATATTCAGTAAGGGAATTTGTTGATTATGTTTTAGAGGAATTAAATTTTAGTTTTTCTTGGAAAGGTAAAAAACTTAATACAAAATGCTTTGATGAAAGAGGTAATTGTATAATAGCATGTAATAAAAACTATTATAGACCACTTGAAGTAGACACTCTTTTAGGAGACTCTCGAAAAGCTTATAGGGAACTTAATTGGAAACCAAAGAAAAATATAAAAGATATAGTTAAAGAAATGGTTGATTACGAATTAAAAAAATTATCAAATGATTGATAAGAATTCCAAAATATTTGTGGCTGGTCATAATGGATTAGTAGGAAAAGCAATTCTTAAAAAGCTTAAGTTAAAAGGCTATCAAAATATTTTAACTATAGATAAAAAAAAATTAGATTTAACAAACCAAAAAAATGTTAAAAATTTTCTCAAAAAAAACAAACCTAAATTTATTTTCATAGCAGCAGCTAAGGTTGGAGGCATTTATTCAAATAACAAATATAGAGCAGAATTTATTTATGAAAATTTAATGATCCAAACAAATTTGATTAATGCCGCTTATTTATGTGGTATTAAAGATTTAATATTTCTTGGCTCAAGTTGTGTTTATCCAAGAAATTGCAAACAACCAATTAAAGAAGAATATTTGTTATCTGGTCAATTAGAAAAAACTAATGAACCTTATGCAATAGCAAAAATAGCTGGTATTAAAATGTGTGAAAGTTATAATTCTCAATATGGTCTAAATTACAAGTGTCTAATGCCAACAAATACATATGGGCCAAATGATAACTATGATAAATTAAATTCACATTTTTTTGCTTCATTGATTAAAAAAGTGCATCAGACTAAAAAAAGTAAAAAGAAGGAGATAATTGTTTGGGGGGATGGAACACCACGTAGAGAGATGATATATGTAGATGATTTAGCTGATGCATGCGTTTATTTTATGAATAAGAAAACAGAAGAAACATTGATTAATGTTGGTACTGGCAAGGATTTTTCTATTAAATATTACACAAAATTAATATTAAGCATAATTAACCCTGATCAAAAAGTGAAAATAAAATATGATAAATCTAAGCCTAACGGTACAATCCAAAAAAAATTAGATATTTCTGTGCTGAAAAAATATTCCTGGAGAGCTAAAGTAGATTTAATTGATGGCATAAAACTGGCCTATCTTGATTTTTTGGCAAGAAAAATAGCATAGGAATACTTTTCTTTTACTTTACAATCTAAAAATTCTTAAGTATAAAACTGTCGCCGGTGATTATTGCGAAGGTGTTATACCCGATCCCATTCCGAACTCGGAAGTCAAGACCTTCAGCGCCAATGGTACTTTGTCTTAAGACACGGAAGAGTAGGTCGTTGCCGGCATAATTAAAATTTATGAAGATTAAAAGCTCATTAAAATCATTAAAAAAAAGAGATCTTAACTCTAAGATGGTTAAAAGAAGAGGAAGAGTTTATATAATCAATAAAACTAATCCAAAATTTAAAGCAAGACAAAAATAATTTTTATGGATAATAAAAACCATAAAAATACTTGGAATAATTTTACGAAATTTGTTCTGTGGGGAACTGTCGCTGTGGTATGTGTTTTGGTATTAATGGCAATATTCTTATTATAAGGTCCCTAAATGAAAATCGGTTCTGTCTTAGAAAATCAAGTTCTTGAAAAAAGAATAGCTATAACTCCTGAGTTAGTAAAAAAATATACTTCACTTGGATTTGAAGTATGTTTAATAGAAAATTATGGTTTTCATCTTGGTATAAATGACGATGAGTTCAAAGATGTTGGTGCTAAAATTATAAATAATGAGTCAGAAATTTTAGATATTTCTGACATTATTGTTCAAGTTGAAATGTTATCTAATGAAAAAATATCGAATATTAAACAGAACCAGACGATAATTGGAGTTTTAAATCCTTATAAAAATAAGGAACAATTAGAAAACTTAGCTAAAAAAAAAATTAATCTTTTTTCACTGGAATTGCTTCCAAGAATTACTAGAGCTCAATCCATGGATATTTTGTCCTCGCAAGCTAATCTTGCTGGTTATAAGGCGGTTATCGAGTCTTTTGCAAATTTTGAAAAAGCTATTCCAATGATGATGACAGCAGCAGGTACAGTCCCAGCTGCAAAAGTTTTAGTTGTTGGTGCGGGTGTTGCTGGTTTACAAGCAATTGCTACCGCAAAGAGGATGGGTGCTATAGTTTTTGCCACTGATGTAAGAATGGCATCAAAAGAACAAGTTGAAAGTTTAGGTGGTAAATTTTTAACTGTGGAGGGTTCAGAAAATTTAGAAACTGAAGGGGGCTATGCAAAAGAAGCTTCAGATGATTTTAAACAGAAACAAGAGAAACTTTTATCTGAAACATTAAAGAAAATTGACATAGTAATTTGTACAGCTTTGATACCAGGTAAAAAAGCCCCTTTAATAATAAAAGAAAAAATGGTTGAACATATGCAAACAGGATCTGTAATTTATGATTTGGCAGCTATTCAGGGGGGGAATACTGCTTATACCGAAGTGGATAAGGTTATTAAAAAAAATGGAGTTAAAATAATGGGAGAAAGCAATATTTTAAATAAGTTACCTATATCTGCCTCAAACTTGTATGCAAAAAACGTATTTAATTTTGTTGATAATTTGATCGACAAAGAGAATAAAAAAATAAATATTAATTTGGAAGATGAAATAATAGAAAAGACATTAATAAAATAAGATATGGAAATAGACCCTTTAATATTTAGATTAAGTATATTTATTCTCTCAATTTTTGTAGGATATTATGTTGTATGGAGTGTTACCCCATCTTTACATACTCCATTAATGTCCGTAACTAATGCAATCTCATCTGTAATTATTGTTGGAGCTATTATTGCAGGATTATCAGGCAACTCTGATAGTGTTTTTAATACCTCAAGTATTTTTGGTTTTTTAGCTATTGCTTTAGCTACAATTAATATTTTTGGTGGATTTCTTGTAACTCAAAGAATGTTGGCAATGTATAAAAAAAAGAAGAAGGAAAAAAAATAATGATATCTTCAAACTTATCAGCAATTTTTTATTTAATTTCAGGTGTCTTATTTATTCTTGCTTTAAGAGGCCTGTCATCACCCGAAACTTCTAGACAAGGAAATTTGTTTGGTATTTTAGGTATGATTATCGCAGTAACAGTAACATTTTTATCAATAGGTAATTTTTCTAATGGTTTTATATTTGTAATAATATTTATTTTATTAGGTGGATCAATTGGAGCTTTTATAGCTTATAGAATACCAATGACAGCAATGCCAGAATTAGTTGCTGGTTTTCATAGTCTTGTTGGACTGGCTGCTGTCTTTGTTGCGATTTCTGCCTTTTTAAATCCCGAAGCATTTAATCTAGGAACAACTGGAAATATAAAACTTGGTAGTTTGATTGAAATGTCCATTGGAGCTGCTGTTGGTGCAGTAACATTTTCAGGTTCAATAATTGCATTCTTAAAATTACAAGGAATTATGTCTGGATCTCCAATAACATTTAAGGGACAGCATCCACTAAATGCAATTATATTGGTTTCTATAATTGTTTTAATTTATTTTTTGTGTTCTACACAATCTTCAAATTTATTTTGGATACTATTAATTATCTCTTTTTTAATTGGTTTTCTTCTAATTATACCAATTGGAGGAGCAGATATGCCTGTTGTAATTTCTATGCTTAACTCATATTCTGGTTGGGCCGCAGCAGGGATTGGTTTCACTTTAGAGAATACAGCATTAATCATTACAGGTGCACTTGTCGGATCATCAGGTGCAATTTTATCTTATATAATGTGTAAAGGAATGAATCGTTCATTCTTTAATGTTATCCTAGGTGGGTTTGGAGGAGCAACAGAAGATGCTGGAACTATCTCTACTAAAGAACAAAAACCAGTTAAAAGTGGTAATGCAGATGATGCTGCTTTTTTAATGAAAAATGCTTCATCAGTTATAATCGTTCCAGGTTACGGGATGGCAGTCGCTCAAGCTCAACATGCTCTGAGAGAAATGGTAGATACACTTAAGAAAAATGACATCAAGGTCTCTTATGCTATTCACCCGGTAGCTGGAAGGATGCCTGGACATATGAATGTTCTATTAGCAGAAGCAAATGTACCTTATGATGAGGTATTTGAGTTAGAAGAAATAAATAATGATTTTGCTAATGCTGATGTTGCATTTGTTATTGGTGCGAACGATGTAACAAATCCAGTAGCAAAAACAGACCCACAAAGCCCAATATATGGAATGCCTGTTTTAGATGTCGAAAAATGTAAATCCGTATTATTTGTAAAGAGAAGTTTATCTCCAGGATATGCAGGAATTGATAATGATTTATTTTATAAAGAAAATACACTTATGTTATTTGCCGATGCAAAAAAAATGACGGAAGATATAACTAAAAATTTATAGGAAAAATTTGAAAACAAAAATTTTTTGTGACATAGCTGAATTAGATTTAATAAAAAAATTTAATAAAAAAAAAATAGTTCAAGGCTTTACAACAAACCCAAGTCTTATGAGAAAAGCTGGGGCAAAAGATTATAAAATATATTCAAAAAAAATTCTAAAAATTTCTAATAAAAAACCTGTATCATTGGAAGTTTTTGGTGACGATTATATGGAAATGAAAAGACAAGCGTTAATAATTAATAAATGGGCAAAAAATGTTTACGTTAAAATACCAGTGGTTAATTCAAAGGGAAAATTTTCTGGTAAAATAATTAAGGAACTTAATCAAAGAGGAATAAAGCTCAATATAACTGCAGTTTATACATCAAATCATACAAGAAAAATTTTAAGCAAATTAGACAAAAAAACAAAAGTAATTATATCAATTTTTGCTGGCAGAGCAGCTGATACTGGGAAAGATCCAGTTCCTGAATTTAAAAAAAGTATCAAGATGGCTAAAAAATTTAAAAATGTTGAAATACTGTGGGCAAGTGTGAGAGAACCTTATAACTATGTCCAGGCAAAACAAATTGGTTGTCATATAATTACTATACCCCCTAGTATTATAGAGAAAATTGAAAAATTTGGAAAATCATTTTCTAAATTAACAAATGAAACTGTGAAAGCTTTTTTAGTTGATAGTAAAAAATCTAAATTTCAGTTAGTTTAATTTTTTATTGTAAGCCACCATAATTGCATAATTTAACCAAAACAAGCCTCCTGCAAATGTCGAAAATATGCTTCCACTAGGAAGCAATGGAAGTATTGAAACACTTACTATAATTATTGCGCTTAATTGAAAATTATTTCTATGAAATAGGTAATTTTTTATACTTATAAAAATCGATAAAATCATAAATATAGCGAATGATAAATACCCAAACATTCCCGTTTCAGATAATAATTCATAGTGGATTTGATGAGGATGAGTAGCCCATCTTTGATTTGTTAGAGAATAATCTTTACTTTTATATTTTTCTTTAAAAACTTCATTTCTAAAATTTTTTATCCCAACTCCAAATATAGGGTATGATTTATAAATTTGATAAGCACCATTGTAATGGGCCCCATATTGAGAATTTTTTAAATAACTACTTAAATTTTTTTCAATAAAAATTTGGTTTATAGACTGATAGTATCTACTAAGATATGTGCTTTTATAATAAGTTAAAGAAATCACTATAATTGTTGTAATCAAAATAATTGCAAAAAGTTCTTTAAACTTAGGTTTTACAACTATTAATGTAAAAATAATAATTGATATGAAAAATTTAATAAAATTTGATCTTTCTCCAATCAAAAAAGATATAACTATCAATATAATAATATAAAATAATATTAATAATTTTGAATAATCCTTTGATTGAAGTAGAAAATTTAAAGATATGAGTGAAAATGTTAAAAAGAAGCTTCCCACAACAAGTTCATCATTAAAAAAGCTAGCTATTCTACCAGGATAATAGCTTTCAAATCCTAGAATATTACTACCAAAACAAATTTCAAATATTACATCAAATAAAACAACAAGAAAAATCCAAAACCAATACTTTAAAACTTTTTTTTCAAATAGATTTTGATTTTTAATAATTAATTTTTTTAATTCAATTATTAAAATTAAATATACAAAAAATTTTAAGATCCGAGGAAAAGTATTTTCTTGATTTATACTAAAAA
>CACNTB010000021.1 GCA_902623305.1 uncultured Pelagibacteraceae bacterium
AAATCTATAACTAAATTTAAAATTATAATCAATAAATCTACTGTTCCTGTGACAACAGGAGATGAAGTAGAGAAGATTATTTCCAAAAAGGTAAGTAGAAAATATTTCTCTGTTGTTTCAAATCCTGAATTTTTAAGAGAAGGAGAGGCAATACGTGATTTTATTTATCCTGATAGAGTTGTTATTGGTTGTAATGATGAAAAATCGAAGAAAATATTAAAGAACCTATATTCACCATTAATATCCAAAGGTGCGAAGTTTGTATCTACAAATAGACGTGCGGCAGAATTAATCAAATATGCATCAAATGCTTTTTTAGCAACGAAAATTACATTTATTAATGAAATAGCAAATTTATGTGAAAAAACTAGGATAGATGTTGAGGATATTTCTATAGGCATAGGCCTTGATAAAAGAATTGGCAGTAGATTTTTAAGAGCAGGACCAGCTTATGGTGGATCATGTTTTCCAAAAGATACTAAAGCAATAGTTTCCACAGCAGATAAATTTAAAACTAATTTATCTGTAATAAAAAGTGTTATTAAATCCAACGAAAATAGATCAGATATATTGCAAAAAAGAGTTAATTTAATATTAAAAAATAAAGTTAAAAATAAAAAAATATCTTTTTTGGGAGTAACATTTAAAGCCAACACAGATGATATGAGAGATTCTTCAAGCTTAAAATTAATTCCTTATTTATCAAGAAAAGGTGCTCAAATTAAATATTATGATCCAACTGGCTTTAAAAAAGAATTTAGTAAGTTAAAAAATGTTGAATTCTCAAAATCTATACAAGATTCTATTAAAGGATCAGATTTAATTATAATTCATACTGAATGGAATGACTTTAAATCAATAAATTTTAGAAAATTTTCTAAAAATAAAAATCTCATTATTTATGATATGAGAAATATTTTTTCTCCTGATAAGATTAACAAGATGGGTTTTAAATATTTTGGAATTGGAAGATAGTTTTAATTTAATTCAAAAATTGCATCAACCTCAACTGATACACCTAAAGGTAAACTATTAGTGCTTACTGCAGCTCTTGTGTGCATACCACCCTCACCAAAAATTAAAGCAATTAAATCAGAAGCTCCATTTATAACCTTTGGCTGATCAGTAAAATCTTCAGTAGAATTTACAAATCCAGTTAATTTAATACATGATTTTATTTTATTTAAATCTCCATTACATGCACTTTTAGCTTGTGATATTATACTTAAAGCACATCTTTCAGCAGCCTTATACCCATCATCTGTAGATAATTCCTTACCTAACTTACCTTTAATTAATTCTCCATTTTCTGAAATTGAAATTTGTCCAGAAATGTAAAGTAGTTTCCCTGCTATTTTCGTCGCAACGTATGAACCAACTGGAGCCTTTGGTTCTGGAAGTTTTATTTTGTTTTTTATTATACTCTCTTGAAAATTCATTTTTCTTTTTTCTTAAACCAATCAGTTAAATATTTTTTTTCTTTAACATTATTAGTATCCAGGCCAAAAACTGATGTTTTGTTTTTAATATTTCCACCTAAACATTTTAAATATTCTTTAGACAATTTTTTATATGAAGAGCAATTCTCATTCCCTTGAGAGTAATTATTAATAAAAAAAGATAGGGTTATTAAGAAGAATATTTTTTTCATTTAGCTTTTTTTTTCTTATGCTTCTTATTCTTATCGTATTCTCTTCTTTTCTCAATAAGAATTAGAGCTTCTTCCATTGTGATTTCTGTTGGGTCTTTTTCCTCAGGTATTGTTGCATTTAAAGATTTGTATTTTATGTAAGGCCCATATTGACCCTTCATTATTCTCACAGGCTTCTTATCTTCGGGGTGTTCACCTAAGTCTTTAATAATTGATGATGACATTCTTCCTGGTTTTGCTTCTGCTATAAGAGTAATTGCTCTATTTAACCCTATTGAAAAAATTTCTTCGACGTTTTCTATCCTTGCTGATTTATTCTCACATTTTAAATAAGGACCGAATCTACCTGTATTTAAGGTGATTTCTTTTTGATTCTCTGGATTAATGCCCAGTGATTTAGGAAGTGAGCATAAAAATTTAGCTTTTTCTAAATCTATACTTTCTAATTCAATTCCTTTTGGAATTGACACATTCTTTAAAAGTTCATTTACTTCAGTTTTCTTTTTTTTTGTTTTTTTTCTTTTTTTAGGTTTTTCTTCTTCAATATTTTCTTCAATAACCTTCTCATATTGTAGATAAGGACCAAATCTTCCATTTTTTAAAAAAATATCATTTCCATTTTCGTGTTTTCCAATAAATTTTGGTTCTGCTAATTGAGACTGAGCTGCAGCTTTTGTTTTTGATAATGGTCTTGTGAATTTACATTCTGGATAGTTTGAACATCCAATAAAAGCACCTCCTCTAAAACTATTTTTTAAACTTAATGAACCAGTATCACATAACTGACATTTTCTAACTATCTTTCCCTCTTTATCAGTGTCGAATATTAAAGCTCCCAAACTGTCATTTAAAAGGTCCAAAACTTCTCTGGTTCTTTTCTCTTTTACCTCTGTAACATTGCTATTAAAGTCTTTCCAAAACAACTCTAGAACTTTTAACCAACTTTCTTTTCCAGAAGTTATTTCATCTAGCTGATCCTCTAGTCCAGCTGTAAAGTTATAATCCACATACTTTGAAAATAGTTTTTCTAAAAATGCAGAAATTAATTTACCTCTATCAGTTGGGAAAAATCTTTTATTAACTATTTCTGCATAACCTCTATTTGCTATTGTTGAAATTATACTTGCATAAGTTGAGGGTCTACCAATTCCTAACTCTTCTAATTTTTTAACTAAACTTGCCTCAGAGTAACGTGGGGGAGGTTGGGTGAAATGCTGTTCATCAATAAGAGCTTCTATATTAATTGGTCCTTTTGACATCTCAGGCAAAATTTGCTCATCATCATCTTTACTTTGATTTGAATAAACTTTTAAAAATCCATCAAATTTCAAAACTGATCCACTTGATTTACATATAGTTTTACTGTCTTCAGATTCAATTGTTATTGTATTTCTATCAAATTTGGCTGTTTCCATTTGAGACGATAGAGCTCTAGACCAAATTAAAGAATATAATTTCTGCTGGTCAGAACTTAAATACTTTTTAACAGAATCTGGATTCCTATTAATATCAGTAGGTCTTATTGCTTCGTGGGCTTCTTGAGCATTTTTTGCTTTTTTACCCGAGTAATTATTTTGATTTTCTGGCAAATATTCATTTCCATATTCTTTTTTAATAAAATTTCTAAAATCAGAAACAGCATCAGCTGACAAATTAGTTCCATCTGTTCTCATATAAGTAATTAACCCTACTGTATCTCCCTCTATTTCTATTCCTTGATAAAGTTTTTGTGCTATTTGCATTGTTCTTGATGCACCAAAACCTAATCTACTAGAAGCAACTTGTTGAAGTGTTGAAGTCGTGAATGGCCCTGAAGGATTTCTACTAACAACTTTTGATGAAATATCAGTTATGTTAAATTTTTTTGTCTTAATATTAGTAATTGCTTTTTCAATTTCTTCTTTATTTTTAAATGAAAATTTTTCAATTTTTTCTCCATCAAGTTGTGAAATACTTGCTGTAATGTTATTTTTAATTTTATCCTGAAAATTAATACTTAAAGTCCAAAATTCTTCAGGTTTGAATAATTCAATTTCATGCTCTCTTTCGGTAATCAACTTAAGTGCAACAGATTGAACTCTACCGGCAGATTTTGAACCAGGTAATTTCGTCCATAGTATTGGAGAGATATTAAATCCTACCAAATAATCTAAAGCTCTTCTAGCCATGTAAGCATCAACCAACAGTGGCTCTATCTGTCTTGGATTTTCAATACCGTGTGTAACTGCTTTTTTTGTTATTTCATTAAATACCACACGTTCAATTTCTTTATCCTTTAAAAGTTTTTTTTCATCTAAATATTCTTTTACATGCCAAGCTATAGCCTCCCCCTCACGATCTGGATCAGTAGCAAGAATTATTTTCGAGGATTCTTTTGCAGCATCTGTAATTTCTTTAAGATATTTTTTTGAAAAGCTATCAACTTCCCATTCCATTTTAAAATTTTGATCTGGATCAACGGAGCCATTTTTTGAAGGAAGATCTCTAATATGACCATAGCTTGCTAAAACGGTATAGTTATCGCCTAAATATTTATTAATTGTTTTTGCTTTGGCAGGGCTTTCAACTATGACTAGATTCATAAATTAACAAACTACTCAAAAGAGTTTGATAGTCAAATTAATAAATTTTTGTCTTAGTTTCTTCTTTGTTTTTCAGGCGTTTAATATTTTCTCTGTGGGTAAAAAATATTAAAATAAACATTATTACGTAAAAAAATACATTTTCTGATCCTTCCATAATTAAAATATAAGCAGGTATAGAAAGTGATCCTATCAAGGAAGATAAGGATGAATATTTAGAAATAAAAAAAATTATTAACCAACAAAACCCAAAAACTAAACCAAAAATAATATTTAAAGAAAAAAGTATCCCAACATATGTTGCTACTCCTTTACCACCATTAAATTTTAACCATATTGGGAAAACATGACCTATAAAAGCACATAAAGCAGAAATATAGATCGAATCAGGAAAATTAATTTTAACGTATAAAACAGGTATTACTGCTTTTGACACATCTAGAATTAGTGTTAAATAACCAATTAATTTGTTACCAGTTCTTAAAGCATTCGTTGCACCAATATTACCAGAACCGATTTCTCTAATATCTTTTTTTAAAAATACTTTAGTTAAAATTAATCCAAAAGGAATTGATCCCATTAGGTATGACATTATACCTATTATAAAAAGTTCCATTTCTATATTCTAAATAATTCTATACCTTTTACAAATGTATTGGTTACTTTTCCTTGAAGTTTCTTATCTTCAATTGATGTATTTTTAGATTTAGAGATTAAATTTTCTTTTTTTACAATCCATGGTTTATTGATATCTACTATACAAAAATCTGCATCATTACCTATAGACAAGTTCCCTTTGTTAATATTTAATATTTTTGCTGGGTTAGAGGTCAAAGCTTGAATTATAGTTTCAAGTTTTACGGATCCATTATGAAACAATTCTAAACTTAAAGACAACAATGTTTCAATACCAGATGCACCTGTTGCTGCTTGCGCAAAAGTTAATCTTTTAGATTCTTCATCTTCAGGTTTATGGTCTGAAACAATTACATCAATTGTTTTATCTTTTAATCCTTGAACTAAAGCTTCTCGATCTTCTTCTCTTCTTAGTGGAGGTGACAATTTCAAAAATGTTCTAAAATCTCCAATATCGTTTTCATTTAATGAGAGATTATTTATTGATACACCACAAGTGAATTTAATACTTTGTTTACGTTCCTTAATTATATCTACAGATTTCCCTGCTGATAGTTGAGATATGTGATATCGACATTTAGTTTTTTCTAAGAGAGTAAGATCTCTTTCTATTATAATTCTTTCAGCAATATCTGGTATGCTTGATAAGCCTAGTTTTGTTGCGATAATACCAGAATTAATCATTCCATTTTTAGCCAAATCGTAATCTTCAGCATGTTGCATTATAAGACATCCCAAATCTTTGGCTGAATTCATAATTCTAGACATAAGTCTAGTATTTTGAATTGTTTTAACTCCATCAGTAAATGCTATAATTCCCTTTTTAGCTAGCAGCCCAAATTCAGTCATATTGGTACCATCAGTATTTTGAGTTAATGAAGCGCAAGGAAAGATATTTATTTTAGACTTATCACGTCCTCTTCTTTTTAAAAAATCTACAATTGATACATTATCTATAATTGGGTCTGTATTAGGCATCGTTACAACTGAGGTAACTCCTCCAGACAAAGCTGCATTACTCAAAGTTTTAAAATTTTCTTTATATTCATATCCTGGTTCTCCTACAAAAACTCTCATGTCTACTACACCAGGGAATATATATTTACCTTTTAAGTCAGTAGGCTTTTCTCTAGTTGGTAAATTATTTTTATTTACTTTTTTTCCTACAGCTTCTATCTTTCCGTCTTCTCCAATTATTAATCCACCATTTTCGTTTATAGAGTTATGAGGATCTATAATATTTGCATTTATAAAGTATTGTTTTTTCATTTATTCACAAAATATTTTTAAACATGCCATTCTTACAGCAACACCTAATTCAACTTGTTCCTTAATTACACTTTTGTTTATGTCGTCTGCTAATCTTGTATCAATCTCAATTCCTCTATTCATTGGACCAGGATGCATTATTAAAGCATCTGATTTTGCATGATCAAGTTTATCAGGTGTTAATCCATAATATTCGTAGTATTCTCTGTTTGATGAAAGATATGAACTGGTCATCCTTTCGTTTTGTAATCTAAGCATCATTACAATATCACAATCTTTGAGACCTTTTTTCATATCAGTAAAAGTATTTACACCAAATTTTTCAATTTCTTTTGGCATAAGATTAGATGGAGCAACTATATTAACTTCAGCCCCTAACATTGTAAGAAGATAAATATTTGATCTAGCAACTCTTGAATGTAATATATCTCCACATATTGCTATTTTTAATCCTTGAATTTTTTTTTTTCGATTTCTAATAGTTAATGCATCTAATAATGCTTGGGTGGGGTGCTCACGTCTACCATCACCAGCATTTAATACAACACAATTAACTTTTTGAGATAATAGATTACAAGCACCAGAGTCTTGGTGTCTGATCACAATTATATCAGGATGCATTGCATTTAGGGTCATTGCAGTATCAATCAAAGTTTCACCTTTTTTAATTGCTGAGTTACCCATATTCATTGACATAACATCCGCACCAAGTCTTTTTCCAGCAAGCTCAAAAGAGCTTTGAGTTCTAGTTGATGGCTCAAAGAATAAGTTTATTTGCGTTTTACCTCTTAACACATCAATTTTTTTATTTTTACTTTGATTTAATTTTATAAAATCTTCTGACTCATCTAATATATAATTTATATCGCTTACTGATAAATCCTGGATACCTAACAGATGTTTTTGTGAGATTTTAATAGCTTTATTAGTTTTAATTGCCATTAAAACTAACTCTATAACTATAAAGCACCTAAATGGCAAGGATTAATTATTTAAATAATCTATAGCTCCCTGAAGAATAAATGCAGCTGCATTTTGATCTATGTTTTTTTCACGCTTAGAAACATTAACATCAAGCTGACTAGATAGATTAAATGCACCAACAGTTGAAAGTCTTTCATCCCATAGGCAAACATCTACATTAACATTTTGGTCTATATTTTTAGATACATCAATTACTGATTGAGCAGAAGAACCTAATGAACCATCCATGTTAATAGGATATCCAATGATAATTCCTTTAATATTGTTTTCCTCTATTATTTTTTTTAATTCATTGATTAGATCATCATTATTGGTTTTATTTATCGTTTTAAAAGGTGTGGCTATTGACTGTTTTTCATCGCAAATTGATACACCGATTCTTTTTGAACCAAGATCTAAGCCAATCAATCTAGAGGTTTCAGACTGTTTTTTTTTGAATTCTTCAATAGTGATCATATTGTATATTTTAAACTTAAGTGATAGTTTGCGACATATTTAAATACCATATGAGTATCGATCTTAAAACAATAAAGCACATATCTAAACTATCAAGAATTTCTGTAGATGAGAAAAAAGCAGAGAAACTTACAGGAGATTTAAATTCAATTTTCGATTTTATTGAAAAACTTAACGAATTAAAAACTGACAATGTTGAACCATTAACTTCTGTTGCTGAAACAACTCTAAAACTAAGGTCAGATGAAGTAAAAAGTAAAAACTTAAGAGATCAAGTAATAAAAAATTCTCCCAAGGAAAATGAAGATTATTTTGTAGTACCAAAGGTAATTGAGTAATGTCGGATATAACTAAACAATCATTATCTGAGTTAGTAGAAAATATAAAAGGTAAAAAACTTTCCTCAAGTGAAGTTACTAAAGCATTTGTTGAAAGATCAGAAAAATCAAAAGAATTAAATGCATATATAACTGAAGATTATGCAAATGCTTTAAATAAAGCAAAAAAATTTGATGAAAAACCTAATCTTGATCTGAAATTACCTGGCATTCCAATGGCTGTAAAAGATTTATTTTGTACAAGAGATTTAAGAACTACGGCAGGTAGTAAGATTTTAAATAACTTTGTTCCAACATACGAGTCAACAGTCACCCAAAACATTTGGAATGAAGGAGCCATCCTAATGGGTAAATTAAATTGTGATGAATTTGCAATGGGTTCTTCTAATGAAACTAGTTTTTTTGGTAATGTACAAAACCCAATTGATAAGAATTTAGTTCCAGGAGGATCGTCTGGTGGATCGTCTTCTGCCGTAGCAGCTCAATTAACTCCAATAACTATTGGAACAGATACTGGTGGATCTATAAGACAGCCCGCTTCATTTACAGGAACTGTTGGATTAAAACCCACTTATGGTAGTTGCTCTCGATATGGAATTGTAGCATTTGCATCATCTCTAGATCAAGCTGGACCAATGGCACAAAATGTTAAAGATTGTGCATTGTTACAAGAAGTTATTAGTACTTATGATGAAAAAGATTCTACATCAATCGACTTTAAAAGGAACGAGTACAACAAAGAATTAACAAAAGATATTAAAGGTAAGAAAATAGGAATACCTAAAGAATATAGAGTAGATGGCATGCCTAGGGAAGTCGAGGACCTTTGGAAAAAAGGTATTGAATATGCAAAAGATTGTGGTGCTGAGATTATCGATATATCTCTACCTCATACTAATTATGCACTACCAACTTATTACATAGTAGCACCAGCAGAGGCTTCATCTAATT
>CACNTB010000022.1 GCA_902623305.1 uncultured Pelagibacteraceae bacterium
AAGAGTTTTTTTTTAGCATTTAATTGGTTGCGGGGGACGGATTTGAACCGCCGACCTTCAGGTTATGAGCCTGACGAGCTACCAGACTGCTCCACCCCGCGTTGTAATTAACTTCTATTTTTAAGTTTATTTAATTTTTTAACTCTTTTTATATTCTCTTGAAGAATTCTTTTTTTTTTCTCAGAAGGTTTTTCATAGGTGTTCTTTAATTTTATCACTTTAAAGAACCCATCTCTTTGGAGTTTTCTTTTTAAAACTCTCAGGGCCTGTTCTACATTATTGTCTTTGACTTCTATTTTAATAACAACCTCCAAAAAAGTGGTTAGATATCACTTTTACAATTTTATGTCTATTAATATTATACATTATTAGTTACCATTTTAGCCTGTTTTTCTTTTTCTTTTTTTTCTCTTTTTACTCTTCTTTCAGCTTTTGCTAAAGCATCAAGTAAATCTTTTTGACTAAATAAATTTAGAGCCACTGGATCTTTTGGATTCAAATTATTATAATTCCAGTAACTTTTATTTCTAATTAAAGTTACAGAATTTTTAGTCATACCAATAAGTTTAGCAATTTGAGAGTCTTTTAAAATACTGTGTTGTTTTATTAACCACAAAGCGGAGTCTGGCTTGTCTTGTCGTTTAGAGAGAGGAATATATTTTTTGATTTTTTTCTCAGAGTTAGATATCTCAATATCTAAATTTTGTATTTTAAGAGGCCTATTTTGATCTTTTGCAGATAATTCAATTTCCTCTCTTGATAATTGTCCTGACATGATTGGGTTATAAGCTTTTATCCCTTTAGCAACTTCACCATCGGCAATGCCTTGAATTTCAACTTCATGTAAATTACAAAAATCAGCAATTTGTCTAAAAGTAAGAGTTGTATTTTCTACTAACCAAACAGCAGTAGCCATTGGCATCAGAGGTGCATTAGACATTATTTATTCTTATCTGATTTAAAGTTTTGGAATTTTTTATTAAATTTGCTTATTCTTCCCTTATCCATAAGCTTTTGTTTTCCACCTGTCCAAGCAGAATGTGATTTAGGATCAATTTCTAATCTCAGTAAATCACCCTCTGATCCCCATGTTGACCTGGTTTCAAATTGAGTTCCATCAGTCATTTCAACTTTAATATTATGGTAGTTAGGGTGAATGTCTTTTTTCATATCGAGACTTATAGCAAAAGAAATTTATAACACAATTAAAAGTTCTTTAAATTTTCAAGCATTTTGTCATAAATTGCACCACTTGATGCCCTAATATCTATATTAGTTCGATTGAATTTGTCTAAATCATTAACTATTCCACCCGCTTCTTTTACTAGTAAGGCCCCACTAGCAACATCCCAAATATTAATTTTATTATGAAAAAAACCATCCAATCTACCTGAAGCTACATAGGCCAAATCTAATGCAGCACAACCACTTAATCTCATATTAAGATTACTGAATTTGACACCTTCATTGTTGCTTGAAAACAAACATTCATCTATTAGGTTTTTATTTGATACCCTTAATCTTTGGTTGTTTAAATATGCTCCTTTATTTTTTTCTGCATAAAACATTTCATCTTTAATAGGATCGTAAATTAAACCACTAACAATTTCTTTTTTAGATTCAAGAGCTATACAAATAGCAAAATGAGGTATACCGTGTAGGAAATTTGTTGTTCCATCAATTGGATCAATAATCCAAATGTTTTCTCTGTCTTTATTATCTATTTTACCAATTTCCTCTGATAAAAAGGAGTAATTACTTTTTATTTTAGATAATTCTTCTATTAAAATTTTTTCTACATTTCTATCAGTTTTAGTAACGAAATCACGCGGTCCTTTTTTAGATACTTGTAATTTTTCAATTTCTCCAAAATCTCTTATTACTGATTTTGAGGCTTTTTCAACTGCTTTGATCATTATATTTAAGTTTGAAGATATAGAAATCATTTTTAAATTTTTTTAACGTATTCTAAATTTCTAGTATCAACTATGACCTCATCACCCGACTCAATAAATGGAGGGACTTGTATGTTTAAACCATTATCAAGTGTTGCAGGTTTGTAAGATGAGGATACAGTCTGACCCTTTAGAGCTGCGTCAGTTGTGTCAATTTTACATTTTACTTGGTTAGGTAGTTCGATTGAAATTGGATTTTCATTATAAAAACTTACAGAGACTTCAAGATTTTCTGTTAAAAGTTTTCCTTTATCACCAATCATTTCTTTTTTGATTTCAATTTGTTCAAATGATTTTGGATCCATAAAGAAATAATTAATTTCATCATTATAAAGATAATTGAAAGTTGTTTCTTCCAAAGAAGCTTTTTCAACTGTTTCACTAGATCTAAATCTTTCATTTAATTTTGTATTTTTATTGACGCTCTTCATTTCTATTTGGGCGAACGCACCACCTTTTCCAGGTTTAACATGTTGAGTTTTTAAAACTTGCCATAAATCATTTTTATATTCTAAAAGCATCCCCACTCTAATTTCTCCAGCATTAATTTTCATTTCAATCTTTCTATTGCTTGCAATGGTTTATATTTTTTATTTTTCCAAATGTAGCCTGAAATAGCTAAAAAATTAGCATTGTTCAATAATAGATTTTTGTAATTTTCAGAATTAATTCCACCAATAGCTACTACTGGAGTTTTTGAAAACTTTTTATATTTATTTAAAATTTTAACGGAGGCTTGATACTTCGTTTTTTTTGTCTGAGATGAATAAAATGAGCCAAAAGCAATATAGCTTGCCTTAGCTTTAATTGCTTTTTTTGCTAAAGTCATAGAATTATGACATGTAATTCCTATAATTTTTTTACCAAGTATTTTTTTTGCTAAATTAATATTCATATCTTTTTGACCTAAGTGACAACCATCAGCATCTAATTTTAAAGCAAGCAAAGGATCATCATTAATTATAAATTTTACTTTATTGTTTTTGCAAATATTTTTAATTTTTTTCCCAATAATAATTTGCTTCTTCTGAGAATAGTTTTTGAGTCTTAGCTGAAAAAAACTTATTTTTTTATTTTTTAGAACTAATCTAAGATTATAATAGAAATTTTTATAAATTTTATTAGGGGAAATAAGATAAATAAATTTTTTTTTATTTATTTTCAAGTTCTCTAGACCATTTTCCTTGAGCAGCCAAGCTGCACATTTTAGCTCTATGATTAAAAGTATTTTGAGTTGCTTTTGTATCTTTAATGTTTTTTGACCATACTTTCAAAGCACTTTGTTGTAGAGCTCTTCCATATGAATAGGTCATTATAAAATTTGTATCATTATTTTTATTTATTAAATTTAAATTTTCACAAGCCTCTACTTCGGACTGTCCTCCTGATAAAAAAGCTATTCCAGGCACTTCTTTTGGTACTGAATTTTTAAGACACTCAAGTGTTTTAAGCGAAATTTCCTCGTTAGAAATTTTATTTTTTGATAGGTTTCCATTTAAAATCATATTTGGTTTTAAAATAATTCCTGAAAGATCTATTTTATGTAAAATTAACTCCTCAAAACATTTTTTAATTACCACCGATGTTTTGCTTAAACAAACATCAGCAGAATGATTTCCATCCATTAATACTTCAGGCTCAACAATTGGCACCATCCCACTTTCTTGTACGAGTGCAGAGTATCTAGCAAGAGAATGAGCATTACTAGAAATTGCAAGTTGGCTAGGATATTTTTCTGTAATAGAATAGACTCCTCTCCATTTTGCAAACCTTGCCCCAAGGTCATAATATTTTTTTAACCTTTCTCTAAGACCATCCAAACCTTCTGTAATTTTTTCTTCAGTAGAATTTGCTAAATCTTTTGCACCAGTATCTACTTTAATTCCAGGCACAGCACCGGAGTCAGATATTAAATTAGGTATTGATTTTCCTGAACTTGAATCTTGATTTATGGTTTCATCAAAGAGAATAACACCACCTATACAATCTTTCATGCTTTCTGATGAAAACAGTGTTTCTCTAAAAGCAAGTCTATTTTCTGGAGTTGAGTTGACCTTAACAGCTTCAAGTCTTTTAGTCATAGTGCCATTACTTTCATCGGCAGCAAGAATTCCCTTCCCATTTGAAATTATTTTAAGTGCAATTTTATTTAGTTCAGACATGTTAATTTTAATTCAATGCGGTTATACCAGGAAGGTTTTTACCTTCAAGATATTCTAAAAAAGCTCCACCTGCAGTTGAAACAAAATTAAAATTTTCAGCGGCGTTCATATTATTTAATAAAGAAACTGTATCTCCACCACCAGCAACCGAAAAAATTTTGTTTATTTTATTATTTTCAATTATTTTTTTAGCTATTTGAATACTTCCATTGGCAAAATTTGGATTTTCAAAATATCCTGCAGGTCCATTCCAAAGTATAGTTTTACTGTTATCAATAATATTAATTATTTTATCTATAGTTTTTGGACCTATATCCAAAATCATTTCGTCTGGTAAAATTGTATTTAAATCTTTTTTTTGAGGAGATCCATTTAAATTATTAGATACAATCACATCTTCTGGATAAATTATTTTACATTTTTCTTTTTTAGAAAGATTTATAATTTCCTCTACTACAAGATTATAATTATTTTCTTTAATAGATTTTCCAACATTATTTCCAAAAAATTCAATAAAATTATTAGCCATACCACCTACAATTATAATGTTGTCAAATTTAGTTATTAAATTTTTAATGACATTAATCTTAGTAGAAATTTTGGATCCACCAATTATACAAGTTATAGGCCTAATAATTTCTGATGTGATTTTTGTAAGAGCATCGAACTCTAGGTCTAACTGAAGTCCAGAGAATGATGGTAAAAATTTTGGAATCTTATGAATAGAAGCATGCGCCCGATGTGAACAAGAAAACGCATCGTTAACATATATATCCCCAAGACATGATAAGTGTTTTGCAAAGTTAGTATCATTTTTTTCTTCTTCAGAATAAAATCTGATATTTTCTAAAATTAAAATTTCTTCATTATATTTATCAAAGAAATTTTTATTTTTGATTTCTTTTATATTTTCAGTCATTAGCTTTACACTCATATTTAATTTTTTTTGTAATTTTTCTCGAATTGGTTCTAGAGACAATTCTTTAACTATTTTACCTTTTGGTCTGCCAACATGAGACAAAATTATAATTTTTGCTTTTTCTTTTATTAAAAAATTTAAAGTAGGAAGAATCTTATCAATTCTTGTTGTGTCACTTATTATTCCTTTGTTTAAAGGTACATTTAAATCTAATCTTAATAAAATTTTTTTATTTTTAAGATTTTTTTCTTTTAAGATACTTCTCATCGAGAGATTTTATGCAAGCATTCAGCAATTTCACACATCCTGTTAGAAAAACCCCATTCATTATCATACCAGGCCGATATTTTGCCCATATTACTTCCAACTACATTTGTTAAAGTAGTATCTACAATCGCAGAAGCAGAATCATGATTAAAATCAATGGAAACTAATTTTTCATCTGTAACTTTTAAAATATTTTTTAATTTATTTTTTGATGCATTTTCAAAGGCGTCATTAATTTTTTTTACATCTATTTTTTTTTTTGTACAAAACACTAATTCAATAAGTGAAACATTGGGAGTAGGTACTCTCATCGCGATACCTTCTAATTTACCTTTAAGGCTTGGTATTATTTCTCCTATCGCTTTTGAAGCACCTGTTGAAGTAGGAACTATAGATTGACTTGCAGATCTTGCTCTTCTTGGATCTTTGTGAGAATTATCTAAAATTCTTTGATCACTAGTAAATGCATGAATAGTTGTCATAAATCCTTTTTCAATTTCAAAATTTTTATTAAGAACACTAGCTACAGGTGCTAGACAATTGGTGGTGCACGAAGCTGCAGATATTATTTTATCCTCTTTAGTAATTATATTTTCATTAACACCAAATACTATTGTTTTATCAGCATTTTTACATGGAGCAGAAACGATTACCTTTTTTGCACCATTTTTTGTATGAGCAAGAAGTTTTTCTTTTGAATTAAATTTTCCGGTACATTCAAAAACATAATCAACATTATGTTTTTTCCAATTTATATCCTCAATTTTTGTTTCCTGAGAAAATGTAATTTTATTTTTATTAATTATTAAATGATCTGGATCATAATCTAGATCACCATTTAATTTTCCATGTATAGAATCGTATTTGATTAATTTTGATGTAGTTTCTGAATTTGACCTGTTGTTTATATGATTAATTTTTAAATTTTTATTTTTACTTTCGATAATTGATCTAACAACCATACGACCAATCCGTCCCATTCCATTAATTCCAATTTTAATTGTCATTTTATTTATTTGATAATCTTTTAGCGATATTTTTAATGTTTGTGCTCTCTAGTCCGAAATATTTATAAATATCTCTATAGGGTGCACTTTTACCGAATTCATCAATTCCAAAAGCAATACCGTTATCACCCACATATTTTTTCCAACAATCGCTTGATCCAGCTTCAATGGATATTTTAAATTTTGTTTCTTTTAAAATTTTTTTTTTGTAAGATTTCGATTGTAATTCAAAAAGTTCCATACAAGGCATTGATATCACTTTAGAATATATTTTATCTTTGGCTAATTTATGGCTAACTTCTAACGCTAGATTAACTTCAGATCCACTCGCTAATATTGTTAGATTAATTTTTTTATTTGTTCTTAAAACCTCATAAGCACCCAATGAGCATAAGTTTTTATCCGGGTATATTTTTCTTACTGGATTTAAATTTTGTCTTGTTAAAGATAGAACGCTAGGTGTTTTTGAGCTTTTTAATGCATGTTCCCAACACTCGATAGTTTCAATTCTGTCTGCAGGTCTGAATACATTTAGGTTAGGTATAGCACGTAAGCCCGAAAGTTGTTCTATAGGTTGATGGGTAGGGCCATCTTCTCCGAGCCCAATAGAGTCATGAGTCATTACATAAATTACTCTTTTTTTCATTAAGGCAGACAATCTGATCGAAGGTTTGCAATAATCAGAAAATATTAAAAAAGTACCTCCATAAGGAATTAGATTACTGTGAAGTGCGATACCATTCATGATCCCACTCATTGCGTGTTCTCTCACTCCGTAGTGAATGTAGTCACCAGTAAAATCTCCAGGTTTGATTATTTTATGGTTTTCAGTTTTTGTATTATTTGATCCCGCTAAATCAGCAGAGCCGCCAATTAAATTATTTTTTTGTTTTGTTAAAGCATTTAATGTCATTTCTGAACATTTTCTAGTAGCTAAACTTTTTGGCTCCTTTATTGCATTTTCTTTTTCTTTCTTAAGCACCTTAGTAAAGTTATTTTTTAAAGTTTGATTAAATTTTATTTTTTTTCTTTTTAATGCCTTGTTCCATTTTTTTTCTAAAATTTCACCTCTTTGGCCAATTTTTCTCCATTCATTTAAAATTTTATTTGGGACATCAAAAGGTTTAGTTTTCCAATTTAAGGCTTCTCTTACAAGCTTGATTTCATCTACTCCCAATGGACTACCATGGGACGATGCTTTTCCTGATTTATTCGGAGAACCATATCCAATCTTTGTTTTACAAGA
>CACNTB010000023.1 GCA_902623305.1 uncultured Pelagibacteraceae bacterium
AAGTGGAAATAATTTAAATAATGTAAATCTTAAAATTCCAACTGGAACATTTACTTGTGTGACTGGTGTCTCTGGAAGTGGTAAATCTACTCTTATATTACAAACTCTATTCCATGCCTTAAATTTAACTTTAAATAATAAAGCAAGAAAAACACCTAAATCATTTAAAGGTTATAAGGGTGTTGAATTGATTGATAAAATAATTGATATAGATCAATCTCCTATTGGAAGAACACCTAGATCAAATCCAGCAACCTATACAGGAGCTTTTGGACCTATTAGAGATTGGTTTACAAGTTTACCAGAATCAAAAACTAGGGGTTATAAGCCTGGTCGTTTTTCTTTTAATGTTAAAGGAGGTAGATGTGAAGCTTGTGAAGGAGATGGTGTAATCACTTATGAAATGCATTTTTTACCTGATGTTTATATACAGTGTGATGAATGTAAGGGAACTAGGTACAATCGAGAAACTTTGGAAATTAAATTTAAAGGCAAAAGTATTGCAGATGTTTTGGATATGTCAGTTGATGAAGGATGTGAATATTTTGAAAATATATCAAATATAAAAACAAAATTATTAACTTTAAAAAAAGTTGGATTAGGTTATATAAAAATTGGTCAACAAGCTACAACACTTTCTGGAGGAGAAGCTCAAAGGATTAAGCTTGCAAAAGAACTTTCAAAAAGATCTACAGGGAGAACGATGTATATCTTAGATGAACCAACTACAGGTTTGCATCAACATGATATAAAAAAACTATTAGAAATTCTTCATACATTTGTCAAATTAGGTAATACTGTAGTTGTAATCGAACATAATTTAGATGTTATTAAAACTGCCGATTACATAGTAGATATGGGTCCAGAGGGAGGTGTTAAGGGTGGTAATATTGTCGCCGAAGGAAAGCCAGAAGATGTATGTAAGATTAAAGAGAGTTATACAGGGCAATTTTTGAAGCCTTTGTTAAATTAGATTATCTAATAAGTTCTATAAATATATTAGTTGAAAATTTTCACCATTTATTTAAAAAACTTAATACTAGGTTTTAAATTTATTATGAATAAAATATTGTTAACACTCATAATTGTATTATTTACAAGTAATGCATTTTCATATTCTTGTCCAATGTTATGGGAAGAGCTAGATTATGAAATCAGTCTAGCGAAAAATTCGGGAATGTCTTTAGATAAAATAGAAAAAATACAAAAACTAAGAGATGAAGGTGTGAAGGCGCATGATGATGGTAAACACGAAAAATCAGAGGATATACTTAATAAAGCATTAAAAATGATTAAAAGTTAAAATGTTTAAAAAAATTAATAAATATTTTTTAAAAAATAAAACCAGCAAATATATTGCATTGGGAAGTTTTACATTTTTTTTTATTAAAGGTTTAGTATGGCTTGGTATATTTTTTTTTGCTGGATTAAATTTTATAAATTTTAATTAGCAAATGAGCGAGGAAATTAATAATAGTTTAAAATATAAAATTTTTGGACTTACAATTGAGCATTTATCTATTTTTTATGGATCTTTTTTGATTTTATGGGGAGTTATTGTTAGTTTTGTTAGTGGGAGTAATTCTTTAACTTCTTTTATTCCATCATTAATAGGTTTACCAATTTTTATTTTTTCAAACTTGTCTATTAAATTTACAAGTAAAAAAAAAATCTTTATGCACATTGTTGCATTCTTTGGTCTAATAGCATTTTTAGGAGGTTTGGACTTTTTTAGATCAGTGATTTCTGGAAATACTTTTCAAAATGTTTGGGCTGATATGTCAAAAATAATTTTGTTAACCACTGGTGCTTTTTTTATTTACCAGTGTATTAAATCATTTACTTATGCTAGAAAAAAATTTTGATTAAAAAATTTAATCTAATAAAGTTTCTACATACTCCCAGTTGATTAAATTTTCTACAAATTTATCAAGATATTCTGGTCTCTTATTTCTATAATCTATATAATATGAATGTTCCCATACATCACATCCTAGAATAGGTTTCATGTTTTTTATTAATGGATTCTCTGCATTGGCTGTTTTAGTTACAACCAATTTTCCGTCATTTATTGAGAGCCAACACCATCCGGAACCAAATTGAGTAATGCCAGCGTTTTTAAATTCTTTTTTAAATTCATCCACACTTCCAAAATCATTAATAATCCTTTTTTCTAATTTTGGAGGCATATTCCCTCCTCCATTTGGCTTCATACATTTCCAAAATAGATTGTGATTCCAGTGTTGACTTGCATTATTAAAAATTCCTACTTTTGAATTATCTTTTGAACTATTTATAATTATATTTTCAAGAGACATGTTTTCCATATCTGTATCTTTTATAAAATTGTTTAAATTTGTTATATATGTTTGATGATGTTTTCCGTGATGCAAATCCAATGTTTCTGCTGACATAATAGGAGATAAAGCATCTTTTGAATAATCAAGTTTTGGTAAGTTATGTATCATAGTAAGTTTTTTTATTATGTTTTTTTTATTTTTTTATAATATTAATAATAAATACTAATTTTAAAACAATAAAAGAATTATCATTAATATAAAATTAGTGTATAATACGTTAATGAGTTCTTTATTGTCATCTTTATCAAAAACAATTCACACTTCCTTGGCGCTTGCTATAATTTTGTTTCTTGGATTATTTTATATAAACGAAGGTATAGCTTTTGATACGCTTTTCTGGAGCTGGTTGTTTAGATATGTGCATGTAATTGTTGCAATTATGTGGATTGGATTACTATGGTATTTCAACTTTGTTCAAATTCCAAATATGGGAAAAATTCCAGACGAACAAAAACCAGCCATTGGTAAAGTAATAGCACCAGCTGCATTATTTTATTTTAGATGGGCAGCACTACTGACAGTTATATCTGGTTTAATTCTTGCTTTGCTTAATGGTTATTTGCATGATGCGATGACTTTAAGTATTTCATCTGGTGTACCAAAGCATACCGCAATAGGTATCGGTATGTGGTTAGGTATTATAATGGCTTTTAATGTTTGGTTTATTATTTGGCCGAATCAAAAAAGAGCTTTAGGAATTGTAGAAACTGATCCTGATACAAAAATAAAATCAGCTAAAACTGCAATGATTTTTTCCAGAACTAATACTTTATTGTCATTACCAATGTTACTGACAATGGTTATGGCTCAAAACTTATATTAAATTATTTTTTTTCGTCTTCTCTAAGAACAGTTTTTTGAGAAACTTTTAGTCTAACCAAAACAGTATTAGCTATATAAATAGATGAATAGGTTCCAAAAACAACACCAAGTATCATTGCTAATGAAAACCCTTTTAATATTTCACCACCAAAAAAATAAATTGCTAATAAAGCAAGTAAAGTAGTTGCAGATGTTATTATAGTTCTTGATAACGTTTCATTAATTGAAATATTTGTTAATTCAAAAATCTTAATATCAGAATATTTTCTAAGATTTTCTCTAACACGGTCAAAAATTACAACAGTATCATTCATAGAGTATCCAACTATTGTTAACACTGCTGCAATAATTGATAAATTTATTTCTAGGCTAAATAAAGAAAAAACTCCAAGAGTTACAATAACATCATGGAACAAAGCTAAAATTGCACCTAGACTAAACTGCCATTCAAATCTAACCCAAATGTAAATAAGCATTAATGCTAATGACAAAGATATTGCTATAACTCCTGATTTTAATAATTCGGCACTAACTTTCGGACCAACATTTTCAACTCTCCTAAAATCATAATTGTTTCCAAAAGATTTATCTAAATTAACTTTAATTTCTTCAATGATTTTCTTTTTATTATCTTTGTTTTCAAATTTTACTAAAAAATCAGTATCATTTCCAAATTTTTTAACTGAAACATCTCCTAAATCCATTTGATTAAATCTATCTCGTAATGAACCAACATTTATTTTGGAGTCAGAAGCTCTAAGTTCAATTAATGTACCACCTTTGAAGTCTATACCAAAATTAAGTCCTTTAAATATTAATAATAATAAAGAAACAACAATTAAAAGTGATGATAGTAAATTAAAATGATTATAATATTTATTAAAAGCAATCATTAGATTAATTTTTCCTTATCTTTATTTCTTGATATATAAATACTAGTGAACAATCTTGCTATGAAATAGACTGAAAATAGTGTCGTAAATATTCCAACTCCTAATGTTACAGCAAAACCTTTGACTGGACCTGAGCCCATGAAAAACAAAATAATTGCAGCTAATAATGTAGTAATATTAGCGTCTAAAATTGCGGTTCTTGATTTAGTATAACCACCATCAAAAGCCAAAATAGTATTAGTCTCGTCTTTTAATTCTTCTTTAATTCTCTCAAAAATTAAAACATTTGCATCAACAGCCATACCTACGGTTAGAATAATTCCTGCAATACCTGGTAATGTTAATGTAGCCTCGAATAAAGTTAAAACACCTAAAAGAATAAATAAATTAACTATCAGTGTTATATTGGTTATTAATCCAAAAATTTTATATTTAACGAACATAAAAATTATTACCAACATAAAACCTATCGCCAAAGCAATCATTCCTGCATTAATTGAGTCTTGCCCAAGATCAGGTCCAACAGTTCTTTCTTCAATAATTTCTAATGGCGCTGGTAATGCTCCTGATCTTAATAATAAAGCTAGATCAGTTGCTGTTTGAAAAGTAAAACCTCCGCTTATTTGACCTGATCCACTTGCAATAGTGTCTCTAACTACAGGTGCACTAATAATTTTACCATCTAGAACGATTGCTAATTGTTTTCCAATACCAGTTGATGTTGCTTTACCAAATCTCTTTGCTCCTACTCTATCTAAAGTAAAAGAAACAATTGTTTGATTATTTTGAGTATCCATTTTTGGTTGTGCATCGAGTAAATTTTCACCACTTATTATAATTCTTTTACTAACAGTGGCTTCTTCTAGACCATTTTCAAATTTTAACTTTTCAACACCAAAACGGTCATTTTCGTCATTTGTTACAAATCGAAAAGTAAGGTTTGCAGTTTTACCAAGTAATGATTTTATTCTCATCGGATCATCTAATCCTGGAAGCTCTACTAAAATTCGGTTATTTCCTCTTTTAAGTATGTTTGGTTCATTAGTTCCAACTTCGTCTACCCTTCTTCTAACAATTTCTATAGCTTGATCCTGAGAAGAAGTTTTAAGTTTAATCAAACCTTGTCTTGAAAAATTAACTTTAAAATTTAATCCTGTATCTTCAATTTCTAACTGATGTGATTTAAATCTTGGATAATAAGGATTAAGATCACTATTTTCATCCTGAAAAACTTCTAAGACAAATTGCTTGTCATTTTCTATTACATTAAAAAAAATGTATTGATTTTCTATCTTTATATTGTTGATCTTAATATTTTTTTCTTTGAAGTAATTTCTAATAGTTGTTGTTAAGTTTTGTAGTTTTTGTTCAATTACAGGTTCATTATCAATTTCAAGTAATAGATATGATCCACCTTGAAGGTCTAATCCTAAATTAATTTTTTTATCAAAAAAATTATCATCAAATTTAAAAAGATTTGATGAAGCAATTAAAATAAATAAAACTGAAAAAAGAGTTATAAATAAAATTCTTAACTTAGAGAAATAAAGCACTTAACCAAAAATAATTATTTTTTAACTTCTTGAGTATTTGTATTAACAAGACTTTGAATACCAGTTGATTTAACTATCTCAACCTTTACGTTTTCAGCAATTTCTACTTCGACTTTATCATTGTCTATAAGTCTCTCCACTGTACCTGTAATTCCACCAGATGTAACAACCTTGTCACCTCTCTTAAGACTTTCAACCATAGCTTTGTGCTCTTTAACTTTTTTTTGCTGTGGTCTGATTAAGAAAAAATAAAAAATAACAAATATTAAAATTAACGGTATAAATTGTCCTATTCCTGAACCTTCCATAAATCTCCTTATAAATTATGTGAATACTTATACTATCTGCGTAATTAAAACAACTTTATTTAGCTGAAATCAATTCCAAATTATTCATATACGGTCGAAGTACCTTAGGAACAATAATCGAACCATTTTTTTGTTGATAGTTTTCTAATACAGCAATTAAAGTTCTTCCCACAGCTAAACCGCTTCCATTTAATGTTCCGACAAAAACAGTTTCTTTGTTTTTATTTTTATATCTTGATTTCATTCTTTGTGCCTGAAATGTTGAACAAGAAGAGCATGATGAGATTTCACGATACTTGTTTTCTGATGGTAACCACACTTCAATATCATAGGTTTTTTCTGCACTGAAACCCATATCACCTGAGCATAAAATTATTTTTCTATAAGGTAATTCTAACTTCTCCAGAATATCTGTTGCACAATTGGTCATTCGCTCTAATTCCTCTAAACAATTTTCTTTTTCCACAATACTTACCATTTCAACTTTATAAAATTGGTGTTGTCTGATCATTCCTTTTGTATCTTTTCCATAACTGCCAGCTTCCTTTCTAAAACAAGGTGTTGAAGCAACAAATCGCATAGGTAATTCTTTTTGATCAACAATTTTGTCTTTAACAATATTAGTTAATATTACTTCAGCGGTTGGAATTAAAAATTTTCTATCAGTGCCTTCATCAAATTTTATTTCAAATTGGTCGTTTTCAAATTTTGGTAATTGACCAGTTCCATACATTGTATTATCAGATGCAATCAACGGGGGTGATATTTCTTGATAACCATTTTGAATAATATGAGTATCTAACATAAAGTTAGATAATGCTCGTTCCAATAATGCTAACTCTTTTTTGACAAATACAAATCTTGATCCAGTCGTTTTTGTTGCAAGGTCAAAATCAAGCATACCTAAGTTTTCACCAAGTTCATAATGAGATTTAGGTTTAAAATCA
>CACNTB010000024.1 GCA_902623305.1 uncultured Pelagibacteraceae bacterium
AAAAAAAAGACACTATAAATAAAAAAGGCCAGCTATAAAACCGGCCTTTTAAAATTTAAGAATTTTTAACTTATTTAGGTATATCGCCCTCAACACCTTTTACATAAGTCATCATTCCTGCAAGCATTCCATCATCAGCAGTTTTACCTTCAGCAACCATCAAGTTACCTTTTTGGTCATAAATAGGACCAGTAAAAGCATGAACTTTTCCAGATGCTAAATCTGACTGAAGTTTTTTAACCTTTTTCTTTAAGTCAGAAGGAATTGCTGAGTCAAGATCAGATATTACTACCATGCCATCACCGATACCATGCCATGTATCTTTCTGGCTCCATGTTCCATTTGCTACAGCTTTAACTCTTTCCACATAATAAGGTCCCCAATTATTTTCAACTGAAGTTAATACTGCTTTAGGAGCAAATTTATCCATATCACTAGCTTGACCAAAAGCATAAACTCCGGCTTTCTCTGCAATCTGAACAATAGCAGTACTATCTGTATGCTGCGCAATAACATCAGCACCTTGATCAATTAAAGCTTTAGCGGCCTCTGCTTCTTTACCTGGATCATACCAAGTAAAGGCCCAAACAATCTTTGTTTTGATATTTGGATTTACTTTTTGAGCAGCTAAAGTAAATGAATTAATTCCTCTTATTACTTCTGGAATTGGAAAAGATGCTACGTAACCAATGACATTAGATTTTGTCATTGAACCAGCTATTGTTCCCAAGATAGCTCTACCTTCGTAGAATCTAGCAGCGTATGTTGCAACATTTGGATGTTCTCTTTTGTATCCAGTTGCATGTTCAAATTTTACGTTTGGAAACTCTTTTGCAACTTTGTTTGTTGGATTCATGTATCCAAAACTAGTTGTAAAGATTACATCATGACCAGAATTTGCTAATTGTCTAAGAACTCTTTCAGCATCAGCACTTTCTGGAACACCTTCTACGTAAGTTGTTTTAAATCCGGCAGCTTCTACAGCTTTTCTACCCACATCATGCTGATATGTCCATCCATGGTCACCAGTTGGACCAATATAAACGAATGCTGCTTTAACATCTTTTGCTATAGCAGATACAGTTAATGTAAATAATAAAACTAAAGAAGAGACGAAAGAACGAATAAATATTTTATGCATAAATTTATTTCCCCTTTTGATTTTTTAATAAAACTAAATCTAAATTAATTTGTCTAAAAAAAAATAATTATTTTTTAATTAATTGTCTTTATGAAAAGATTTCCCCAATGAACTTGGTGTACTTAGCCTTATTTTTCTACTATCGCGAGAAATTACAACTAAAACTATTATTGTAACAATGTAGGGTAGAGCTGTTAAGAATTGTACGGGAATTCTCACTCCAATTGCCTGCATGTGAAATTGAATAATGGTCAATCCACCAAAAATCATTGCACCAATTAAAATTTTAATTGGGTTCCAAGTTGAAAAAACTACCAGAGCTAGAGCAATCCAACCTCGTCCACCTGTCATATTTTCAATCCATTGCGGAGTATAGATCATTGATAAATATGCACCAGCAAGTCCACACATAGCTCCTCCATAAAGTATACAAGCGTAACGAACAAATTTTACATTTATACCCTGGTTAGACGCTGACTCAGGTGAGTCTCCTACAGCTCTTACAATTAATCCAATTTTAGTTTTTTTTAAAAAGTAGCTAGTTATGAATGGTAGAGCAAAAGCAAAATAAAAAACAATTGAGTGTCCAAATAATATTGGACTCAAAAGTGGTATTGTGTCTTTTAAACCTTCAAATAAAACAGGAAACTCTTTTCCAGGAATACCTACAAAATTTTTTCCTATCATAGCAGATATACCAATTCCAAATATAGTAAGCGCCAAACCAGTAGCTACATGATTTGTAATTAATGTTTGGGTAAGAAATGCAAAGATTGTTGAAATTAAAACTCCAGCAAACATTGCACCAAAAACTGCAATGATTAAACTTCCTGTAACAGTCATTAATGCGAAACCAGAAATAGCACCAATAATCATCATTCCTTCAACACCAAGGTTTAGAACACCAGATCTTTCTGTGATAAGTTCACCACAAGATGCTAAAATCAAAGGCACTGCAGACGCCATGATTGATGCAACTATCAGTCCAACAAAATTTATATCTATAATCATTTTTTTGAACCTATAAATTTAAATTTGAAAAAAAGTAAATAGTCAGAAGCAAGAAGAAAAAATAAAATCATTCCTTGAAAAACCTGGCCAGTATATTTTGGAATTTGCATAAATATTTGTGCTGTTTCTGCACCAAGATAAGTAATTGCAACAACTAGAGATGCAAAAATTATTCCAACAGGATGCAAACGACCCAAAAATGCGACTATTATCGCAGTGAAACCATAATCAGGAGACACTTCTCTATGAAGCTGTCCAATAGGTCCAGTTATCTCCCCAACTCCTGCAAGACCTGCACAAGCTCCACTTATTAAAAAAACGAGGACAATCATTTTTTTACCTTTGTATCCAGCATATTTTGCTGTCTTCAAACTAAAACCTGAAACTTTCATTTGGAACCCTAAATATGTTTTATAGAAAACAAACCAACTTATTACTACTGCAGCTAAAGCTAAAAATATTCCTGCGTGAATTCTTAGCCCCTCAAATAATAATGGCAGTCTTGCAGAGTCACTAAACTGTCTTGTTTCAGGAAAATTAAATCCTTCTGGATTACTCCAAGGACCAACTACAAGATAATCCAAAATTAATTTTGAAACGTATACCAACATAAGACTTACTAAAATTTCATTTGTATTAAAGTAAGTTTTTAAAATTGCAGGGATGGATGCATATAGCATACCACCGATTGCACCAGCTAAAATAACTATTGGTAGAATATAAAAACCCTCTTGCTCATAAAATAATAATGCAACACCCCCTGAAACTATAGCTCCAAAAGTTAATTGACCTTCAGCCCCAATATTCCAATTATTACTTTTAAAACAAAAAGATAAACCAATTGCTATTAAGCAAAGTGGGGTGGCTTTTAAGAGTAATTCACTAAACCCATACATATCTGCAATTGGAACTATGAAAAAAAACTTTAAAGCTTCAAAAGGTTTAAAACCTAGAATATAAAAAATTAAACCTCCTGCTAATAGGGTTAGAAAAATTGCTAAAACAGGTGTGAGGAAAAATATAGCTCTTGAAGGCTGATCTCTTTTTACAATTTTAATCAATTTGCACCTCCCATAAGTATCCCAAGTTTTTCAGAAGTAACCTCATCAGCGTTCATAATTTTTGATAATTTCCCTTTATGAATTACTGAAATTTTATCACTTAATTTTAACAACTCATCAGTATCAGTAGAAATTAGTATTATTGATTTATTTTGTTCATTGATTTTAATCAATGTTTCATGGATATAGTTTATTGCCCCAACATCTAGCCCCCAAGTTGGATTAAAACAAATTAATAAATCTGGAGAGGTGATTAATTCTCTTCCTATAATTAATTTCTGTAGATTACCTCCAGATAAAAATTGGCTTTTTAGCTCTATGTTATCTGTATTAACATTAAAGTCCGAAATTATTTTTTTTGAATGTTCTTTAATTTTGTTTTCATTTATTAATCCATTATTAAAAAAATTTGAGGATTTAAAATTGTTTAGAGCTACATTTTCAAAAATTGCCATTTGAGGAATAGCAGCTTGTTCAAGTCTATCTTCTGGAGAAAAGGCCATCAAATATTCTCTTCTTTCTTGAGGATTTAAATCTCCAATGTAATTTTTATTAAATTCTATAGAATTCTTATCTGATATAATTTCACCACTTAATACTTGAAATAATTCACTTTGACCGTTTCCTGATATACCAGCAATTCCCAAACACTCGCCTCGATTGACAGAAAAATTAATATCACTCAAATTTGTTTCAAAAGGATCTTCACTTGTAAAATTAAGATTAGTTATCTTAATCAATTGATCTGAAGATGTTTTTACTTTTTTTTTCTTTATTATTTTTAAGTTTTGACCTACCATTTTGTTAGCAAGTGACTCAATATTTTCATTTTTTATTTCGCTTACAGAAACTAATTTTCCTCTTCTCATTACAGCAACTTCATCACAAAGATCCATAACTTCCTTTAGTTTATGAGTGATATAAATAATTAAAATTCCTTCCTCTGAAAATTGTTTTAAAGATAAGAATAATTCACTTGTTTCTTGCTCGGTTAATACGGATGTTGGTTCATCCATAATTAAAACTTTTGGATTCCTCATTAAGCATCTTATTATTTCTACTTTTTGTTTTTGACCCGCTGAAAGATTTAAAACAGGTATATCAAGATCAATTGAAAAATTGTATTTTCTCATAATAGATTCAATTTTTTCTCTTATACCTTCTCTTTTTTCATCTGAGTCTATTATTAAGTTTTCAAATACGGACAAAGTTTCGAAAAGGTTAAAATGCTGAAAGACCATTCCAATATCATTTTTTTTTGCATCAGATGGTGAATTCAGCTTTAAATTATTTTCATTTAAATAAATTTTACCTTCATCCGGAATGACGACGCCTGAAAGAATTTTAACTAGTGTAGATTTTCCAGCGCCATTTTCTCCAAGGAGAGCATAAATTTTACCGCTATTAAACTCTAGCGAAACATTATCGTTTGCAACACACCCAGGATATATTTTAGTTACATTTGAAATTTTAAGGTTTGTATTCATTAGTTAATTTAATGGTATAGAATTTCCATCCTTATTTTCCTGATATTGATTTGATAATGTTTGATATTTTTTTTTAATTTGGTCTAATTGATTTAAAATATTTTCTTTTTTTGCAGGAGGTAAATTATCAACAAGAAAGTTTATATTTTGACTTTTCCAGTAAGAATTTTCTTTATTATATTCTCCATCATTAATTTTAAATACTTCTTTGAGTATATTTAAATCATGTGGAATATTAAATTCCTCATTTGTGGCAGTATACGGAAACAAATAATAAAAATTATCAAATCCAGAAAATGTGATTGCACTCAAACACATACTGCAGGGTTCATGTGAACTTAAGAACATGCATTCTTTTTCTTTTGGTCTTGTATTTGGATCTAATTCGTAAAATTTTTTAAGAGCATGCATTTCTCCATGCCACAATGGATTTTCTATTTCATTGTTTGTTTCTGCAACTACAAGCGATAAATCATCTTTTTTAATTATTGCGGCACCAAATATTTTACTACCTTTAGCAACACCTTGTTCAGTTAAGGGTAAAACTTCTTTTAAAAATATATTTAGTATCTTTTCTAGGGCTTTTTCATTCATATGCTTGAACAATCAAATAAAGAACACAATTGTTACTATAATTAAACTTAAAAGTAATAAGAAATAAATTATTTATACAACTTAAAAGTTAATAATTTATGAAACAAAAAAAGTTAATTTTAACTTATGTCAAAATTTAAATCAGCAATAAGTCTTTTGATTATCATAATTCTTTTTTCAGGGTGTCAAACTGTTAAAGATAAAACAGATGCTATAGTTGAAAAAGAAAATGAAAAATTAAGCAAATTCCTTGGAAAATCTTCTAGTGAACTTCAAATGGAGCTTGGAAAACCAGATGAGGATTTTAAAAATGCAAAAGGGAATTTTGAGCTAGTTTATAATAGCAAAAAATACCTTGTTCCTTGTGAGCGAAGGTTTGAAATAAATTCAGAAAATATAGTTATAGGCTTCGTTTCAAACGGTTGCTTTTAAAATTTATTATTAAAATAAATCTGCTCATTATAGGTTTTTTTTACTATCTAAAGTGGAGTTGTTCTAAACTTATCAGTTTTTTTATTTTAATTTATAGCCAATAATATAACGTCTATTTAGTTAACGACGGAGGTTATATGGCTTCAAGAAAAACAAAAGCGGGCTCTACAAACAGTCCGAATAAAAAACTTCCATTAAATAAATCCATACCTTTAGGAATTCAGCATGTATTAGCAATGTTTGCTGGCAATATAACTGTTCCTATTATTGTGGCTGGAGTTTTTGGTCAAACGCCTGAACAAAAAATATTTTTGATTCAAATGGCTTTGTTTGTAGCGGGAGTTGCAACAATTATCCAAACTGTTGGATACAAAGAAATTGGTGCACGACTTCCTATTGTTCAAGGAACAAGTTTTGCGTTTATACCAATCATGCTACCATTTAAAGCAGCAGGTTTAGGTGCGGTATTTACAGCAGCGTTTATTGGAGGAATTTTTCAAATTTTTATTGGAAAAGTTTTAAAACCAATAAGGCATCTATTCCCACCATTAGTCACTGGTATAGTTGTATTAATGATCGGATTTAGTTTGCTTAAAGTAGGTTTT
>CACNTB010000025.1 GCA_902623305.1 uncultured Pelagibacteraceae bacterium
ATCTGCATTTTCAAAAAGATTTAGCGCCAAAGCAGGAAAAGCAGAGGATTTTTTCCGTTCTGCAGTTACTGGAGGTACATTGTTTAGTTCACTTGGTTTTTATTATGCAGGTCCTATAGATGGTCATGATTTATCGAGCCTAGTTACAATTTTAAAAAATGCTAAAGAATCAAGACATGAGGGTCCTATAATGATTCATATCAAAACTCAAAAAGGAAAAGGTTATTCTTATGCAGAAAAAGCAAATGATCATTATCATGGAGTGTCAAAATTTAATGTTGAGACTGGTGAACAAATAAAGAGCAAATCAAATCTTCCAGCTTATACAAAAGTATTTGCAAACACGTTAGTTAAACATGCTAAAAAAGATAGCAAAATAGTAGGAATAACAGCAGCGATGCCAGGAGGGACTGGCATGGATATTTTTGGCAAGGAATTTCCAAATAGAATGTTTGATGTTGGAATAGCAGAACAACATGCTGTAACTTTTGCAGCCGGTCTAGCAACTGAAGGATACAAACCATATGCTGCAATTTATTCTACATTTTTACAGAGAGCATATGATCAAGTTGTCCACGATGTTGCCATCCAAAGTTTACCAGTTAGATTTGCGATAGATAGAGCAGGATTAGTTGGTGCAGATGGATCAACACATGCTGGTTCATTTGATATAACTTACTTATCAACTTTACCTAACTTTGTAGTAATGGCAGCAAGTGATGAAGCTGAACTAGTTAAAATGATCAATACTTCAGTAGATATAAATGACAGACCTTCTGCAATTAGATATCCCAGAGGAACTGGAGTAGGTGTTGATCTACCATCAATAGAAGAAAAAATTGAAATTGGTAAAGGGAGAGTCGTTCAACAAGGGACACAAGTTTGTATTTTAAACCTCGGTACTCGACTTGAGGCGTGCAAGTTAGCTGTAGAGGAATTAAAAGCAAAAGGAGTTTCAGCAACTTTGATAGACGCCAGATTTGCAAAGCCTTTAGACGAAGAACTTATACTAAAATCTGCTAAGGAACATGAACTTATGATAACTATTGAAGAGGGATCTATAGGCGGTTTCGGTTCTCATGTTAAAAATTTATTAGCTGAGAGAGGAGTATTTGATAAAGGTTTAAAATTTAGATCAATGACTTTACCGGATGAATTTATTGAACAAGATGATCCAAAAAAAATGTACGATAAAGCTGGTTTAAACAGTTCTCAAATTTCTAAGAAAATTACTGATATTTTGTTTCAAAAGGAGACAATAAGAGTTGTAAAAAATTAATTTAAGCTAACTACATTGAGCTTTATTCATTAAGTAGTGGTCAAGTAAAACACAGTTCATCATCGCTTCACCAATTGGTACAGCTCTAATTCCTACACAAGGATCATGTCTACCTTTAACAGATATTGAAGTATTTTTCCCAAATTTATTTATAGTTTTTCTACTAGTTAAAATTGACGATGTTGGTTTGACAGCAAAGGATGCAATAATCTCTTGGCCCGTAGAAATTCCACCAAGAATTCCACCTGCTTTATTTGAATTAAATTTTAATTTATTTCCTTTTGAAGAAATTTCATCTGAATTTTGTTCTCCACTTAATTGTGCTGAGTTCATTCCTGCACCAATATTTACACCTTTAACAGCATTAATACTCATTAGACCTGAAGCTATGTCAGTATCCAATTTTGAATAAATTGGAGCACCTAAACCAACTGGGATACCTCTTGCTCTTATTTCAATCACTGCTCCACATGAGGATCCTGACTTTCTAACACCAAGCAAATATTTTTCCCATAATTTAATCATTGATTTATCTGGACAAAAAAATGGATTTTTTGAAATTACTTTATCGTTCCATTGATTTGTATCACATCCAAGAATTCCTAACTGAGTTACTGCACCAATTACTTTAAATTTTTTACCTAATTTTTTTTGAAGTACAACTTTTGCTACTGCACCGGCTGCAACTCGTGCTGCAGTTTCTCTGGCAGAAGATCTTCCACCACCTCTATAGTCTCTAATTCCATATTTTTTAAAATAAGTAAAATCTGCATGACCTGGTCTGAACTTATCTTTAATATTACTATAATCTTTGGATCTCATATCTTTGTTGTAGATTATGAGAGAAATAGGTGTTCCTGTAGTTTTACCCTCGAATACTCCTGACAATATTTGAACTTTATCATCCTCTTTTCTCTGAGTTGTAAATTTAGATTGTCCTGGTTTTCTTTTGTCTAATTCTATTTGAATATCTTGTTCTTTAAGATTTATGTTTGGAGGACAACCATCAACAATACAACCAATTGCAGGCCCATGAGACTCTCCCCAAGTTGTGAAACGAAATAGCTTTCCAAAAGTATTAAATGACATTATTTATATTATATAGATTATTTTGTTTAAATTATGAATCAAAAAAACTCTTTAGGTCTTAATAGTTGCTTTCTTGATATAGATGATCCAATTCAACTATTTCATGAGTGGATGGAGGAAGCAAAGAAAACTGAGCCAAATGATCCAAACGCTGTTGCTCTGGCCACATCAGATAAAAACAATATTCCTTCAGTTAGAATGGTTTTACTTAAAGATTTCAATAAAGATGGATTTGTATTTTATACAAATTTAAATAGTCAAAAGGGAAATGAATTAAAAAAAAATCCGTATGCTGCGATGTGTTTCCATTGGAAAAGTCTTTTGAGACAAATAAGAATTAATGGAAAGGTTAAATTAGTTTCTGATCAGGTTGCAGATGAATATTATTCATCTAGAGCGTATGAAAGTCGAATAGGAGCATGGGCTTCTAAGCAAACCGAAGAATTAAATTCGCGAGAACAATTGTTAAAATCTATACAAGATTATAAAAAAAAATATAGCAACAAATTAGATGTACCAAGACCAAGTCACTGGTCTGGATGGATTTTATCTCCAGATAGTATTGAATTTTGGCTAGATGGCGAGAACAGAATCCACGAGAGATTAAAATACAATAAAGATGACTCCGGGAAGTGGATAAAGTCTTTATTAAGTCCTTAAAAATTTCTTGATAAACTAAATGATGTTAATCTTTTAAGAATATTTTTTTCTTCAGAGTCTTTAAATACACTTAGAGAATTTGAGGCTAAATTTATATAGTGCTGTGCTTTTTGATAGCATTCCTGAATTATTTTATACTTATTTATAAGACCAATAATTTCATTAAAGTCATCTTTTGTTCTTAACTCTTTTTTAAACTTATTTGATAAAATTTTCTTTTCATCATTTCCTAATTTTTGTAAAAGTAAAATTATTGGTAAGGTAATTTTTCCTTCAAAAAAATCTTGACCAATTTTTTTACCAAATAGTTTGAGCTCAGCATTATAGTCTAGAGTATCATCTGCTATTTGAAAAGTTAATCCCAAGTTTCTTCCATAAAATTCTAAAGCATCTTTTTCTTTATTTTCTGCATCTGATAAAATTGCGCCAACTTTAGTTGCTGCTGCAAATAACTCAGCGGTTTTAGCTGAGATTATTTTTAAATATGTTTCTTCCAGCATATCAACTTCACCTTTATGTTGAAGTTGCAAAACTTCTCCTTGAGCAATTTTAGATGAAGTGGAAGATAATAATTTTAAAACTTCTAGATTTCCGTCTTCCACCATCATTTCAAAACATCTACTCAATAGATAATCACCTATTAAAACTGACGAATGATTATTCCAAACTTTGTTTAAAGTTTTTTTCCCTCTTCTAACAGTGCCTTCATCAATTACATCATCATGCATCAACGTTGCGCTGTGAATTAATTCTACACATGCAGCTAAATTTATATCTCTAGAGCCTTTAGAGTAACCGCATAATTTTGCACTACCCAACGTTAGTAAAGCTCTTAGTCTTTTTCCTCCAGTTTCTATGTGATAATCTGTCATTTTTTGAACCAGCTGTACGTCACTAGATAATTTTGATTTTATTTTTTCTTCAGTCAAAACCAGTTTTTCTTCAACCGAGTCTTTAAGCTGAAAATATGAATCATTTATCTGATTTTTAAGCTGTACAACTGTTCCCATAAAATTTTAAATTAGTATAATTTGTTTATATATATTACTTATCAATTGACGCACCAGTTTCTTCAATTATAAGTAGTCTTTATATTCAATAAATAATTCTATAAGACTTACCTATGTTCTCTTTTTTTAAAAAGAAAAAAATTGTTGCACACTTAAAATTAAGTGGGGTTATTGGTAATGCAGGAAAATTTAAACAAGGTATTGATTTTACAGGTCAAGAAGAACTAATTAAAAAGGCTTTTTCTCTGAAAAAAGCGGCATGTGTTGCTATATCAATTAATTCTCCAGGAGGATCACCAGTTCAATCTCATTTAATCTACAGTTTTATTAGACAACAAGCAAAAAAACACAAAAAAAAAGTTATTGTATTCGCTGAAGATGTAGCCGCTTCTGGAGGTTATTTGATTTCTTGTGCTGGGGACGAAATTTATGCAAATTCAAGTTCAATAATTGGATCTATAGGAGTGATATATTCTTCTTTTGGATTTACTGAGTTGATAAAAAAAATTGGGGTTGAAAGAAGAGTTCATACTGCAGGCAAAAACAAAAGTACACTAGATCCATTTTTAGAGGAAAAAAACGAGGATATTGAAAGATTAAAAAATATTCAATTGGATCTTCATAAAGACTTTATAGATGTTGTTGAAAAAAGTAGAGGATCAAAATTAAACAAATCTGATGTAGAACTTTTTTCAGGTGAGTTTTGGTCAGGCAGTAAAGCAAAAAATTTAGGATTGATTGATGGGATAGGTAACGCACATGAAATATTAAAAGATAAATTTGGTGAAGATGTAATTATTAAAAAATTTGAAAAATCAAAAGGATGG
>CACNTB010000026.1 GCA_902623305.1 uncultured Pelagibacteraceae bacterium
TTATTAACAACTTTTTCATTTTATTTAACAATCAAATTAATCAATCTATTTTTAACAAATATTGTTTTAATAATTTTTTTATCAGCATAATTTTTATTATAATACTCGGTATTTTTGATACTTGTAATTAATTCATCTTGAATAATATCAACCTTCGTATTAATGCTCATTCTTTTTTTTCCGTTAATTTGAACAATCATTACTATATTGTCATCTTTTAGATATTTTTCAATTGGCTCAGGCCATTCATTTTTATTTTCTATTTTTAGTTGTTCTAAACTTTCTGCAGCTAAGTGAGGCATCAATGGAGAAATTAGTTTTAAAATATGTACGAAATTTTCTTTGATTACCTCTTTATTCATTTTTACAGATAAAATTTTGTTAAAAAAATTGTACATTTCATATAAATTTGCAACAATAACATTGTAATTAAATTTCTCTAAATTATTTGTAATCTTCTGAATTAATTGATGTGTAAATTTTGTTATTTTTTCTTCAGCCTCTGAATTTGAATAGTTTTTATCATCGTCCAGTATAGACTTTATTTTACAATGTAATCCCCAAAGTTTTTGAACAAATTTATAAGAAGCCAACATTCCTTGGTCGGACCATTGAATATCTTTCTCAGGAGGACTGTCAGAAAGTATAAATAATCTTATTGAGTCTGCTCCATATTTTTCAATCATTTTTTCTGGCTCAATTACATTTCTTTTAGATTTTGACATCGACTCAACTGGACCCACAATAATTTTTTCTTTTGGATCATCCTTTTTGAAATAATTCTTGTTATCGTCTGTTGTAATTTCATCTGGACTTATCCAATTATTACTTTGATCTTTGTACGTCTCATGGCAAACCATTCCCTGAGTAAATAAGCCACTGAATGGTTCATTTATATTAAAATTGTCATTTTTAAATGATATAGATTGCATAAAAAATCTTGAGTAAAGTAAATGGAGAATCGCATGTTCAATACCACCAATATATTGGTCTACTGGCATCCAATAATTTACTTCCTCAGTATCAAATCCATGATTTTCATTATCACTCGAACAAAACCTTAAAAAGTACCAAGAGGAGTCAACAAATGTGTCAAGTGTATCAGTTTCTCTTTTATAGATCTTTCCATCAATGGTAACTGTTTTCCAATTATCCTGTTGATCTAGAGGATTTCCATTTGTTTTAAGATTTATTTTTTCGGGCAATAATACCGGTAATTGGTTTTCAGGAATTTTAATAACATTTCCCTTTTTATCGTATGCCATTGGAATTGGGCAGCCCCAATATCTTTGTCTTGATACACCCCAATCTTTCAATCTAAAATTTATTTTTTTATTTCCTTTTTTTTTATTTTCTAGTAACTCAATTGTTTTTAATATAGCTTCTTCTGGAGCATTTAATCCATTCAGCATATTTGAGTTAAAAAGTTTACCTGGGCCTGTATAAGCTTGTGTTGTCACTTCAAAGTTTTCATTTTCTTCTTGAGGCTTAACAACAGTTTTAATTTTCAGATTGTATTTTAAGGCAAAATCCAAATCTCTTTGATCATGAGCAGGACAACCAAAAACTGCACCAAAACCATAGTCCATTAATACAAAATTGGCAAAATAAACAGGTACTTTTAAATTGTTATCCAGCGGATTCTGAGCTAATAATTTTGTTTTAAAACCAATTTTTTCAGCTTGAGCTAAAGCTTCTTCTGTGGTCCCGCTCTTAGAGCATAGTTTTTTAAAATTTATAAATTCTTTATCATCTTCATAAAACTTTGAAATTGGATGGTCTATTGATACAGCAAGAAATGATAAACCAAATAAAGTATCAGGCCTAGTGGTAAAACATTTGATTTCTTTGATCTCTTTATTACCTTCTACTGTAAACGGGATTTCACAACCAAAAGATTTACCAATCCAGTTTTTTTGCATAACTTTAACTTTGTTTGGCCATGAATCTAGTTTTTCTAAGCCATCTAATAATTGATCTGAAAACTTAGAGATATTAAAAAACCATTGATTTAGTTTTTTTCTTTCTACTAATGCACCAGAACGCCATCCTTTTCCATCTATAACTTGCTCATTAGCTAACACCGTTTTGTCAACTGGATCCCAATTCACATAATTTTCTTTCCTGTAGACCAGGCCTTTATCGTAAAGTTCTAAAAATAATTTTTGTTGATGTTTATAGTAACTGGGAGAACATGTTGAAATTTCTCTATCCCAATCAATTGATAATCCTAACATTTTTAATTGCTCACGCATTTTTGAAATGTTTTTTTCAGTCCAATTTTTAGGATCCAAATTATTTTGACGAGCTGCATTCTCTGCAGGCATCCCAAAAGAGTCCCAGCCCATCGGATGTAAAACGTTAAAACCTTGCATTTTTTTATATCTAGCAAGAACGTCGCCTATTGTATAATTTCTTACGTGACCCATATGAATGTTTCCCGAGGGATATGGAAACATTTCAAGACAATAAAATTTTTTTTGATTTTTATTAATTAAAGATTTAAATGATTTATTTTTAATCCAGTAGGATTGCCACTTCCGTTCTATAATTTTAAAGTTATATCTTTCCACACCGAAATAATATTTAGTTTAGATCTTTTATTCGACGTTCTTTTTTATTTTTTACAATATCTGTTTCTTGATATTTAGCTGCTTTTTTAAGTATAGCGACTCTTAGTTCCTCATTAATTGTTGATGTGCTTTCAATGATTTTACAATCAACTTGACTTGTACAATTCTTTTTGAAGACCTTTATTTTTACTGCATCGGCTCTTATTTCGTTAGATAAAAATTGTATAGTTAATTTGATTGAGTCGTTATTTTCACCACTATACCAATCGGTAATTATCAGTCCTCCTCCATAATCAACTGATAATAGTGGCATAAAACTTATTGTGTCTAAAGCAGCCCTCCATAAGGGATTCGCATTTGCAAATTCAAATTCTCCACCTTTATTTTTACCAAAACCACTCATTAATGTGAAACCTCTGCCTTCTTCGATATTATTTTTCACTCTTAGTTCGGGCTGCGGAGGATATTTTTTTGCATCGACAGGTCTATAAATCCCGCATGTTTGAAGGAAAAAAAGACAAATCCAGACTAAAATAACTGTTTTTACTGATAATTTCATATGAAGTTACAAGATATTATAATAGTTTTTATACTTATGGTTTAAATAACAAAAAAAAGCTAAAATAACTATAATTTATTGCAAATTTGTTAGGTTTTATGGGATAAAAATATGTGGTTTTTATGCAACAATGTCAAAGATTCTATGAAATTAGCAATAAAATAAAACTTTTTTTTGTCTACAAGTGATAAAAGGCTCCTAATTATTATTAATAATAACAATACATAGGAGTCAATTATGACAAACTTAAAAAAACTAGGATTAACTGCATTAGCAGGATCTTTAGTGGCTTCTACTAGTTACGCTGGAGCATTAGACGTAGCAGGTGGAGCTAAAGTAACTTATGTTTCTAAAGACGAGACTGAAGTTACTGGAAACCCATTCTCAATGACAAGAGATATTACTTTCTCTGGTTCTGGTGAAATGGACAATGGAATGACTATTAGTTATTTCCAAATGCTTAGCGCAGGATCATTCTCATCTTCAGGATTAACTCTTGATATGGGAGATGCTGGTAAATTAACTTTCGGTAATGGTTCTAACATGGGTGCTGGTATCAGTGCTTATAAAGACAAAATGCCAACTGCTGCTGAAGAAGTTTACGATGACCTAGATGGTGAAGCAAATGGTATCGCGGATATGTCAACTAGTAATACAATTGGTTACGCAACATCTATGATGGGCGCTAATGTATCTGTTGCATATAACCCAGATGCTGGTTCAACAACTGCAGAATCATCAAAATCAGTTGCACTTGATTACTCAGTGGGTGACGCTATGTTATTCGTTGGTATCGGTGACAAAGCTGGTACTAATGTGAACAATGGTACTGATTTAAGTACATTCGGTATTACTTACACTGCAGGTGGAGCAACATTAGGTGCTCAAAGAAGTTCATTAGATTTAGCTGCTGCTAACTCTGATGTTGACAGAAATCACTTAGCTATTTCTTTTGCAGTAAACGAAAACTTGTCAGTATCTACTGGTATGTCAACAGTTGAGTTTGAAGACTCTTCTAAAGTTGACCAAGAAGACTCTGGTTTCTCAGTTTCTTATACTATGGGATCTATGACAATTACTGCAGCTGCTAACTCATCTGACAATGTTGGTGGAACTAGTGCTACAGACGATACTCACAAAGAAGTTGGAATCGCATTTGCATTCTAATTTAAATTTGAGTTAAAAATTTAACGGCCCCTTCATGGGGCCGTTTTTTTTTGGAAATAAGAAATTCCAGCATAACCAAAGATATTTAATAAATTAAGTTTTCTTATATTTTTTTCATTAATACCGCCAAGAGCAACAAAATAATTTTTGTTATTTAGAGTGATTAAATTAAATTTTGTAATATCTAAAAAAGATTTTTTTTTGGTTACTTTAAAGATAGGAGATA
>CACNTB010000027.1 GCA_902623305.1 uncultured Pelagibacteraceae bacterium
ATCTAAAAAAGAAATATATAATTATTGTTTAGAATTAAAAAATGAAAAATAAATTATTAATTTTTATCTTAATGAGTTTTATTTTAACTGGATGCATCGGGGTTAGTTCCAAAGGTCTTTTCGGAACCGGTGTTTCAGTTGCTTTAGATCCAAGGACTGTTGGAACTCAAATAGATGACTCAATTATGCAAAAAAGTTTAGCAGCAAAAATAATTGCTAGAGATAAGAAATATATTTTATCAGTAAAATCTAAAGTAATAGATGGAAAAATTTTTCTTACAGGAAAAGTAGATGAGCCTGAGGAAAAATTATATTTAACAAAACTATCATGGGAAACAAAAGGTGCGCGTTCTGTTAGGAACGACATAAAAATTAAAGAGACATTTAAATTTAAACAATCTGCTAAAGATGTATTAATTACGTCTCAGCTAAGAACGGCATTAATTTTAAATAAAAATATTAAATCTACCAATTATCAAATCGACACATACAAAAAAAAAATTTATGTTTATGGTATTGCACTTACACTTGAAGAAAAAGATCTAGTTATCAGTGAGGCTAAAGAAATACTTGATGTAGAAGATGTGATTGCAAGTATTATTCTTGTTGAAGATTTAAGAATTCAAAGAGAATAATTATTTTTTGTAATCAATTACTTGAGAAGAGTAAGCAGCAATTGATGCTAAATTAAGTATTTCCGAAGTCGATGATCTTAAAGGTGCAATTTCTATTGGCAAACCTAAGCCAATTAGTAAAGGACCAATCACCTTTGCATCTCCTATAGTTTTCATTAATTTATAAGAAATTGCTGCACTATGCTGTCCTGGCATTATCAAAATATTTGATTTACCAACAATTTTTGCAAAAGGATAAAGTTCTTCATACTCTGGATTAAGAGCAACATCAGGCTGCATATCTCCATCAAATTCAAAATCTACTTTTCTATCTTTTAATATTTCAACTGCGTTTCGAATATGTTTTGTTCTGCTTGTAAGGGGTTGTCCAAATGTGGAATGAGATACAAATGCAACTTTAGGATCAAATCCAAAAAGTCTCACAACTCTTGCTGTAGATATTGCTATTTCTGCCATTTGTTCAGATGTTGGATATTCATGAACACTTGTATCACCAATAAATATAGTTCTTCCTTTATGAACAATCATATTTAATCCAAACATAATTTCACCTTTTCTAACATCAACAACCTGCTTTATTTTTTCAAATGATGCCCCAAAACGTCTGGTGTTCCCTGTTACTGCACCATCTGCGTCTCCACATGCAACCATGCTTGTTGCCCAAACAACTCTGTCATTTCTAATCATTCTATCACAATCACGTTCTAATAATCCTTGTTCTCTTTGTAACTTTTCAAATAAATGTTTTACATATCTTTTTCTTTTTTCATCATCTTTTGAATTAACAATTTCAATGTCAAAATTATCACTATATCCAATACTTTTTATTTGCTCTTTTATTTTACTTTCTTTTCCAACCAAAATTGGTATCCCTAATTTAGAATTTTTAAATGCTATCGCAGCCTTTAAAGTATTTTCGTCTTCACCATCAGCAAAAACAATTCTTTTCTGATTTTTCTTAATAAATGAATTTATTCCTTGCATGATGGTTACTGTCGGATCTAGCCTTTGTTTGAGTTGATCTTTATAAGCATCAAAATCATCTATATTTTTTCTAGCTACTCCGCTATCTATAGCTGCTTTTGCTACAGCCGCTGGTATTACACTAATTAATCTTGGATCAAATGTTGATGGAATAATATAATCTTTTCCATAATGAGGTCTTTCTCCACCCATAGCTGCAACCACTTCATCAGGAACATCTTCTCTTGCAAGCTTAGCTATTGCATTAGCTGCAGCAACTTTCATTTCTTCATTTATCGTTTTGGATCTAACATCTAAAGCTCCTCGAAAAATGTAAGGAAATCCAATTAAATTATTTACTTGATTGGGATAATCTGATCTCCCTGTTGCAACAATTGCATCATTTCTTACATCACTAATTTCCTCTGGAGTAATTTCTGGATCAGGATTTGCACATGCAAATATAATTGGATTTTTTGCCATGGATTTAACCATCTCTTTTTTTAGAACTCCTTTTGCAGATAATCCTAAAAAAACATCTGCTCCTTTAACAGCATCCTTTAAAGTTCTATGTTTAGTTTTAACTGCATATCTGGATTTCCATTGATCAATTCCCTCAGTTCTTCCTTCATAAATAACGCCCTTTCTATCTAACATTATTATATTTTCTGATTTTACTCCTGAGTTCTTAAATAACTCAGTACAAGCTTGAGCTGAAGCTCCAGCGCCATTAACTACAACTTTAATTTTTTTTATTGATTTACCAGAAATATCTAAGGCATTAATTAATGCTGCTGTCGTTATGATTGCTGTTCCATGTTGATCATCATGAAAAACCGGAATATCTAAAATTTCTTTTAATTTTTGTTCTATTATAAAACAATCTGGTGCAGCTATATCTTCTAAATTTATTCCACCAAAACTAGGTGCAAAATTTTTAATTGAATTTACGATTTCGTCAGAATCTTTACAATCTATCTCTAAATCAATCGAATCGATATCTGCAAATCTTTTAAATAATACGGCCTTTCCTTCCATCACAGGCTTTGACGCTAAAGCACCTAAATTTCCCATTCCTAATATCGCTGAACCATTACTTATTACAGCAACAAGGTTTCCTTTGCTTGTGTAATCATAAGCTGCTTCTGGATTTTCACTTATTTTTTTTACTGGAGCAGCAACTCCTGGAGAATACGCTAAAGCGAGATCACGCTTAGTTGTCATATTTTTTGAAGAAATAATCTCAATCTTGCCTGGTTTTTTGTCTTTATGAAAATCTAAAGCTTCTTTATCTGTGTAATGATCAATTTTTGTTTTTTTCATTTCTGATAACAATAAGTGTACAATTGGGGTAAAATTAAGACTAATATGATTTATGAACTTACTTAAGTCAACAGGCACATTTGGGTTTTATACTATCATTAGTAGATTGCTCGGTTATTTAAGAGATATTTTAATAGCAATTTTTCTAGGAACAGGGATGTTGGCGGATGCCTTTTTTGTAGCATTTAGAATTCCAAATACTTTTAGAAGATTGTTTGCTGAAGGCACCTTTAATGCAGCATTCGTTCCAAGTTATTCATCAGAAATCACTAAAGGAAAAAAACAATCAAACAAATTTGCTAACGATATTTTTAATCTCCTTTTTTTTAGGGTTGTTATTTTTAATAATAATAATTGAAATTTTCATGCCTGCATTTGTTTCAATTATTGCTCCAGGATTTGTAGGTGATTTAGAAAAAATGGAGGTAGCAATTAATTTAACGAGGATTACTTTTCCTTTTTTATT
>CACNTB010000028.1 GCA_902623305.1 uncultured Pelagibacteraceae bacterium
AATTATTAAAATCTATTTTTACTGAACGTTTTTCAAGATCTTTTTCAAATTTTGAAAAATCTTTTCTTATTTCTTTTAAATTATGCATCGGTTTTTTCTAAATTTTTATTTTCTATAAATTTTACTGAAAATATTGATAATTCATATAAAATTAACAAAGGAATAGCTAAACCAATTTGTGTGATTGGATCTGGTGGTGTTAGTAATGCTGCGGCTGCAAATATAATTACCACAACATACTTTCTTCTTTGTTTTAAAAATTGACTATCAACAACACCTATTCTTGCTAATAAACTTAAGACTATTGGTAATTGAAAACTTATTCCAAATGCAAAAATTAGCTTCATTACTAATGACAAATATTCGTTTACCTTAGCTTCTAGTTGAATTGGTAGATTTGTAGAAATTCCGGTACTTTCAAATGATAAAAAAAATTTAATAGCTAAAGGCATTATTAAATAATAAACCAACATTCCTCCCAAAAAGAATAGGATAGGTGTTAGTACTAGATATGGAACAATTGCAACCTTCTCATGTTTATATAAACCTGGTGCAATAAATTTCCAAATTTGCATAAGTATAAATGGACAAGTTACAAAGAATGCAGTGAAAAAGGATACTTTAATATATGTTAAAAAAGTTTCTTGTAAGGCTGTAAAAATAAGCCTTCTATCAGATCCATCATCTTTTACAGCTTGAGCAAATGGATCAACTAAAAAACCATAAATGTGTTCTGCAAATATATAACAAATTACAAAAAAGATTATTAGAAATATAAAACTATGTATTAATCTTTTTCTTAGTTCTGTTAGATGGCTAACAAATCCGCCTTCATTTTCTTCATTACTCATCTTTTTTAGTTTCTTTTTTTATTTCATTGTCAATTTTTTCTTCTTTAATTTCTAAATTAGAAACTTCATTTTGAATGTTGCTTACATATCTTTTTGCAGTCCCTATCCAAGACCCAGCTTTCTTTAACATAATTGGAAAATCTTTTGGACCAAGAACAACGATTGCAATACTAACAACAATTAATATCTCAAACCAACCAATAGTAGGCATGTGATTTAATCTTTGTTTTCTGAGTCTTTATTTTCGTCGGATATATTTTTTGGCTCTGTATCATCAGTAACATCTGACGCCATTCCTTTTTTGAAACTTTTAATTCCTTTAGCTACATCACCCATCAGACTAGAGATTTTACCTCGTCCAAATAATAAGACTACTAATATAACTACGATTGCTATTTGCCAAATTCCTATGCTCATGAAAAACTTATAACCTTTTTATGATTAATTTAAAAGTTACTTTTTTGTTACTCTTTCTCTTCTGTATCAAGAGTGCTGTTTAGCATCTCGTCAATATTGGAATAAATATCCTCTTTTTTTTCTTCTTGTTTTTCTTTATAGAATTTACCGGTTCCAAAAATTGCATTATCAACACTAGAACTGTCAATTAATCCAGCAGCACCTAATTCATCTATTGTTGGTAAATCAGATAATTTTTGAAGATTGAAATGACTTAAAAATTCATCAGTTGTAACATACTGAATTGGTCTACCTGGTACATCTTTACGACCACCTGGTTTCACCCAGTTGAGTTCCATCAATATTTCAAGAGTATTAGTTCCAAATGCAACACCTCTTATCTCCTCAATCTCTGCTCGAGTAACAGGTTGGTGATAAACAATTATGGCTAAAGTCTCAACAGCAGCTCTAGAAAGTTTCTTTTCTACAGTCCTCTCTTGTAACATGATATTAGATAAGTTAGGTGAAGTTCTAAAGGACCACTTATCTTTAATACAAACTAGATTAATACCTCGTTGAGAGTATTCTTGTTTTAACTTCTCTAGTGATTTAACAACACCACCCTTTTTAGTAATTTTACTTTCAATTGTATCAATATCTAATGGTTCTGCAGCAGCAAAAATAACAGCTTCAATTTCTTTTTCTAAATCAGTTAACTTAGACGGAAATTTTACGATATTATCTTTTCTAATCTTTTCTTTTTTAATCATTATTTTCCTTTACATAAATATCATCAAATAACTTATCTTGTTTCATAGTTAAATTTCCTTCTTTAACTAGCTCTAACGATCCGGCAAATATTCCTGCTTTGCCAGTACGTTTATATTTTGAACTACTTTTAAAATTTTGAGGAATTAAATCATCTAATTTCTTCCAATCTATTAATTTACCAAAAAATTCTCTTATTGTTTTAATTCCATCCTCTGTAGTGAAGACAGGTAATTTCGGAATATTCATTTTTTGAAAGTCCTTAGTCATAATAATTGTTGAATATGACTTGAGAATCTCAAATAAACTCAAATTATATTCTGTGCTATAAATGGATCTTATATTTCCCTTCATTCCCCTTGATCGAATTTCTCTTCCTAATCTTTTTCTTTTAAGCATTTGTTCGGAAAGCAATCTTATTAATTCTAATTTTTTAAGCTGTAATTTTAATTTTTCAGCAACTTCTTGAACTTTAAATTCTTCTTCTGGTGTACCTGGAAGTAATAATTTAGATTTTAAATAAGCTAACCAAGTTGCCATCAATAAATATTCCGAGGCAATTTCTAAATTTAAATCTTTTTCTTTTGTAATGTAATCGTGAAACTGATCTGCTAACTTTGTAATTGATATCTCTTCAAGATCTACCTTTTGAGCTTTTGCCAAATCTAAAAGTACATCTAGAGGGCCATTATAATTATTTATATCAACATTAAATAATGCAGAATCAGAAATACTCATGCTTAGATATTAACTTAAAATTTTATAAAATAGTGATGTTTTTTTTATGATAAAATTACTAACGTTTGGTGAATTATCACCAACTACCCTCATTTCAGATAATTTACCGTTGCAATGAAGAGCGAGATTACAACCTGCGCTAAATGTTTTAATTGTATTAGTTTTTAAATCATCTTTTAAACTTTTCATTGATAAATCATCTGAAATCAAAATATTTTGAAAGCCAATTTTTTTTCTAATTATATCTATAATTTTTTTAGAGTGTGTAGCTGTATTTAACTTATCAATCCTTCGATATATTACATGTGCAGTCATTGCAAAATAACTCTGTTTTTTCTTAAATGGAAAAAAATCGTTTTTATTCAAATAATTTAGGTTTTTTGTAACCACAGGAGTAAATTTATGACTATCTACCTTAGCTAGTCCATGTCCCGGTATGTGTTTCATCACAGTTCCAATAGAATTTTCATGAAAATAATTAATACAAATATCTCCAATTTTAGAGATATTTTTTTTATTTTTTGAAAAAGACCTATTACCAATAATGTTGCTAGCTCCTTTAACACGAAGGTCTAAAACAGGAACTGTGTTTATATTAACA
>CACNTB010000029.1 GCA_902623305.1 uncultured Pelagibacteraceae bacterium
TCGATATTTTTTTGATCTTGGGCAAAATTTAACGTTGGTTCTTTTTGGTCAATTAAGTTTATATAAACTTTTGATAATAAGTCACAATCAATTAATGCTGTATGCTGAACTCTTTTTGAATTGTCAATTCTATATCTCTTACACAAAGCATCTAGACTAACCTGAGATCCAGGAAACTTATCTCTAGCCAACGATAGTGTATCTAGAATTTCATTATTTATTTTATTTTCACCGCATAATAAAAGCTCATTGTTTATATGGGCAATATCAAAATCAGCATTATGAATAATTAATCGTTTATTCTCAATAAAAGACAAAAATTCATCCTTAATATTTGCAAACTTGTTTTGTTTAGATAAAAATTCATCGGTATATCCATGAACTTCAAATGCTTTTTCCGATACTTTTCTTTCTGGATTAAGATAACAATGAAACTTTTTTTTAGTTGGAATTAGGTTGTTTAATTCGATACACCCTATTTCAACAATTCTATGTCCCTCTTTAATGGATATGCCGGTGGTTTCGGTATCTAGAACAACTTCTTTCATTTAACCAATTTCATTTAAAACTTTTTTTATACCAATTTTAACAGATTTTTTTGTAAAATCATTTTTAATTATAAAGTGAGCTTTCCTTTTTTTATAGTCAATCGGTAATTGAATTTTTTTGAATTTATTAAAAAGCTTGTTGTTAAAGTTTAATCTATTTTTTAATCTTTCGTTAATTTTAAATTTTTTTGATTCCACATAAACTAAAATATCTTTTTTATTGTTTATTTTGTTTTCTAGAAGAAGAGGAATATCTAATATTATTATTTTTCTATTTCTATTTTTTATTAGAAATAATTTCATTTTTTTCCTAATCTCTTTGTGAACAACTTTAACTATTTTTTTTAAATTTAGTTGATTAGCAAGAATAGCTGCGGAAATTTCTCTTTTATCTATAGGGAATGAAACAATATATTTGGGTATTAATCTATTTAAACTTCTAAAAATTTTTCTATTTTTTTTGTATAAACTTGAAACTTCTTGATCAGCATTAAATACGGGGTAGCCAAAATTATTTGCAACGTAACTTTTGCCAGAACCTATATCTCCTATAATGCCAATCCTAATCATTTTTTAATAAATTTAATGTTTCTGTATTAATTTTAGGACTGATGCCGTGCCATAATTTAAATGCTTCTGAGGCTTGATAAACAAACATGGTTTTACCATTTTCTATTTTGTTGCCCAATTCTCTACCTGTTTTTAAAAAATGTGTTTCTGACGGATTATAAATTACATCGTAAAATAATTTATTTTTTCCTGATTTTGAAAAATCTAAATTTATAATTTCATCATTCAAACCTATGCTTGTGGCATTTATGATTACATCAAAATCTGGCAACTTTCCCCATTCAACAACTTTTAGATTTTCAAATAAAGCATTCAAATCTTCCGCTTTTTGCTTTGTTCTGTTACTAATTATAATTTGTGAAACATTCATTTTTTTTAAAGCATAAATTATTGAGGGAACCACCCCTCCAGCACCCAATATAAAGACATTTTTATCTTTTATACTAAAATCTAAATTTTCAATTGCCTTCGTAAATCCAAAGATATCAGTATTATGTCCTACTAAATTATTTCCATCAAATGTAATTGTATTTACTGACTTCGTTTGTTCCGCTTCTAAGCTTAGCTCATCAAGGTAAGGAATTACTTTTTTTTTAAATGGAACAGTAACATTGCAGCCAGCTATTTTTTTTTGTCTGATATCATTAATTAAGCTCTCAATTTCTTCTGTGTCTAGTTTGGTTTTTTCATATTTTGCGTCTATATTGTTTTGTTTCAACCAGTTGTTATGGAGCTTGGGAGATAACGAGTGGGCAATTGGATTTCCTATAACTAAGTATTTTTTCATTTTAAGCATTATAATTACTTAAATATTCTTTAATTTTTTTTATTGGTAGTCCCATTATAGTGTCTTCATCACCACTTATGCTTAAAAACAAATTTCTACCCTCCCCTTCTATTTGATAAACATTATAAGCATAAAGGGCTTCGTCTGATATTTTAGATAAATAATTTTTAAGTTCATCTTCAGAAAAATTTTTCATTGTTAGTTTGGCTTTATCCGTATAATTCCAAATCATTGACCCATTTTTGGAAATACAAACAGAACTTATCAAAAAATGAGATTTATTATTGAGTTTTTTCAAAATTTTCAATGCATCTTCTCTATTTTCAGGCTTAGAAATCAATTCTCCATCTAAATCTATAACGCTATCGGCACCCAATACTATTTGATCTGTCATTTTGGCACTAACTTTGTTTGCTTTTAATTCGGCTAGGTTTTTTGAAATTATCTCTGGCGACGCTTGTTCTTTAATTAAACTAATTTTAACAACATCTTCATCAACATTTGATGGTTCCACAAAATTATTAATATTATTTTTATCTAAAATTTCCTTTCTAACTTTACTTTTAGAGGCAAGAACAATTTTATTTTGCATTGTTTAAATATATTTCATGAATTTTAATTATAGATGCAGCCGTTTCTTCGACAGATTTTCTGGTAACATCTATAAGAGGCCACCTATATTTTTGAAATGTTTTTTTAGCATCCAAAACTTCTTTCCTAATATTTTCTAAATCTGTATATTTTATATTCTCGGTTTCTTTCAAAGAGTTCATTCTGTTTTTTCTTAAATCAGCCAATCGTTCAGGTTCAGTGCTCAAACCAACCACACATTTCATTTGCGGATCTTGTTTAAGTTTTTCAGGTATAGAATTTTCATTAACCAGTGGAATATTTGAAGTTTTAAACCCTTTGTTAGCAAGATAAATTGATGTTGGTGTTTTGCTGGTTCTGCTCACTCCCACAAGAATAATATCTGATTTATCAATTTCATTGATTAAATTTCCGTCATCGTGATTCATAGTAAATTGAATTGCTTCAATTCTATCATAATATTCTTCGTTTAATATATGTTGACCACTAGGTTCGTGTGT
>CACNTB010000030.1 GCA_902623305.1 uncultured Pelagibacteraceae bacterium
TTTTCTTTGGGTTATATATTTTTATTATCAAATTTTTACATGAATAAAAAAGCATTTACCTTAATAGAACTTCTAGTTGTTGTAGCCATTATCGGTATTTTAGCTGCGGTAGGTGTTGTTGCATATGGAAAATATACTGATGGTGCTAAAAATGCGATTATAAAATCAAATCATCAAAAAATTAAACAATTAATATTAGCTGAAATTGCAGATTGTCATTTATCTGGTGGACAGGGCTATAAAGTTGCTAGACTAGTTCGAACAGGAGGCAAAACTTACAAGGAACAAAAGATGCCATGTAGAAATGCTTTTCATAATGAACTTCAAGTACATTTTTTATTTGTTGGTTTAAGAGATCCTGTAATTCAAGACTTTAGTTTTTATAAGGCTTGGACATACAATGGAACTGTACTACCTAATGATGCGGGTGCAGCATGGTGGGGCACACCATCAAAGAATAGATTTTATCCAGCTTACTGGGTTGGAAAAACATGGATAGAGCAAATCTGGATTGATGGAAAGCAAAATTTAAAACTTACAAGTTATTTAATGGATGAAACCACCAAAATAACCGATATGATTAAAATTCCATTTTAAATAATGAATATCAAAGCATTTACTCTAATAGAACTCTTAGTCGTAGTAGCCATTATCGGTATACTAGCTGCAGTAGGTGTTGTTGCTTACAATGGCTATACTGCAAGCGCTAAAGTAAACGCAACAAAGTCCATTTATAGTCAAGTTCAAAAGTATATATCCTCTGAAGTTCAAAAATGTAATATGGGCGAAGCAAAAGCTATGAATAATAATTTAGATTGTGCAGGAAAAACGGGCTCATCAGTAATAAGAGCTGCTGAAAGATCACTTAGAGATTTTAAAAATCCATATAATTCCTCAGAATATTCTGTTGTACTTGGAGATAAGTATATTAAAGGAAAGGTACACATAACTTCAAGTAATCAAAATGTAATATTACATGCATGTTTTAAAGATAGTTGCGGAAATGATGCTAATAAAGCTGGGGTTACAATTTCTGTAGATTGAATTATGGAAAAAAAAGGATTTACTTTAATAGAACTTTTAGTTGTTGTAGCAATCATCGGTATACTGGCTGCAGTAGGTGTTGTTGCTTACAATGGCTATACTGCAAGTGCAAAGAAAAATGTTGCAAAACAAAATCATAAATTAATGGTAAAGGAGTTTCAGGTATTGGTAACAGCATTTGATATAAATGGAAGTATAAGCAGAAAACTTAATGGAGGTAATTCGAAAACTTTTAGTACTAAAAATTCAGCATTTGATTGCCCTGCATTTCAGCATCATTTTAAACAAATTAAATCTCCATATGCAACTTCAGTTGAAATAGGGAAAGATCAAGATAATCAAGCTTGGGGAGGAAATTGTTGTAACTATGGAAAAGTTGGATGGACTTATATTTGGCAAAAAGCAGGAGGTTACTGTACTTTTTCTACTTATGTTACAGATACAGAATTAATTTATGATGAAGTTAAATGGTCAGACTAAAGCCTTCACTTTAATAGAACTCCTAGTCGTTGTTGCAATTATAGGAATTCTAGCTGCAGTAGGGGTAGTTGCTTATAATGGATACACTGCAAGTGCCAAAAGAAATGCAACACTTCAACAACATGCTCAAGCTGTAAAATTTATTAATAATACTTTAAAACTTTGCGATGTTCAGGGGGGTGGTACATTAAAATTAAGTGATAGTAGCTCAATAAACTGCAATATTAATAATAACGCCTCTGGTATTAATTCTTTAAATGCAATATTCATTCAATATTTTTTAGATCAAGGATATAAAAATCCTTACGATAATTCTGTTACAGTTGTGTATACAGCAAGGAATGGAAGTAATGACACTAACGGCAGAATGAGATTTGATGAAACCGAATGTAGCAGTGGTTCTTCAAAGAAACAAATTGCATTATGGGTAAAAACCCATGTGGCGAGTGACTATAAGCCTGTACTAATAAAAAAAGACGGTTGGTGCAATTAACTTTTTTTCATATTATAAAATATGAAATATCCGATTCTTTTACCCAATATCTTCAATTATCCGTTTACCTACGAGAGCAGCATTAGTCTAAAGATGGGTGATTACGTGGTGGTACCTTTTGGAAAATCCAAAATTACTGGTGTTGTTTGGAACGAATTTGAAAAAAATAACAATAAAAATTTTAAGACTAAAAATGTAATAAAAAAATTAGACGTTACTCCACTAAAAAAAAATACAATAAATTTTTTAAATTGGTTTGCAGAATATAATCTTATCCCAAAGGGTATGGCATTAAAGTTAGTACTCTTAAGCAGCAAGGCAATAGAAAATAAAGAAATTCAACTTTATCAAGAATTCGATAGCAAAATTAAACAAAATTTAATTAAGCTATCTAATGAACAAAATAAGTCTTTAAAAAAAATGAATATTTCTAATAAAAAATTTAGAGTTCATGTTTTGCAAGGCACAACTGGATCAGGAAAAACTTTAGTTTATTTTGAGGCGTTAAAACCACTGATAGAGAAAGGTTTTCAAGGATTAATTTTATTGCCAGAAATAGGTCTAACTAGTCAGTTTGAGCAAAAATTTTTAGAATATTTTGGTTTTAAACCTGCAGTTTGGCACTCAGGTATTTCAAAAAAAAAGAAAGAACTAATTTGGAGCGGTGTTTCTAACAATAAAATAAAAATAATTATTGGTGCGAGATCTTCATTATTTTTACCATTCAAAAAATTGGGAATGATAATTGTTGATGAGGAACATGATCAATCATTTAAACAAGATGAGGGCATAACCTACAACGCTCGTGATATGGCAATTTCTAGAGCATCTTTTGAAAATATTCCAATCAATTTGATTACTGCTGTTCCTTCCATAGAAACTTTTGAAAATATTAAAAAAGGTAAATATGAGGTTTCT
>CACNTB010000031.1 GCA_902623305.1 uncultured Pelagibacteraceae bacterium
AAAGATTAATTGATCTAGCTTGTTACAGAGGAACAAGACATAGAAAAAAATTACCTGTTAGAGGTCAAAGGACCAGATGTAATGCAAGGACAAGAAAAGGTAAAGCAATAGCTATTGCTGGAAAAAAATTAACACCTACTAAAAAATAGATATGGCTAAAACTGATAAAGCTGAGAATAAAGATCAAAAAGTAGAAAAATCTTCTAAGAAAAGTATAAAAAGTTCTTATTCAAAAAAAAAGAAAGTTAAGAAAAATATTTTAAATGGAATTGCTTATGTGCAATCAACATTTAATAATACCATCATCTCTATTGCTGATACAAACGGAAATGTAATTTCATGGGCATCTGCTGGACAGAAAGGTTTTAAAGGATCAAGAAAATCTACTCCTTACGCTGCACAGATTGCAGCAGACTCAGCAGCTTCGAAGGCGCTTGAGTACGGGATGAAAACTTTATCTGTCGAAGTAAAAGGACCTGGATCAGGAAGAGAAACAGCTTTAAGAGCACTACAAGCTAGAGGTTTTAAGATTTTGTCAATAAAAGACACTACGCCTATGCCTCACAATGGAACTAGACCACCAAAGAAAAGGAGAGTTTAATGGAAGTCGATAATGTTAATATAAAAAATTGGAAGTCATTAATTAAACCATCTAAATTAGATGTTCAAATAAGTGAAGACTTAACGCATGCAAAAATTGTGGCTGAGCCATTAGAAAAAGGTTATGGTTTAACTTTAGGAAATTCTTTAAGAAGAATTTTATTATCATCAATAAGAGGTGCTGCTGTAACATCTATTCAAATTGATGGAGTTTTACATGAATTTACTTCAATTAAAGGTGTTAGAGAAGATGTTACTGATATTGTTTTAAACGTAAAATCTTTAGCTTTAAAAAGTAATTCTGAAGGAACGAAAAAATTAATTTTAGACGCTAAAGGACCAGGAGAAATTAAAGCCTCAGATATAGCCCCAGTTACAGATGTTGAAATTTTAAATCCTGATTTAGTGATTTGCAATCTAGATGAAAATACTAGTTTTCATATGGAAATGAATGTTAACACTGGAAAAGGATATGTTCCTGCAGAGCTAAATAAACCTGAAGAGCCACCACTAGGTCTAATCGCTATCGACTCATTATATAGTCCAGTTAAAAAAGTTTCATATTCAGTAAGTACTGCTAGAGAGGGTAAAGCGTTAGATTATGATAAGTTAATTATGGAAGTTGAAACAAATGGATCGATTTCAGCTGAGGATGCTGTAGCTTATTCCGCAAGAATTTTCCAAGATCAACTTAAAATGTTTGTAAATTTTGATGAACCAGTTGAAGCTCCTGTAAAAGAAGTTTCTACTGAGCCTGAATTTAACAAAAACTTATTAAGAAAAGTTGATGAGTTAGAGTTATCAGTTAGATCAATGAATTGCTTAAAAAATGATAATATAATCTATATTGGTGACCTGGTTCAAAAATCTGAAGGTGAAATGTTGAGAACACCTAATTTTGGAAGAAAATCATTAAATGAAATTAAAGAAGTTTTAACAGGTATGTCACTATATTTAGGAATGGAAATACCTAATTGGCCACCAGACAATATTGCAGAAATGTCTAAGAAATTGGAGGAAGCAATTTAATGAGACATGGTTTTGCAAATAAGAAGTTAAACAGAACATCAGAGCATAGAAAAGCTCTACTTAAGAATATGCTTAATTCTCTAATTAAGTATGAGCAGATTAAAACCACTTTACCGAAAGCCAAATTTCTAAAACCTCAAGCGGATAAGATAATAACATTAGGTAAAAGAGAAACATTACAAACAACAAAAATGTTAGTTTCTAAATTACAAGATATTAAATCAGCTAATAAAGTTAAAAAAACACTTTCTAAAAGATATCAAAACAGAAAAGGTGGCTACACAAGAATAATTAAGGCTGGATTTAGATATGGAGATAATGCTCCAATGGCAATAATTGAATTTGTAGATAGAGACCTTGAAGCTAAAAGAGTTGATAAACCAAAAAAAGATGCAATAAAAGAATCTTCTAAAACTGAAGAGAAAAGTCAAGCAACAGCTTAAATTTTAAATCATGAAAAAATCTTACGTCGTTGATTCAACGTGTAATGATATGCGTTTGGATAGATGGTTAAGATTAAAAATTGGAAAAATCCCACAAGGTCTCGTTGAAAAATATTTAAGAACTGGAAAAATAAAGCTTAATAGAAAGAAAGTTAAAAGCTCTATTAAAGTAAAAACACGAGATGAGATAAATATATTTAATATCGAATTTAAAGAAAAAATTCTGCAAAAAAGAATTAAGTTTTTACCATCAAAAGAAATTATAAAATCAAATGAAGATCAAATTATTGATAATAATGATAAATTTGTTGTTTTAAATAAAGCTTCAGGGATATCAGTCCAAGGTGGAACCAAATCAAAAAAAAATCTAGTTGATATTTTTGCTAGAAGTGAAATTTTTGAGGGAACAAAACCATATTCTGTACATAGATTAGACAAAGATACCTCAGGAGTATTTATTATGGCTAAAAACAGGGAAAGCGCTCAATTACTCACTTCTTTATTTAGACTAAGAAAAGTACACAAAACCTATTTAGCCATATGCCAAGGAGAAATTAGTAAAAAATCTGGTATATGGGATGATGATTTAATTAGGCACGATGGTGATAAAAAAATAATCGAAAAAGCAAAAACAATTTTTAAAGTTATTGATAAAAATTCTGAAGCAAGTTTATTAGAATTAAAACCTATTACTGGACGAAAACATCAGTTAAGAAAACAATTGTATGCAATTGGACACCCTATATTCGGTGATACTAAATACAAACTAACTAATTCCAATAAAGGAGTTAATAAAAATTTGATGTTACATTCATATCAAATCAAATTTAAAATTAAGGATATTAAACATACTTATTCAG
>CACNTB010000032.1 GCA_902623305.1 uncultured Pelagibacteraceae bacterium
TCAACTATTGATGATATCAAAGACAGTTCAGCTGAAAATTTAATGAAGATTGAAGGTATAGAGGAAGATACAGCCAAAGCATTGATAGAAAGAGCTAAAGAGTTTCACGAAAAAGATCAGGAGGATATTTCTCAGAGAATTAAAGAATTGGGTCTTGAGGATGCCTTGATTAATTTAAAGGGATTAACACCAGGTATGTTAGTTACGCTTGGTGAGCAAAAAATTCTGAGTTTAGAAGATTTTGCAGATTTAGCATCTGATGAATTAACTGGTGGATACGATGTAGTTAAAGGCGAGAGAGTAAAAATTCAAGGTTATCTCGAGGATTTTGCTTTATCAAAAGGAGAAGCAGATGAACTTATTATGTCTGCGCGAAACATTGTATATAAAGATTGAGTGATGAAATATGGAGAAAAAAACAAAATTAACAATTTCAGGCTCAGCCAAAAAATCGATAAAGAATATTGAGATTGCAAAAACTCAAGGTAAAAACTCTGTAGTAATTGAAAAACAAACTGGAAAATTTTCTAGCAGAGGTGGATCATTTAGATCTAATTTGAATAAGCCAAGAGCGACCTCATCGATTAACAGAGGAATTCCATTAAAACCTTCATTTAACCCTAAATCATCCCCTGTAACAAATGATTTTGAAAAGAGAAAACTAGCAGAGCAAAGAGCTACTAAAAGACTTAAAGGAGATAGCGAAAATAAAGATAAAAAGAACTTAAAATCAAGTACAAAGAAAAGAGAATTAAAATTAACAGTTTCAAGAGCGTTAAGTGATGAGATTGATGCCAAAGAAAGAAGTTTAGCATCAGTCAAGAGAGCAAGACAAAAAGAAATTAAAAACGCTACAAAAGATGAATCACATGAAAATTTAAAACCAATTAAAAGAGATGTTAACATTCCGGAGGCAATCACTGTAAGAGAACTGGCAAATAGGATGGCCGAACAATCAAGTAATGTAATTAAGCATTTATTTGGTATGGGTGTTACAGTGACTATCAATCAAACCTTAGCTGCAGATACTGCAGAATATTTAGTAAAAGAATTTGGTCATAATCCAATAAGAGAGGAAAAAGCAGAGGAAATAATTCAAAAAATCAAAGCTTCAAGAACTGAAAATTTAAAAAATCGACCACCAATAATTACTGTCATGGGCCATGTTGATCATGGTAAGACCTCAGTACTAGATGCACTCAGAAGCGCAAATGTAGTTTCTGGAGAATTTGGAGGAATAACTCAACATATTGGAGCTTATCAAATTGAAAGCCAAGGAAATAAATTAACATTTATTGACACTCCAGGGCATGCTGCATTTACAGAAATGAGAGCAAGAGGATCAAAATTAACTGATGTTGTAGTATTAGTAGTTGCTGCAGATGATGGAGTTAAACCCCAAACCATTGAGTCTATTAAACATGCTAAAGCCGCAAATGTTCCCATTGTAGTAGCTATAAATAAATGTGATCTACCAGAGGCTGATCCTCAGAAGATAAAAAATCAATTATTAGAGCATGAATTAATTGCTGAAGATTTGTCTGGTGACACTTTAATGGTTGAAATTTCAACTAAAACAAAACAAAATTTAGATAAGTTAGTAGAGTCAATAATTCTTCAAGCAGAGATTTTAGATCTTAAAACAGATTATGAATCTAAAGCAACAGGCATAGTTTTAGAGTCAAAAATTGATGTTGGTAGAGGCCCAGTTGCAAATATAATTGTTACCACGGGAACACTTAAGAGAGGTGATTTTTTCGTCAGTGGTTTAAGATGGGGAAAAGTAAGAGCTATTATTAATGACAAAGGGCAAAATATTAATGAAGCTTTACCCTCAACTCCTGTTGAAATTTTAGGTATAAACGGTGCTGCAAAAGCTGGAGATGATTTTATTGTATTAGATACGGAAAAAGAAGCTAAGACATTGAGTGAAAATAGAGCTCAAGAAAGCAAAGATGGAAAAAATCCATTGACGTTTGCAACTCAAGAATCAGCTTTTTCAGATAAATCTACTGAAGAACTAAATTTAATAATTAAATCTGATGTTCATGGTTCATCAGAGGCAATTAAAAATGCAATTAGTCAAATCAAACATGATGAAGTTAAGCCCAAAATAATTTTAGCAGATATCGGAATGGTAACTGAGACAGATGTTACATTAGCAAAAGCTTCAAATGCAATATTAATAGCTTTCAATGTTAAACCAAGTAAAGAAGCAAAAAAACTTGCTGAAAATGAGAAAATAAAAATATCTTCATATAATATTATTTATGAAGTTTTAGATTACATTAAGCAAAGAATGTCAGGATTGTTAGCCCCTGATGTTCAAGAAAAAATTACTGGTACAGCAGAAATTTTAGAAATATTTAAAGTTTCAGGTGCTGGAAAAGTTGCTGGCTCAAAAGTAACTGAAGGAGAAATTGACAGTACTTCAGATGTAAGGATTATAAGAGATGGAGCTATTATTTATACTGGAAAAGTTTCATCAATATTTAGAGAAAAAAATCAAGTAAAACAGGTGAGTGTTGGTCAAGAATGTGGGATTACATTAAAAGATTATGTGGATTTCCAAAAAAATGACACAATAGAGGCTTTTAGTGTTACATCTACAGAGAGGTCAATTTAATGGCAGATAGAATAGGAAAACCAGTATCTCAAAGACAGCTTAGAGTAGGAGAAATGATTAAGCAGTCTTTAAGCATGATTTTTATAAGAAACGAGGCTAAGGTGCCAAATTTAGAAACGAACACCATAACTGTTACTGAGGTTAGAATGAGTCCAGATTTAAAAATTGCTAAAGTATATGTTCTTCCATTGGGGGGAAAAGATGCAGAAGAAACAATTAACGTTTTAAAAGAATACTCATTTTTGATTAGAAAAATTTTATCACAAAAGGTGGTCATG
>CACNTB010000033.1 GCA_902623305.1 uncultured Pelagibacteraceae bacterium
AACCTGATGGGATTTTTAATCTAGCTGCTGAAAGTCATGTTGATAGATCAATTGATGGACCAAAAGCTTTTATTGACAGTAATATTGTTGGGATATTTAATTTACTTGAAATATTTAAATTATTTATAAAAAAAAAAAATAATTGTAAATTATTGCATATATCAACAGATGAGGTTTATGGAGATATTCTAAAGGGTAGATCAAGTGAAAAGTATCCATATTTGCCAAGCTCTCCATACGCAGCAAGCAAAGCTTCTTCAGATCATTTAGTATATTCATATGTCAGAACCTTTGGTATCCCTGCAATAATTACAAATTGTTCAAATAATTATGGCCCAAGACAACATCCAGAGAAACTAATTCCAAAACTTATTTATAATATCATTAATAATAAGAACTTGCCTATTTATGGTAATGGAAAAAATTCTAGAGAATGGATTCATGTTAATGATCATTGTGAAGCTCTTATAAGAATATTCAAAAAAGGTAAAATTGGAAATTTTTTATAATATTGGCTCAAACAAAAACATGAATAATCTAGAAATTACAAAAAATCTTTTAAAAGTATCTAAATCAAAATTAAAAAATAAAACTAAATCCAAAATAATATTTGTTAAAGATAGACCGGGCCACGATATTAGATATGCCTTGAACAGTAATAAAATTAAAAAAGAATTGAATTGGAAACCCAAAATCAAATTTATTGACGGTATAAATAAAACTTTTAATTGGTATTTATCTAATATTGATTATTATAAAAACATATCTAAGAAAGATATTGTCAAAAGATTAGGTGTGAGAAAATGATAAAAAAAGGTATAGTATTATCTGGTGGCAAAGGAACTAGAATGAGTCCTTTAACTAAAGCAGTTAATAAACAGTTGCTTCCAATATATGATAAACCTTTAATTTTTTATCCTCTTTCCATCTTAATGTTAGCTAAAATAAGAGATATACTTATAATAGTTAACAAGGGCCAATTAGAACAATATAAAAAAATTATTCCTGATGGTAAAAATTTAGGGATTAAAATAACTTATAAAGAACAAGATACTCCAAAGGGTTTGCCTGATGCATTTATTTTAGGTGAAAAATTCATTGGTAATGAAAATGTAGCAATGATCTTGGGAGACAATTTTTTTTATGGGCAGAATTTATCAACAACACTTTTAAATTCATCTAAATTAACAAAAGGTGCAAAAGTATTACTTCATAAAGTAAACAAACCTGAGCTATTTGGTGTTGCAAAGATAAACAATCAAAAAAAAATAATTTCTATAAAAGAAAAACCAAAAAAATATCTGTCTGACTTAGCAATCACAGGTCTATATTTTTTTGATAACAAGGTGATAAACTATTCAAAAAGATTAAAACCTTCTAAAAGAGGAGAGATAGAAATAGTTGATTTACTCAATATTTATAAAAGTAAAAAAAGTTTATTTGCTGAATTTCTTGGTAGAGGTGGTGCATGGTTAGATACTGGCTCAATGGATGATTATTATAAAACTACTGCATTTGTATCAGCCATAGAAAATAGACAAGGTCTTAAAATTGCATGTTTAGAGGAAATAGCTTTTAATAATAATTGGATAAAAAAAAAGCATATAAAGAATTCAATAAAGTTTTATGGTAATTGTGAATATTCAAATTATTTATCAAAGTTAATTTAAATGAAAATTTATAAAACAAAATTTAAAGATCTTTTAGTTTTTAAGTCTCAAAACTTTAATGATAAAAGAGGTTTTTTAAGAGAAGTTATGTATGAAAAATACTTAAATAAGAAGTTAATTTTCACAATTGTATCTAAGTCAAAAAAAAACGTTCTAAGGGGCTTGCATATGCAAACTAAAAAGATGCAAGGTAAGTATGTATCTGTGCTTAAAGGTAAAGTTTTAGATGTAGTTGTTGATATGAGACGAAACTCAAAAACTTTTGGAAAGCATTACAAAACAATACTTAGTGAAAAAAATGCAAAAGCTATTTATATTCCTCCAGGTTTTTCACATGGATTTTTGGCATTAGAAAACGAGAGTATTGTTCTTTATAGTTGTACAAATTACAGAAATGCAAAGAGTGAAACAACATTAAAATGGAACGATAGTGATCTAAAAATTAATTGGTCAATTAAAAACCCTATATTGTCAGAAAAAGATTCAAACGGAATATCATTTAAAGATTTTAAATTTTAAAGTGAGGAAATTAGAAATTTTTTGTATCTGCCTTAACAACGAACTTCTGGATGTTGTAAATAGACTTAATTATATACCAGTTGGATTAGGTGAAGGTAATTTCTCAAGTAAGTGGATTAGAGATAATACAAAAAAAAATATCAGTTATAAAAATAAATATTATGGAGAACATTCGTTTCATTATTGGTTTTGGAAAAATAAACTTAATTCTGAAAAAGAGGATAAATGGATTGGGTTTTGTGGATATCGAAGATTATGGACTAACGGTAATAAAATAGCTTCAAATAACGATGATATTCAAAACATAATATTGAGAAATCCTCCCGAAATATGGAATAACTACGACGTAATACTTGGTGATAAAATTAAACTTCATCATGTAAGTTGGATTAAAGTGATAAAATACGGTAAGAAAGCTCTTATAAGAAACCCTCGAGCGATTTTTCAAAAAGGTAGAAACATAAGATTTCATTTTGATATGTTTCATGGAAATGGCATCTTAGATAAAGCAATTAATCTTTTAGAGGAAAATGATAGAGAAGACTTTAGAGAATTTACAAGGAATAACACGTCTTATAACCAGGGTAACATGTTCATTTGTAAATCAAAAAAGTTAATGAACGATTATTATAATACAGTATTTCCCTGGCTC
>CACNTB010000034.1 GCA_902623305.1 uncultured Pelagibacteraceae bacterium
ATAATATTCTAAAAATGCTTAGAAACACTGAAGAATAAATTATTGAAAATTGGGTATAATTAATTAAATAAACACTTCTATGAGCACAACAATGAGTAATAATCTGCCAACCCTTTCTAATGAAGGTGGGCTATCTGCATATTTAGAGCAGATTAAAAAATTTCCAATGCTGGCTGCAGAGGAGGAATATATGCTAGCAAAAAATTGGAAAACGAATGGTAACATTAAAGCTGCAGAAAAACTAGTCACCAGTCACTTAAGATTAGTTGCAAAGATTGCTATGGGTTACAAAGGATATGGTTTGCCTATTAATGAAATGATTTCTGAAGGAAATGTAGGTCTTATGCAAGCTGTTAAGAAATTTGAGCCAGAAAAAGGTTTTAGATTGGCAACTTATGCAATGTGGTGGATTAAGGCTTCTATACAAGAATATATTTTAAGATCTTGGAGTCTTGTAAAAATTGGAACTACAACTGCTCAAAAAAAATTATTTTTTAATTTAAAGAAAATTAAAAATCAAATTTCTCCAGAAACTGAAGGAGATTTAAGAGATGAGCATGTTAATCATATCGCTAATAAGCTCGATGTAAGTAAAGAAGAAGTCGTTTCAATGAATAGAAGACTCTCTGGAAAAGAGTTCTCGCTAAATGCTCAAGTTGGGGAAGATGGCGATGAATGGCAAGACTGGTTGGTTGATAAAGAACTTGATCATGACTTAAAATTTGCTCACCACGAGGAAATGGAGCAAAGAAAAGATTTATTAAAAGATTCTATTAAGGTTCTTAACGATAGAGAAAGAGAAATTTTATACTCAAGAAGACTAAACGATGACCCAACTACACTAGAAGATTTAAGTAAAAAATATAAAATTAGCAGAGAAAGAGTTAGACAAATAGAAAACAAAGCATTTGAAAAACTCCAAAAGCATATGCTTCTATTAGCTAAATCGAAAAATCTTTTACCCGCAAACTAAACTTCAAAAGGGTTTTCAATTAAAATAGTATCATCTCTTTCTGGACTAGTTGATATACTTGATACTTTTGCACCAATAAAATCTTCTACTGCAAAAATATATTTTTTTGCATTTTCAGGTAACGAGTCCATATTTTTGACTCCGCTTGTAGTAACTTTCCATCCTGGAAAAGTTTCATAAATTGGTTTTATTTTTAACTGGTCTTCTACAGCAGCAGGTAAATAATCTAATCTTTTACCATCAAGCTCATAAGCAACACACATTTTAATTTCATCTAATTCATCAAGTACGTCTAATTTCGTTAAAGCAATACCATCAATTCCTGAAACTTTAATAGTTTGCCTCACTAAAACGCCATCAAACCATCCACATCTTCTTTTTCTACTTGTAACAGTTCCAAATTCTTTTCCACGTGTTCCTAAAAGTTCACCAATATCATCTGTTAACTCTGTAGGAAATGGGCCCTCTCCAACTCTTGTTGTGTAAGCTTTTGTAATTCCAAGAACATAATTTATTGAATTAGGACCACAACCAGTTCCTGTCGCTGCGCTTGAGGCAACAGTATTAGATGAAGTTACAAAAGGATAAGTTCCATGATCTACATCAAGTAAAATACCTTGGGCTCCTTCAAATAAAATTTTCTTTTTTTGTTTTTTAAATTGATCAATCTTTAGCCAAACTGGCTGAGAGAATTCTAATATTTTGGCTGCTATTTTAAGCAAATCAGATTTAAGCTTGTCTTTTTCAAAAATTTTTTTTCCTAGACCTTTTCTAATTGCATTATGATGAATTAATACAGAGTCGAGTCTTTGATCTAAATTTTTTTCAGATCTTAGATCCATTACTCTTATAGATCTTCTTCCAACTTTATCTTCATATGCAGGTCCAATTCCACGTCTTGTAGTTCCTATTTTGCTTTTTCCTGCTGCATCCTCTCTTATCTCATCCATTTCTCTATGAAAAGGCAAAATTAAATTTGCAGACTCTGAGATAATGAAATTATTTACATTTACCTCTACGCCTTTAGATTTTATTTCTTCTATTTCCTCTAATAGAGCCCATGGATCTACAACAACTCCGTTGCCAATAATTGATATTTTACCTTTTCTAACTATTCCAGATGGCAGTAATCTCAATTTATATGTAACACCATCAATCACTAAAGTATGGCCAGCATTGTGACCTCCTTGGAATCTTATTACTACATCAGCCTGTTCAGATAACCAATCGACAATTTTTCCTTTACCTTCGTCACCCCATTGAGATCCAACAACAACTATATTTTTCATTATTTAAATTTTCTGTTTACTTTTAGGGAAGTGAGATGGTTAATTGGGCCATGACCTTTTCCATATTTCGGGTTTGATTTAATTGCAGAATTTACATACTTAATTCCAAGCTCACAAGATTTCTTTACTGTT
>CACNTB010000035.1 GCA_902623305.1 uncultured Pelagibacteraceae bacterium
TGAATTACCAAAAAAACTTAAAGTTAAACAAAATTTGATTGTTTACGGAAAATTATATAATATTCAAAATTTAAATGACCGAATAGATCACCTTGCAAATAAACTTAGATTAAAAGACCTTTTAAACAAAATTACTGGAGAACTTTCCTCTGGACAAAAAAATAGAGTAAGTCTTGCTAAAGCTTTAATAAATGATCCGACAGTACTTTTGTTAGATGAGCCTACTGCCTCATTAGATCCTGAAACAGGTGATTTTGTAAGATCTTTTTTAGAGGATTACAAAAAGGAAAAAAAAATATCAGTTTTGCTTGCCTCTCATAATATGGAGGAGGTGAAAAGATTATGTAGTTCCGTTTTAATGATGAAAGAAGGTTTAATTGTTGATAGAGGAACTCCTGAAGATTTAATAACAAAATATGGCCGAAAGAATTTAGAGGAAGTATTTTTAGAAATAGCGAGAAAAGAAAAATGAATTTGATTAGAATTTACGGTCTTTTTTTAAGACACTTTTATTTAATAACCAGATCATTTCCTAGAATATTAGATTTAATTTATTGGCCTTCAATTCAGATTACTCTTTGGGGATTTATTTCTAATTTTTTTGCAGCCCATAGTTCTTATTATAGTGGTGCAGTAGGAGTCATACTTTCATGTGCAATTCTTTATGATTTTTTATTTAGAACCAGTATTGGCTTTAATATGTTATTTTTAGAGGAAATTTGGAGTAGAAATTTTACAAATCTATTTATCGCACCGATGAAAATAAGTGAGATAATTGTTTCACTTGTATTCACTGCTTTAATAAGAGCATTAATTGGATTAATTCCAGCAATATTATTAACTTCTCCATTGTTTGGTATATCCTTGTTAAAACTTGGTCTTCCTTTATCATTTCTTTTTTTGAGTCTATATTTATTTGGAATTACTCTTGGTCTATTTGTTTCTGCGGGATTGTTAAGATTTGGGCCATCTTTTGAGAATATTGCATGGTCAACTATGTTTTTATTAGCACCTTTTGGCTGTATTTACTATCCGGTTGAGATATTACCAGAAATCTTTCAATCAATCGCATTCGCACTTCCACTAGTTTATATATTTGAAGAGACTAGAAATATTTTAGTTAATGGTATGGTAAATTATGAAAATATCCTTACTGCAATTTATCTAAATGGATTTTATTTAATTTTATCAATTTTTGTATTTTATTACTCTTTCGATAAAGCAAGAGATAAGGGAACTTTAATAAATATGGGTGAATAAGTTGGTGCGCCTGCTAGGAGTCGAACCCAGAACCTCCTGATCCGAAGTCAGGCGCTCTATCCAGTTGAGCTACAAGCGCATATAGTATTAATATTATATTTTATGGAAAAAAACATTAATTTTATAGTCAAAGAGGACGAGAATAATTTAAGGGTTGATGTTTTAATTAACAAAAGAGAGGAATTAATTAGCAGAACTAGAATTAAAAATTTAATTTTGAAAGAAAAGTTAACACTAAATAATGAAATAATTAAAAGTCCATCAAAAAAAGTCTCAATAGGTGATACTATAAATCTTAAGATTCCAGAGCCTGAAGTAGCATCCCTTAAACCTTACGAATTTAAATTAGAAATAATATACGAAGATAATGATCTATTAGTAATTAATAAACCTGCTGGAATAATCATGCATCCAGGGGCTGGAAATTATGATAAAACTATTGTTAATGCATTGATGCATTATGATAAGAATTCTTTATCAAATATAGGTGATGAGTTAAGACCTGGTATTATTCATAGAATTGATAAAAACACATCTGGTTTAGTTGTAATTGCAAAAAACAACGAAACTCATGAAAATTTATCAAAACAGTTTAGTGAACATACAATTATTAGAGAGTACCAACTTTTAATATGGGGAAAATTAAGACCATCTTCAGGGAAAATTGAAACATTTATTACTCGCAGTTCTAAAAATAGACAACTTATGGAGGTCAGTAACTCAAAAGGTAAGAAAGCTATAACAAATTATAAAACACTTGAAATTTTTGA